>JAIEOW010000185.1 GCA_019750095.1 Phycisphaerales bacterium
TCGCCAACCGGCGGCACGTCGGGCCAACGTGGCGCGACGTGGGCGTCTACGCGTCTACGCATACAGAATCCGCGATGATGCCGCCGTGGGCGGGGATTCTGTAGACGTAGACGCCTAGCGGGCCAGGCGTAGGTACTTGGTGGGCGACGGTCGATCGCGATGCCTACGGGAACAGCCGCGCGGGTAAACAGAGTTTGTTTCGCGCGGAGATGGGCGATTTCCCGCCGAATCCGCCCGTTTGCCCACATGGGGCCGAACTTGCCCACATGTCGCGGAATGACGGGGAGATCGCGGGCCTGCACTTCCGTCTGGGCGGATGCGAGTGATTCGTTTGACAGACACCGGCAGAGAGGCTTCGGCGTACCACTCATGCGTGCCGCCGACGCGCGGCGAGCAGGCCGCCCACCGCCACCAGACCCATGGCCGATGGAGCGGGAACCTGCACAACGCGGAAGCCGGTGGACGGGTTCTCTGATCCGACATTACCGCTGATTTGAGCGATTGACTGCAGGAAGCTCTCACCCGTGCCCCAGTTGCCGCCCATGATGCGGCGGCCCGTGAAAAAGAGGGTGTCGGTGCGCTCGAAAATGTTCCCGGCCATGTCGTACACACCATAGAAGTTTGCCGCGTAGGTGCCGACGGGCGTAGCGCCGCCGATCACACCGCCATAGTTCGCCTGCGCAGTCGTGATGGTGTTGCTCGATGTCGGGTACAGCCAGTAATCATCGGTATCTCCGCCCTGACTCGCGGGCTGGTGATATGCGGCCTTGTACCACTCGTTCTCGTTGGGAAGGGCCCACTGCCAGTTGGCGTTGCGGCTCGTCGGGACGCTGGGGTCGGTGGAAATCGCGTACGCGCCGGTCTCGGTGGTGCTGTCGCTTTGCGGGCCGGTGGGCTGGCCGTTGTGGAGCCAGTTGGTGAAGCGGACGGAATCCTGAAACGAGACGAAGTTCACAGGGTGGTTACCCCGTCCGTTCGCGGTCGCGTAGGTGTATGAGCCATCGGCGCCCGAGCGAGTGATTCCGCCCGTCGGGCCGGCCATGCTCGTGTTGTAGAGGCCGTTGGGGTCGGTCGCGGCGACGGCGTTGAGGAACGCTGTGTACTGCTCGTTGGTGACCTCGGTCGTTCCGATGTTGTAAGTGTACGCGACGGAGCCGAAGCCCGTGCTCGCGTCGGCCGCGTTGCCGGGGTTGCCGATGGGCACGGTCGGGATGGTGATCGAGGCCGAAGCAACGGATGCGGACAGACCAGCGAAGGCCGCGAGGGCCGTGACGGTCACGAAGCGAGTCATCAACATGCTCTTTCTCCTGGAAGGGACTCAACACAGACACACGCTCGGCTCGCGGTATCGACCGCGGCCTGTGGAGTGATGGCGAGCGGGTTCAGCGGCGCCGACGTGATGAAACGACGGCGGCGAGGGCTAGCAGGGCGGCGGCGCCGGGCGCAGGAACGAGACGGAACTCCGATGCGTCAAAGCCGATAAAGAATGACCCTTCAGATACATACTGAAGCCCAAACGAAACCGAGAGTCGTCCTTGCGTCAACGGGCCATAGATCTGGTCGAGTCCAAGCCCGATGGTTGACGCGGAGTAGGTCGGTCCCTGAACGCCGATGAAGATCTGCGAGACATCAAACGCGTACGTGAACGGGAAGTGATCCCGCGACCCTGTAGAAAACTGCGAGGCATAGAGCAGCGAGCGGTTGGCCGAGAAGTTGAGCGTTCGTGGGTCTGTACCCAAGCCAAAGCCGAGATTGGACGCCCACGGAGTCAGTGTTGCGGCGGTGATCACCGTGCCATTGAAGATGCCGTGCTCATCGAGCGGAGAATCTGCGGGAACTCGCTGGTCCAACGGCACGGACCCATCAACGGTAAACCGCAGCGTGAAGCGGTCGCCGGTTGGGAGCGCGTACACCGGAACGTCGTCGGAGCTTACCCAGCCGTCTTCTGCGGCTTGAAGCACTTGATCCCACGCTCCCGGACCCACCGTGAGCGTTGCTTCGTACGTTGCAAGAGCTCCGCGAGCGGCAGTTGCCCAGGCGAAGAGTGTCGTGGCGAGGATTGAGCATGTAATGGTGTTCATAGTCTCTGTTCCCATCGATGTGAAGAAGTCAACGCCGACGCCGGTTCAGCCGCGCGCGGCCCAGCACAAGCAGCGCCGCGGTGCCCGGCGCAGGAATGACCCGGATGTTGTCGAAGTACGTGTTCGTGCCGCCGTTGGCAGTGCCGCTGAAGCCGCCAATGAGCACGAGGTCATACGTCCCCGTCGCAGGCACGGTCAGCGAAAGTGTCTGCCAACCGATCCACGACACACCGCCCGACCCGAAGTTGCCCGGATACGGCACATCGAGACTCGCCGACGCCGCGAAGTTCCACAACGCAGGTTCGTTCCACGACGACCCGAGCGCAATCACCGCCGAGCCATACGCCTGCGATGAACTGGTGGCGACCGCCACGTCAACGAAAATCCTCTCGCCCGCCGTGAGGGTGACCGTCTGCCAAATCCGCCAGGGAGCGGTGACGATGGCCATCGCCCGACCATCGGTCGGACCCGCCGGAGGAGCACCGTACTCGCCGAACTTTTCCGCCCACGCGGTGTCGAATCCCTCTTCCGTCACGACCGTCGTCCACCCCACCGGCAGAACAACGAATGGGTCGTGCGGGCTCGGGTACACATCCTCAAACGACGGGTTGACAATGCCCGCGTGGGACGCGGAAGTGATGGCCGCCACTCCGAGCCTGACGACAAGATGCAACGCAGAACGATTCATGTGCTGACTCCTTGAATGCGAGGACAACTACAGTCAGCGACGGCGACGCGCGGCGACCGCGCCGACCAGCCCGAGCAGCACTGCGGCCCCCGGTGAGGGGACGGTGCGGAAGTTGTCGATCATCACCCAGCGTGTATCAAAGAATGGAACGTTGGAATACGCCCATCCGAAGAAGCCCAAGGTGTACAGGCCCGTGGCCGGCGCGATGAGTGAGTGCGTAGTCCACAGTCCATAGGGCGCGGCAGGCTCGCTCCAAGAGATATTGGCTTGAGTAGGCGTGCTCAGATCCCACGGATTTCCAAGTTCGCTTGGATACACATTCGTTGGCGGGCATAGCCACACTTGCAAGTTGAACCTCCCGCCGCCGTAGCCCGGTCCGAAAGGTTGTGCAGGTGCCGCGTCAAAGAGAATCACGTCCCCCGCACTCAGCGCGACCGTTTGCCATCCGCCCGCAGGACCCTCCATGGATACCGCGGTCTGACCCGCTCCAGAGTTGGGCGTGCCGCCAAAGCCATTCCAGTTGTCCCAGAGGCCGTAACCGAGCGACGACCAGCCGATGATCTGCCCGTTGGCGTCGAACTCCTCGAACGAGGGATTGACGATATCAGCGTTTGAGGCTGTGGTGGTGGCGACGGTCGCCAGCGTTGTGATCAGATAAAGTACAGAACGACGCATGTGTTGACTCCTTGCACGTGAGAGAAGACGGACTCAACGACGCCGACGCGCGGCGAGAACTCCGCCTAGCCCAAGCAGCGTGCCCGCGCCCTGCGTGGGTACCACACGGACGTTGTCAAAGTAGAAGTTGATTGTGCCGTCGCCGGTGCCGCCGCTAACGCCCTGGAGGGCGAGTTCGTACGTTCCCGATGCCGGCACGGTCAGTGAGAGCGTGTGCCAACCGATCAGCGATGTGTTGTAACGTGACATGACGACATAGGAACGGGCAAGGGCCGCGGGGCTCTGCCAGTCACCTAATCTGATTTCAGCCCATCCCTCCGCGTACCACGCGTCGCAGGTCATCGCGACATCGACGAGGACCTGGTCTCCGGCGTTCAGCGCGACCTGCTGCGAAAGCGAGTAGCCGAAAGCCGTCCCGGCCAACCACTGACCGTGCGTTGGAAGGATCGGGAGATAGCCCGAATCCGCCCAAACCCAATCGTCAGAGCCGACCTCCCAGCCCACAGGCAGAGACCACCCTTCGACGAGCGGGTTTGGGTACACCTGCTCGAACGACGGGTTGACGATGTCCGCGTGAGATGTCGATGCGATGGCGACGACGAGGACGGAGAAAAGCAGTGGGCGTGTTGAGTGGCGTGCGTGCGTTGGCATGGTCAAACTCTGGATACTCTGGTGCGGCGGGCGGAGGGAATGAAGCTGGTTCATATGAGAAGCTAGGGGCTGGACGCAGGAGTCTGACAGCGCCGCCGGAAACTTTCTGAGGCAAGGTGCTGAAAAGTGGCGATCCAGACACACGCCGAACCGACGCGGGTTGGCTGAGGCGTTTGGATTGCCCGACGGGCCACCGGGGTCGCGTGGACAGGGCTGGCATCGACTGGCATGGTCGATGTGGTCGCGGGCGCAGGGAGTTTGTCCGCTGACATGGAGACCGTGTCCGCTGACTTCATCGCCGCGATCGCGGACGCCGGGGTTGTGATCGCTGACGTTGGAGCAAAGCACGCGGACTTTTGTGCAAAGTCAGCGATCGGCAGAGCAAAGTTCGCTGACAAAGCGGACGCGCCGGTGCATTTGTACTGAAGTTGGGCTGTGCTTGGGCCGAAAGAACTAACAACGGCGCAGAATCTGCGGCGCGGAGTGCGGCGTCGGGCGTGTTGTTGAAAGCGCTCACGGCTGCGCGGGCACGCGCCCCGGCCCAGGCTTGAGCCCCGGGTACTGCGCCCGCAGGGCCTCGGCCTTCGCCAGACTCGCCACGTCGCCCAGCGCGAGATACGCGCGGAGCATCTCGGCGGCGAACGGGCGGAGGAGCGTGTTATCCGGATCCGTTCCGAGCGCTTCCCGCGCCTTTGGGAGGAGCACTTCGCCTTCCGCTGCGACCTGTTCGTAACGCCCGAGGTCGTTGGTCGTTCCCCATCCATCCGCGGCGATGCCGATCACGCCGCGAACGTCCTTGACCAGTTCGTCGAGACTCTTGCCCGCGCGCATCATTTCGTAAATCTTGCTGGCCTGTTCCGGCTGACCTTGGGCCCGCAGCAGCATGGCCCTGAGCCACGCGGCCTGCGTGATCCCGTTGGGCCCTCGCTGGCCAGCGAGTTTGTCCGCGGTATCGAGGATCTCTTGGGCCTCTGCGAACTTGCCCCGCTTGATGAGCACGCGCGCCAACATGTTCCGCTCGTACTTGGGGTACGGGTGGTCCTTGCCGCGCAGGCGATCGCTGATCTCCATCGAACGCCTGCACGATGCCTCTGCTTCTTCGAGCCGCCCCAGTTCCGTGAGCGTCACCCCAAGGGTTGTCAGCGGGCGAGAGACATCGATCTCTTGATTGAGCTTCTCGTATTCCGCGACCGAGCGCGTGATGTACGGCAGCGCCTCGGCGGCGCGTCCGAGGCCGTTCATGTTCAGCGCGATCTCGTGCAACGAGCTGGCGATCTGGAAGCGATTGGGTGGAACGATCTTTTCCGAGACGCCTAGGCGTTCGATGTCCACCGCGAGCGCTTCGGCGTTCATGCCGCGCCCATGGAGACTCAGCGAGAGCAGGTTGAGAGCCTGTGCATGGTCCGTCGTGTTGCGAAGGCCGCTCTTCTCGATGATCGCCAGTTGACGGCGCGACATCGCCTCGAGCTCGACCCCGCCACCGGTGTACCAGAGCCCCGTTCCGACCCAGCCCAAACACTCGAGTATCTCGGGCGACTCCGCGCCATACACACGCTCGGCGATCGCCAGCGAGCGGCGTGCCTGCGCGAGCCCCTCGGCGTACCGACCGATCCCGTAATACGCCACCGCGACCGACAGCCGCGCCGTCGCCTCAACATCAGGATCCAGCGGCTGACCCGAGAGGGTCGTGCCCTTGTCCGCCGCCGCCACGGCGCGGTCGAGCATCTCGCCGACGGTCACGTCCTTTCGACCCTCGTTTCGAGTCGGGTCGGCACCGATGAGCACCGAGGGCAAGAAGTTCATCGCTGCCTGCGCTCGCTCGGCACTCTTCTGGGCCTTGGATGTTTCATCGTTCGCCCGGGCCTCGTTCTGCTTGGCGATCCGTTCGTTCTCCACCGCGACGGCCCGCTGAGCAGCCTCGCGCCGCAGCCCGATGTTCGTGCCGACCACGGTGGCAAGCAGCCCCACTACCGCGACGCCGGCCAGCGCGACCGCCACGCGATGGCGCCGCACGAACTTCCTCGCCCGGTACCACCCGCTGGGCGGGCTGGCCTTCACGGCATCACCGTCCAGATACCGCCGCAAGTCCTCGGCGAACTCCGTCGGCGATTGGTACCGCCGGTTGCGGTCCTTCTCGACAGCCTTCATCACCATCCAGTCCACCTCGCCGCGGAGTGAGCCGCCGAGCTTGTCGGGCTGGAGCCTGCGTGCCGCGGCGACGCTCGTGCGCTTGCCCGCGTCCATGGTCAGGACGCGCGTGCTGGGCTTGGGTGGGTCCTGCTCGCGCACGACCTGCTGCATGCGCTCCAGGCCTTCCTTCAGCAGCGACTCGGTGTCGAACGGCAGCGAACCGCTGAGCAGCTCATACATCATCACACCCAGCGCGTACACGTCCGAGCGCGTGTCCACGTCCACGCCGGACTGCAGGATCTGCTCAGGGCTCATGTACGCTGGCGTGCCGATGAACTGGCGGAAGGCGGTGTAGATCGTCTTGTCCGTGAGCGTGCTCGCCCCCGCGATAGCCTTGGCGATGCCGAAGTCGATCACCTTCGGCACGGCCTTGCCATCTGTGATCGTGACGAGCACGTTGCCAGGCTTGATGTCGCGGTGGATGATCCCTTTCTGGTGCGCGTGCTGGATCGCCTGGCACACGGGGATCATCAGCTCGATGCGTTCGCGAGGTGAGAGGCGATTCTCCTCGCAGTACGTCGTTATGGGTACGCCGCGGACCAGCTCCATCACGAAGTACGGCCGCCCGGCACGGGTCGTGCCCGCGTCGAGCACCTTGGCGATGTTCGGATGGTCCATAAGCGCGAGCGCCTGCCGCTCGGCCTCAAAGCGAGCAACCACCGCCCGTGAGTCCATCCCTGGCTTGATGATCTTCACCGCGACGCGACGCCGGATCGGCTCGCTCTGCTCGGCGGCATAGACCTCGCCGAAGCCGCCCTCGCCCAGACGCTCCAGCAGCTTGTAGACGCCAATCGTTGAACCAAGCCTGTTTGGGTTGGACAGTGCCTGCGTTCGCGCAGAGCCATCCGCATCGGCGCTGACGTCGGCTGTCGACTGCTCGTCACGGATGCGTTTCAAGAGATCGTCTTGTCCGGCTTCGGAGAGGGCCTTGGTCACCAATGCGAGCAGAGCCGCATCTTCGCCGCACATCAGCCGTGCCGCGGCGGCGCGACGATCCTCCGGCATGGTCAGCAGCAGGTCGACAGCTTCAGAGGCTCGATCTCGGTCAGGTGAACTCACGGCTGGCTTGCTCCTCGGATGGATCGTTCATGGCGTGCGTTCAAAGATAGTGGACTGGCGAGGAGATCTGACACTCACCGAACCGGATTCATTTCGGGTTGTAGAATGGGGCCGATGGACCCGACATCTGCAGCATTGATGCTGCGTCTGAAGGCCGATGGCGACGCCAGGGAGGTGGCGTGGACCGAGTGTTGCGAGCGCTACGAGCCGATCATCGTCGGCTTCGCCCGCAGGCAGGGGCTGTCACCGAGCCAGCTCCCCGATCTGGTTCAACAGATCGTTATGGGCTTCTTCGCGGCGCAGCCTCGGTTCACATACAACCCCGAGAAGGGCCGCTTTCGCGGGTATCTCAAGACGTGCGTCGCCCACGAAATCCAGCGATTGCGAACCACCTCCGCCGCCTCTGCCAAACGCGAGCGATCCGCCTCCGTGAACGATGAAGCCGAGGATCGGGCATGGGACGCCGAGGGGGAATCTCAGCAGTTGCGTGCGGCGATGGAGCGGGTCCGCGCGAGCTACCGCGACAACTCGACTTTCGAGGCCTTCCACCGTGTGTTCGTGCTCAACGAGCCGGCCGATCGTGTCGCGGCAGACCTAGGCCTTTCGCGCGATTCGGTGTACCAAGCCAAGACCCGCGTGCTGGCCAAGCTCCAGGTGGAACTCGCCCTCATCGGTGAGCAGATGGGCGATTGATCAGTCAATGGCAGACGTCCTGCGTGTACGCGAAGCGATGAGAAACACGCGGGGATGACCACCCGCAACTCAAGTGCCCGCGACCCATGGTGCTCATCGAACAGCACCCGGCGATCGTTGATCAGCTCTACGTGGAGCTCGGCATCTCGGCCGACTCCATTCTGGTTGACGCCGCCGCGAGGCAGGACTTCCTCACCCGGTTCGTCGCGCGAACCGGCGAGCTTGTCCCTGACCTCCTGTTCGTCGCGGCGATCGTCGCCCGGCGGAAGGGTGGCCTGCTGCCCAAGACCGGCCGCGCTGGTTCCGATGGTGGTTAGGACATTGGGTTCGGCGATATTGACAGGGTCGGCGGAGACCTTCAGCCATCGGTCGCGTGTTCCGCGAGAGCGGGCACGCGGCTTTGTTGCGCCCTTAACGGTAACGACGGCGTCAACGGGATCGCTGCCACCTGCAACGTGGGCTCGGATTCTGTTGACGATCACATGCGCGATGCCGACCGCGATCAACATGCCAGCCCTCCGTTCGTGTCGTGAACCGTGCAGCCCAAACGCGAGATGGAACAGAGGGACGTGTGTTGACTCGCACTGACCCTGGAATTTCAGACGGTATCGGCGCGGGCGTGGCGGACAGGGAGCCGCCGGACGGCCTACGTAGCCGGGAGACTCGGCTTGCAGTCTACGAGCACAGGCCGCGCCCAGTTTGCATAAGGGCATGATCGCGGACACGCACGGACAGGCAATGACTGAATCTGCACGATAGTGCCCCAGGTGTTCGGCAATTCCCCCGCGAGCGGGTTAGGTGCTCTAAGGCGGCACAGTGTGTCGGCGACGGACTGGCCGATCCCGCGCAACAGATCGCCGCGATCGACAGAGGGGTACAGGGGCAGGCCATGACTCACGACGACGGAACTGCGGAATCGGTGCGACACTTTTCGGGGCGCGCGCACCTATAGGGAGTACCGAGGTCCCGCAAGACCCCGGCAAGTCTCGCCAAGTCTTCGCCACTCCGAGTGGCCTTTGCGTAGATGGGTAGAGGGCGGCCTCGACTGACTACGCACGCAAACGAACCAGCCCTAGCGACCCAACCTGCAACGACCCCAAACCAGCCCACCGCGAGGCCCCCCTCACACGGTGCGTCGCGGCTCATGTTGTCCTGCGCCGTCGTGGCGAACTGGGTGATCACTCATGGATGAGATCAGGAATCGAATGGCCGATGTCGCGGTGGTCAGCGTCCGCGAGGTGGCGGAACTCCTCGGGATCAATGTGCGCACGGTTTGGCGAATGGCTCAGCGGGTCGAGATCCCCGCGCCGATCCGGCTTGGCGAGAGGGTGGTGCGGTGGCGGCTGTCGGACCTGCGCGAACATTTCGACCGCAAGGCCGAGGGCAAGAACGTGGCTGGCGGGACGCACGCGGGACGGGGAGCGCGTCGATGAGCGTGGCCC
>JAIEOW010000009.1 GCA_019750095.1 Phycisphaerales bacterium
GAATGCGCCTTGGTGGCCGGCGTGGGTTTATGCGCGAATCTGGCCGCGGGTTTGGGCGCATGCGGCGCGTTTTTGCGTGGTCGGGGTGGTGGTGGGGGTGTGGCTGGCGCATCGGGAGTCGGAGGACGAGCGGTCGGCGCGCGTGCTCATGGCGGGGGATGGACTTTGGGCATGGTGGACGATTCGTGGGAGGCCGACGGCGGGGGTGATCGCGGGGGTCGGGTGTGCGGCGGCGGCGTTGTCGTTGCACGAGATCGAGGCCGCGGTGACGCTGCAGGCCCCGGGGCCGACGAGCGTGGCGCAGTATCTGCTGGACAAACTGCACTATGCCCGCGATGAGCAGTTGTGTGCGGCGTGCCTGAATCTGCTGGCGATGGGGCTGATCTTCGCGGGTGCGGCGGCCGTGTTGATGTCGCGTGCACGCGAAGTTGTCCGATCCCGAACAACTCGTGCAGCGTAATCTCGGAGGTGCCGGTACGCTGAGTTGGCTATTGGGGCGTGGGTGATTCAGGAGCCGGATCGGACGGCATGCGACGACGTTCCACGATCACTTTCTTCGGGCGTCTTGGCGCGTGCGGTCTGGTCGCTCTCTCGCTCGGGCTTGGCGGGTGCGACGACGCGCCGGGTGTTGGAATGGGAAGTGAGGGGGCGGGCAAGATTCGGTACACGGCGATCCACGGCGGTCTGGGCGACACGCCGGGGCGCTTCGCCTATCCACGGGCGATTGATCACGATGGGGATGGGCTGTGGATCATCGATAAGTCGGCGCGTGTGCAGCGGATCGACCCGAAGACCGGCGCGTGCATGACGATTTTTCGGATGCCGGAGTATGAGCTTGGCAAGCCGACGGGGTTCTGTGTTGCGCCGGGGCCTGATGAGAAGGGTGTGTGGACTGAGAATCTGCTGTACATTGCGGACACGCACTATCACCGGGTGATCGTGTATCGCCCGCCGCCGGCGCACGTGCCGGGACAGCGGCAGCAGCCGACGCTGGTGGCGCAGTGGGGGAGCCATGGTGCGGGACCGGGTCAGTTTTACTATCTGACGGATGTTGCGGTCGCGCTCGGGAGCGACAAGAAGTCGATCGAGCGGATCTATGTCTCGGAGTACGGCGGGAACGATCGCGTGAGCGTGTTCAGCGCGAAGCATGAGTTTCTGTTCAGCTTTGGCTCGCCGGGATTGGGCGAAGATCCGAAGGCGATCGAGTTCAACCGGCCGCAGTCGCTGGCGATTCGCTCGCGTCGCGACGGCGGGCGCGAGCTGGTGGTGGTGGATGCGTGCAACCATCGCATCGGACGATTCACGCTCGATGGCGAGCTGATCGGTTGGATGGGTTCGTTTCGCACTCAGGGGCGGCAGCCCGGGCAGTTTTACTTTCCCTATGGCGTGGCGCTCATGCCCGACGGCACCGCGCTGATCAGCGAGTTTGGAGGCAATCGGCTGCAACATGTGGATCTGGACGCGGGCGTGACGCTTGGGGTGTATGGCGAGGATGGACGCGAGCCCGGACAGCTTGCGGCTCCGTGGGGTGTGACCGTATTGAACGGACTGGCGTATGTGTTGGACTCGGCGAACAACCGTGTGGTGGGGTTTGAGCCGTGAGTGAGATCGGGTGGCAATGTGATCGAGATGATCGGTTCTGAGTGTGGAGCAGTGAACGGTGGAGGCAGGTTCCTTCGCCCCTGCCGGGGCGATGGGGCGGAGGAACGTGTTTTTCTACGGGTTGCGCTGCGCTCCACCCGTAGCTACATTCCGACGGCCCTCCGGGCCTGAAGACGTTGGATGCGATGGCGGTGTTTTTCCTTGAGAGCGTGTTCGGAACGAGATTTGGAAAACTTAGAGATGCTGATCCGGTACGCTGTGGTGCGACCCGCGACTTTGGAACAAAGAACTGATGCTCCTGGCGTTTCACATCGGCCCGATTCAGTTTGACCAGCCCATCTGGCTGGCGCTTGTGCCCATCTGCTGGGTGCTCACGATCTGGATTGGTCGGCAGACGCTGAGCGGGCTTGGGACGACATCTCGGCGGATCGCGCTGCTCGTTCGATTGATGGTGATCCTGCTCATCGTCGGCGCGGTGGCCAAGCCGCAGTGGAGGCGCGAGGCCAAGAACGTCAACCTGACGGTGGTGGTCGACGCGAGCGATTCCGTCGCGCGGCCCGTGCCCGGGCCCGATGGCAAGCCGGTTGAACTGCTGAAGCGCGTGGACCTGTATCTGGACGATGCCGCGAACGAGGCGAAGCCCGGCGACACGATCTCGCGTCTGACGGCGGCGGCGAAGGCGTATGTGCAATCGCTGCCGGCGGCACCGAAGGAGAAACCCGACACGCTGTTCATCGGTGCAACCGATGGCACGAATCTGCAAGAGGCCGTGGCGCTCGCGCTCTCGATTCCTGCCAAGGACGCCAGCCAGGGGGCGGCGGCGAAGCGCATCCTGATGATCTCGGACTGGAACGAGACGACCGGCAGTGTGCAGGCGGCGGCGGCGCAGGCCAAGGCGGCGGGCGTGCCGATCGATGTGCTGCCGATCCGGTACAAGTTTGATCAGGAGGTGATCGTCGAGCGGGTGGTGACGCCGAGTCAGGCGCGGATGGGGCAGAACGTGGTGGCGCGGGTGCTGATTCATGCGGTGAAGCCGGCGAGGGGGCGCTTGTCGCTCTTGATCAATGGCGATCAGGTGCAGCTTGGCGAGCGGCCGGGCGAGATGGACATGCAGGTCCAACTCGAAGCGGGGGACAATGTGGTGCCGATTCCGGTGACGCTGCCGAATCCGGGGGCGACGCAGTTCAAGGCGGTGTTTACGCCGGAGACGCCGCAGGATGACTCGATTCCGCAGAACAATCAGTCGATCGCGGTGACGTTTGTGCAGAGCCAGGGGCGGGTGCTGGTGATTGCGCCATCGACGGAAGAAGTGGAGCCGATGCGGCGGGCGTTGATCGAGTCCAAGCTGGACGCGGTGGTGAAGCTGCCGAGCGAAGCGCCGAACTCGCTGGTGGATTGGACGACGTATGACGCTGTGGTGCTGGCGAACGTGTCGTCGGATCAGTTCACGCAGCAGCAGCAGGAAGACCTGAAGAACTATGTGCACGATCTGGGCGGCGGGCTGGTGATGGTGGGCGGGCCGAACTCGTTTGGCGCGGGGGGGTGGATCGGGTCGCCGGTGGCGGATGCGTTGCCGGTGAAGCTGGATCCGCCGCAGCAGCGGAAGATGCCGCGGGGCGCGCTGGTGTTGCTGATGCACTCGTGCGAGGTGCCGCGGGGGAACTATTGGGGGCAGCAGGTGGCCTTGGCGGCGGTGAACAACCTGTCGCGCCTGGATCTTGCGGGGATCCTGGAGTATTCGTTTGCCAAGGGTGATTGGTGGGTGCATCCGATCAGCGAGGTGGGGAACAAGTCGGCGGTGACGCGCGCGATCAACTCGCTGACGTTTGGCGATATGCCGAGCTTCGACAACCTGTTGAACATGGCGTATACGGGATTGTCAAAGGCCGATGCGGGGGCGCGGCACATCATCATCATCTCTGACGGCGATCCTCAGTTGCTCGATCAGACGATCCTGCCGAAGTGCCGTGCGGCACGGATCACGATCTCGACGGTGCTGGTGTATCCGCACAATCGGGCGAAGTCTGGCCCGGATTGGGACACGATGCGTCGGATCGCGCGGGAGACGCGGGGCAACTTTTACGGGATCGTGGACGAGGGTGAGTTCGCGACGCTGCCGTCGATCTTTATCAAAGAGGCGCAGATCGTGAAGCGCTCGCTGATCTGGGAGGGCGACGCATTTACGCCGACGATCGTGAGCGCGGTGAGCGAGCCGATGCGCGGGCTGGCGAATGCGGGGTTTCCGAAGCTGTCTGGATATGTGGTGACGGCGGAGCGCGAGGGGCTGAGCGTGGTCTCGCTCCGCGGCAAGGAGAGCGACCCGCTGCTTGCCCACTGGCAGTTTGGGCTCGGCAAGAGTGTCGCGTTCACGAGCGATGCGAGCGTGCGATGGACGGTGGGCTGGCCATCATGGGGCAAGTATCGCGCATTCTGGGAGCAGCACGTGCGCTGGGCGATGCGGCCCAGCGGCAACACCGACATGCGCGTGACGACCGAGGATCTGGGCGATCGCACGCGCGTGGTGGTCGAAGCGCTCGATCCGCAGGGCGAGCGATTGAACTTTGTCCGCTTTGCCGGACGCGTGAGCGGGCCGGGCGGGGCGAGCCAGCCGGTGGAGCTGCGGCAGGTCGGGCCCGGGCGATATGAAGGGGTGTTCGATTCGGCGCGATCGGGCGCGTATTTGATGACGGTGCAGTACACCGCGCCGGGATCGAGCGAGGCGGGCGCGGGGAGCGGGCAGGAAGCACGCGGCACGGTGCAGGCAGCGGTGACGCGGCCATACGCGGATGAGTTCCGATCGTTGCAGGACAATGCGCCGCTGGGCAAACTGATTGCGGACCTGACGGGCGGACGAGTGGTGAGCGATGATCCGCTGAAGGCCGATCTGTGGGAGCGGGCGGGGCTGGTGATGCCGGTGGATGCCAGGCCAATCTGGATCATCGTCGCGTGCATCGCGCTTGGGACGTTTTTGCTGGACGTGGCGGTGCGGCGGATTCGCATCGAGCCCGCACTGATCGCGGCGGCGGTACGCCGTGGGCTGGGTCAGGGCGTGCAGCAGGCGGGTCAGCAGCTTGGCTCATTGAAGGAAGCACGCGAGCGGGCGCAGCAATCGATGGCACCGCGGAGTGATGGGGCGGCGGGCAGACGCAAGACCAGCGGCACGGACGCGGCGACCGCGAAGGCGAAGTTTGAAGCGACAGAAGATGAGCTCAAGGGAGCGAAGACCAACCAGGCCGTGCCGACGTTTGAGCCGGAAGTGAAGAAGCCCAAGCCAGGGATGGGCCAGGCGCAAGACGCGGCGGAGCAGGCCGAGGGCGGCCTGTCGCGGCTGAAGAAGGCGCGAGAGCGGGCGCAGGAGAAGTTTGATGAGGAAGAGCAGAAGTGACGGAGTGACGGAGTGACGAAGTAACGAAGTGATGGAGTGGATGTTGATGGCGGGGCTGAGGGACACAGGCGGGACGCCTGTGCCACCTGAGCCAAGCAGATTGCGACCCGAAACCTGAAACCCGATTCCCGATTCCCGAGGATTCCACCATGGCCTCAGCCGACATGCAGACCCCAGAGAATGTGAAGGCGGCGTGCGAGAAGTTCCGCACGACGTACAAGACGCTGCGCGACGAGATCGGCAAGGTCATGGTCGGGCACACCGATGTGATCGACGCGACGCTGATCGGGCTGTTTGCCGGCGGCAACGTGCTGCTGGAGGGCGTGCCCGGGCTTGGCAAGACGATGCTGGTGCGGACGCTGGCGGACACGCTGAGCTTGCCGTTCAGCCGCATCCAGTTCACGCCGGACCTGATGCCCGCGGACGTGATCGGGACGAACATCGTGATGGAAGACCCGGACACGGGGCGGCGGAAGTTTGAGTTTCAGCGCGGGCCGATCTTTGCCCAGATCGTGCTGGCTGACGAGATCAACCGTGCAACGCCCAAGACGCAGTCGGCATTGCTGGAAGCGATGCAGGAGCGGAGCGTGACGGTGGCGGGGCACACGTACAAGCTGGACAAGCCGTTCTTTGTGCTGGCGACCCAGAACCCGATCGAGCAGGAAGGAACGTATCCGCTGCCCGAGGCGCAGATGGACCGGTTCATCTTCAAGATCACGGTCGGGTATTCAAAGCTCGACGAGCTGATGACGATTCTGGACCGGACGACGGGCACGGCGACGCCGTCGGCGAACAAGATTCTTGACGGGCGGCAGATTCTGGAGGCGCAGGCGCTGATCCGAGACTGCATCGTCGCGCCACACGTGAAGGAATACGCCGCTCGGTTGATTCTGGCGACGCATCCGCAGGGCGAGCACGCGCCGAACATCACCAACCAGTACATCCGCTGCGGGGCCTCGCCGCGCGGGGCGCAGGCGCTGCTGCTGGGCGGCAAGGTGCGTGCGCTGACCGATGGGCGGTATCACGTGAGCAACAAGGACATCGCCGACACGGCCTTGCTTGCGCTGCGGCACCGGGTGATTCTGAACTTTGAAGCCGAGGCGGATCGGGTGACGGGGGATGATGTGGTGAAGAAGATTCTGGAGGCGACGCCGAAGGAGCCGGTGCGGGTGTGAGGCCGCGATGCAGAGTAAACGCGATGATCGCGATGGGGCGCGAAGAAAGGCATGAAGACGTGTGAGTGAGTTCGAGATGCGACATGAAGATCTGCCAGAGGCCGTGGAGCGCGTTGGCCATGCGATCCTGGGGTGCGCGATTGAGGTCCATCGGCATCTTGGGCCGGGTTTGCTGGAGAAGCTGTATGAACAGGCGCTGGTGTATGAGATTCGGTCTCGGGGGTTGAGTGTCGAGCAGCAGGTTGAGGTGACCGTGCCGTACAAGGACATCGCACTCGTCGGTCAACGGATTGACTTGTGCGTAGAGCGACTGGTCATCGTAGAACTGGAGTCCGTTACGGAAGTGCTCCCGGTGTTCAGAGCACAAGCCCTCTCGTACCTGCGAGCCATGAATCTGCCTCTTGGCCTCATCATCAACTTCAACGTCCGACTGCTCAAAGATGGCGTCTCTCGGATCATCAACGAGCGCTCGCCCATGTGTCGTGTCTCTGCTTCGAGTCCTTCGCGAACTTCGCGTTAGAAACTGCTTCCATGCTCCGAACCCCCAACATCACCCGCCCAAAAGTCCTCGAAGACTTGATCAATCCCGAGCTCGCCGCTCGGCTTGGTCAACTGGATATCTCCAGCCGAAAGATCATGACCGGCAAGCTCAAGGGCGAGCGTCGTTCGAAGCGCCGAGGCGAGAGCGTGGAGTTTGCCGATCACCGGCCGTACGTCTCGGGCGATGATCTTCGGCACATCGATTGGAACATCTTTGGTCGGCTCGACAAGATGTTCCTGAAGCTGTTCCTGGAAGAAGAGGACCTTTCGCTGCAGATTGTGATCGATTGCTCGGCGTCGACTGATGCGGGCGAGCCGAACAAGTTTGTGTTCATGCAGAAGCTCGCCGCGGCGATCGGATACATCGGGCTGGTGAATCTCAACCGCGTGGGGATCACGGCGATCGGCGACAAGGCCGCGCCGGTGAACGATGCGGGTGAACCGGAGCTTGGGCCGGATGGCAAGCCGCTGCCGCCGCTGGGGCTGGTGTCGAGCGTTCGAGATCTGCGCGGCAAGCGTCGACTGACGGATCTGATCGCGTATTTGATCAGTGTTGAGCCGGCGGGGAACACGCTGTTCACCGATGGCTGCAAACGCGTCGCCCTCACGCGCCGCGGCAAGGGCGTGATGTTCATCCTCTCGGATTTCCTCATCAAGGAGGGATACGAGGCCGGACTGCGGCTGCTCAAGGGGCGCGGCTATGACGTCTATGCGATCCAGGTGCTGAGCCCGCAGGAGATGGAGCCCAAGATCGGCGGCGACCTGCGGCTCCGCGATGTTGAGGACGCCGACTTTGCCGAGGTGACCATCACCGCGCCGCTGCTCAAGAAGTACAAGCAGATCCTGACGGCGTATTGCAACCGTCTGCACGAGTTCTGCGCCCAGCGGGATATCAGCCACATGACGGTGCCGAGCGATACGCCGGTGGACAAGCTGGTGATGGAGTACTTGCGGAAGAGGGGGCTCGTGCGATGACTGAAATGCGTGAACGCGAAGAGTGCGGAGGTTCGGAGGGCGCGGAGGAAGTGCTATGGAGTTGAAGCCGGGGACAATGCGACATGACGATCTGCCCATGCCGATCAACGCGCTCACGGAACGGGTCATCGGGCTTGCGATTGAGGTGCATCGTGTCCTTGGTCCGGGCTTGCTTGAGAAGCTGTATGAGGATGCGATCGCGTACGAGTTCGAACGAGCTGGAATCGCCTATGAGCGTCAGGTTGTGGTGCGCGTGCGATACAAAGACACGGTACTGAGCACGCTTCGGCTTGACCTTGTGGTTGAGGGCACCCTGGTGCTCGAACTCAAGTGCGTGGATCGATTGCCTGATTGGGAGGCCCCGCAACTCGTCTCGCAGTTACGCTCTGCGGACTTTCCTGTTGGACTCATTATCAACTTCCACAAGCAACTGCTACGCGACGGAATCACGCGGCGAGTCAACCCCCACTCGACGACTCTTCGTCGCCTTTCTCCGCGATCCTCCGCTTGCTCCGAAACCTCCGCGTTCACTTCGGAGCCCCGACCATGACCTTCGCCACCCCCATCCTTGCTGCGATCGCCGCCGGGATTGTGATTCCGACGTTGATCATTCTGTACTTTCTGAAACTCCGTCGGCGCGATGTCGAGGTCTCTTCGACGCTGCTGTGGAAGAAGGCCGTGCAGGATCTGCAGGCCAACGCGCCGTTCCAGAAACTGCGGAACAACATCCTGCTCATGCTGCAGATGCTGGCCCTGATCATCGCGCTGCTCGCGATCGCGCAGCCAGAGTTCCGGCATCGCGGCACCACCGAGGCGCGGCGGATCATCCTCATCGATCGCTCGGCGAGCATGAACGCCACCGACGGCGATGCGCCCATCGGCGGCGACGCGACCGCGCCCGCCGGTGCGCCAGCACCTGCGCCGAGCAACTCCGACGAACCTGGTCGCACACGACTTGCGGCGGCAAAAACCGCCGCGATCAAGCTGGTCGAGAGCTTGCGCGAACCCTCGCTCTTTGATGACTCGGCGGAAGAGGCGATGGTCATCGCCTTCGATTCCAACGCGAGCGTGGTGCGATCGTTTACATCGAGCAAGGCCGATCTGAAGGCGGCGATCGAGTCCATTCAGCCCAGCGACGCGCCGACGCGGCTGCAGCGAGCGTTCGATCTCGCTCGCGCGTATTCGGGCGCGAAGAAGTTCGAGGATCAGGTCAAGGACACCGACGAGGCAGGCAAGCCCGCGGGCTTCATTCCCAGCCCGCCGTCGGCGGCGGTGCACATCTTCTCCGATGGACGCATCCCCGACGCCGACAAGATTCAGACGGTCGAAGGCCAGGATCGCGTGGTGTATCACAGCGTCGGGGCGACGGTCGCGCCGAACATCGGCATCACGGGCCTGCGTGCCGAGCGGGCGTTCGATACGCCGGCGCGCGTGAACATCTTCGTTGGGCTGCAAAGCACCGATACCGTCGAGCGAAGCGTCGATCTCGAACTGTTGATCGATGGCAACGTCGTCGCGGCCCGCTCGGCACGCATCCGCGCGGCGACGCAGCCCACGGGCGTCGACGCATCCGCCACCGATGATGGCGAGGCCACGAAATCCAAGCTCCGCCCCGGCCTCGGCGGGCTTGTATTCGGCCTTGATCGCTCCGAAGGCGGCGCGGGGAGTGTGCGCATCTCGACGAGCGCGGCCGACGCGCTCCCGAATGACAACTCGGCGTACGTCACGATCCCGCCCGCGAAACGGCTCTCCGTGGTATTGGTCACCAACGGCAACTTCTTCGTAAAAACCGCACTCGAAGGGCTGAACCTCAGCAAACTCGACATCAAGACGCCGAGCGAGTTTCAGAAGATGCTCGATGACGGGCAGACGGCTCAGTACGACGTCTTCGTGTTCGATCGCGTGCTGCCGGATGTGAAGATCAACGTGCCGGCTGCTGCTGCGACCGCAGGCGCTCCGCCGGCGGGCACGCCGCCCGCGGCCGGTGCTCCGGCGCCCGCGCC
>JAIEOW010000175.1 GCA_019750095.1 Phycisphaerales bacterium
GCCGTGGTCTGACAGGAGGGGCCGCCCAAGTACACTAGCCCTTGCACAAGTCGCCGAACACCAAAGACTTGTGTGCCTCCTGGCGGTCAGAAAAGCATGAACTGGAGCGGTGGTTCCTCGGTTTTCTTGCGAGTTTTTCCAAAGTACACCTCCATCTTTCCAAACTGCCGATCGGTTACACCCATGACGCGCACTTGTCCGTGTGCGGGAAGGCAGGCCCGCACACGCTGGCGGATCGCGGCGGCCGATTCCTCACTGGCACAGTGTCGAGCGTACACGCTGAACTGCATCATGGTGAACCCCTCGTTGAGAAGATCGCGGCGGAATCGCGCGTACTTCTTGCGAAGCTCTTTGTCGTGCACGGGAAGATCGAACATCGCAAACAACCACATGGATCGATACCCCGAGAGCACTGGGCGGTCATCGTCGTCTGTGTACATGGGCAGGTCATCGGGATCTTCGGTCGCCCGCCGTTTAGAGCGAGCACGAGTGGACCTGCCAACCTGGTGCGCTCTCATGGCTTCACCAGCCCGTCTGGAAAGAACACGGGATCGTCGCTCTCACCGCAGAGCCGCCGGGCCAGACTGGATGCCGAGCGTGCGATCCAATCCATAACCGGGCGGGTCTCACCATCGTGCATCAGCCCCTCGTGGAGAGCACCGACCAGACGGGCTTTCGTTTCGGGATCAAGTTCGGTCAGCGCCTGATTGGTGGCTCCGGCGATCTCAGCCACCTCCCCATCGATGACTGGGCGGTACGGTTCCATAAGGTCATCGGCGAGGCAGAACGGATTTCCACGACCCTTGTGATGCACACCCAGCGATGGGTGCAAACCGGAAGCGCAGATCGCGCGGCCGACGCTGGCACGAAGCACGGCGTAGCCGTAGTTCAAGATCGCGTTCTGATCCGGGGCGGCAAAACGCCGACGAAAATCATCGCCGAACAGCGCGGGCCAATACCGCTGCGCGGCCTGGGCTTCAAGATTGGTCGGGTCACCCGACCGCACGCGTGCCGCCATGGCCAAGAGTCCCGCGTCATCCCCGCGATACGCCGCAAGCAGCGACCCTTGTGCCCGGATCTTCGCCTTGACAATCTCTTGCCAGATGCGCTTGGTTGTCGGCACTTTGGCATCGATCTGAGCCCGCATCCGCTGCGTCTGCAAAAAATGTCCGGCCACCGGCAGCATCATCCCGCTCGGGAGCGAGCGCTCGTCACACACAATCACCGCCGAGCCGCTAGACGTCAGCCCATCGAGCGCAGCGACCGAGATGGTGACTCTGCGCGAACAGAGCACCACCACAGCAATCTCATCCATCGGCACAGTCGCTTCGGGCAGGCCGTCGCGGCGAATCATGAGCTGGCGATAGCGCAGGCAGAGATGGGCCTGCCCGATGGAGAAGTCCAGAACGCGTCCGGCAGTTGGGGTCGGCATACACACGGCCCAAAGTGACACAACGAAGTGTGCCCGCTAATCGTTCGCTGGCAAGATTTCTCCAAGATATGTGATACGAACCTTGCGAGCGTTGAGCTTTCGCAGCTTCTCACCACTCACACGAACGCGAAGCTTCGCCTTCTTCAGTTCGTCCGCTGTGCGGCCATCTGCGTGCCGCTTCAGTTCCATATCAGCCTCAGACACGGAAGAGACTCTGAACACGGCACGCTGACCCAAGCTGCCCGACGGGTCATCGATCTCCAAATGCTCGCCCGGAGAGAGCGAGAACAGAAACCGCCCGCCACTCGGACAGACCCGATCAACGACAGGCCTTCCCGCATCGCGCCGATTCGTGGCGTCAAGCATGGTGACCGGTCGGTCTTCCCACGCAACTCCACCCTTCGGTCGTTTCACCTCGAAAATCGCAGTGTGGTGGTTGCTGGAAGGAACAATGTTGCGATTGCCCCCGCCCGTACGCCCGATCTGACGTGGCGAGACGGCCGCTCTGACGCGGACTTTCTTGAGTTTGACCATGGCTCCATCGTGCCCGCGCACCATCGGGAGGTTGTCCGGGTTGCCAAAGACCTGCCCGATGGTCTTGGCGTCAGGCTTGGGAACACCGAGGTCCGTCAGCTTGTTGCGAATCGCCGCGAGCGCCCGCTTATCCACGATCCGCCCGTCTTCGATCTCTGACGGAGTGAGCTTGTGGAGTTCCTTGCGGACGCGATACTCGGGCCGCTGCGGCGTACCGAGGTTCTTTGAATACACCGTCTCGTTGTGCAGCGCACCCGAGACCTTGCGGCTCTGGCGGTGAGCCACCACGATCGACTCCACCAACTGGGCCGCCTGCTCGCCGAAACCCGCGAACGGTTCGTCCACTTCCTCGAACGCCCGCCGCTTGTTGAGCGTCTCGGCCCGCTTGGCCGCGTCGGAGAGACGCTTCACCGCGCGCTGATCCGAGAGCGCAATCACGATCGCGTCGATCGCGTGGTGGCGGTGGTCCTCGCGGTTCTTATCCCCGGTCTCGCCGAGCAGCCGCGAGAGTCCCCAGCCCGTCCGCAGCCAGGCGGTCAGTCCGCCGGTGGGCGTCTCAACCCGGCGCGTTCCCTCTTCGTCCACACGTAGCTGTGTGTTCCCGCCATACAGCAAGGCGAGATAGTCGGCGCACGCCCGAGCGATGAATCGCGTGTCGGAGAGGTGCCGATTCTCAAAGCCCGCGTCGATCTCCGTCGCCGCGAACCGCCGGTGCTTTTCCTTTCGGACGAAGGGGTCGCCCCTGAAGCGTAAAACGCGGTCGAGCATCTGCCCGTAGCGTTCGTTGTCCTTCGCGCTGCCGCCGCCGTAGGCCTCAAAGGGCGTCCGACCGCGCTTCCGCGCTCGGTTCTCGTCCAAGTAACAGAGCGTCTTGTTCAGCATGCTGTCATCAAGGCACCGCGAGCGTGGCCAGATGTGCTCGATGTCCACCTGCGGGTGCCGACCGAACATTGACGCGAAGTCGATCGGCTTGCCCGTGTACGGGCAGATGCCTCCGCACTCTTCAAACAGGATCGCCTTCTCGATGTCGTCACGACTGGGATGCGGCACTCCGCCCTCATTCACGATCCGCTTTTTCAGGGCATCCCGCGCCGACTCGCGTTCGCGGTTCTGCCGGGTCATGCGCTCTCGAACGCCGCGCGGATTCTTGAGATCACGGGCCAGTTCGATCCGGACCTTGCTGGGCTTGCCGTGCCGTCGCACGATGGCGTTCACGAGCTTCCGAACTTCGGTGAGGGCTCGCAACACCGTGGGATTCCGCAGATCGTCCATCACCTTCAACACCGGCGGGAGCTTCTCCAGCGAGCTCTTCCCGGACGTGCCTTCCGACCCGTCATTGCCGGCGCCAAACTCGGCGTGCCGCGCCTCGGCATACGTCAATCCACGTTGAAGATGGGGCATCAGTCGCCGGACTGCTTTGAGCGAGATGGACCCGCGGGCCTCTTCGAGCGCGACGCCGGACAAGAGCGCCGCACGCTCGTGGTCGAGGCCCCATCGAGACCGGCCTCGCCCCGCGAGTGCTTCCGGCGATCGCAATGACCGCACATCGTCGGCAACCTGATCGCGCTCCCGCTCCGTCAGTTCGTCAAACCGAGCCCCAAAGACCTCGCGCAGCTTGGCGTCGGTGCGATGCCCGATGAGCCCCTTGGCCTTCGACGCTTCAAAGTTCAGGATCGCTTTCTTGTTCCCAAGCAGTTTCCTGACCGCCGCGAAGGTCATATCGCCTTCTCTGCAGAGCGCTTCGGTGAGTGCGGCACGCTCGGCTTCGGTGAGTCGGCGGGCGGGCTGGTCTGGGACACTGATCTCCACCGCGTTGACGGTCTGCAGCACGCGAAAGAGCTGATACTCGCGCAGCGCCATCGGCGCCCGCCGCTGGTCAGGAATGAGTGAGCACTTTCCGATCAGATGGCTTTGGTCCTTGAGCGGACGCTGGAAAAAGATCGCGGTTTCGATCTCCGTCCGGGCACGCGGGGTCATCACATGAGCAAGCCGCGCCGATTGGGCCGACCAGATGACATCAAACTCATGGACATACATCGACCGCGCCGTCCATCGCCCGCCCCCGCGGAGCCGGTGCTCGTCAGGGTTGAGTCCGGCCAGGTATGCCCCGAGCGTGCGCGGCTCGTTCGGCAGCGCCTCTATGCCTGACTGCAGCTCGCTGATCGACTGCTTGACCGCGCTCTTGTCCTCATCCTTCTTCGGCTTTGTGTCCGTGCGACGATTCGAGAGGAATCCACGCCGCTGTGCCAGGTGGTAGATCGCCCGACCAACCTCAAAGACATCCAGCTTGCGCCCCGCCGCCGCATCGCGCCGCATCAGATAAGGCCACGTCTGACGGGCCTGATGGCTCGTGCCCCATTTGGCTTCGAGCCCACGATCAATCGCTTTGAGATACTCGTCGATGGCCTTTGGCGTGCGAAGAAGGGAATCGCCCTCAGGCGCAGGCAGCAGGCCGTGCGCGATGAGAGCGCGAAGCAACTTCCTCTTACGCTTCGCCCGCCGCCAGATTTGCCGGCGCATCAGCCGCGACTCGCGACGAGCGGTGTTCAGGGGCGTGTCCTGCCCCGCGCTGATCGCATCCAGCCCGCCCTTGCCCGTCTCCGTACCCGCTTCGAAAAGCACTACCCCGCACGCTCGAAGATCAAGGGGCGTCTCATCTTTCCCAACGCCGACTATGGACCACCCGATTGAAGCCACACCCACATCGAGCCCGAGTACGTATTCCCCGTTTTTCATGTTTGCTCCAGTTGCGTCAATTGGACACACTTGACAGTTTCCGGAAGAGATTGTATATTCCCGGCAGTGTACTTGGGCGGCCCCTCCGCTTATCACGGTAAGGGCTCAGCCGTCGGGCGCTGCACACTGTGCATCCCGCAAACGCCGTCCTGACGGCGTTTTTTTATTCCGGCCGTTGGCCCGGACATTGGGCAGTTGATCGCTTGGTACCACACCCAGAAGGGTGCAACTCTCACGCCCGAATAATCCCAACCCCGCGCCGATTTTCGATCTTTCCCCAAACACACCCCGCGCCGCGGTCGATCCCTCAAGCCGACCCTTCGCGCGTCTGGGTGGTCCGGGCGGGCATGAGGGCCATGCACTTCAGATCGGAGGTCCAGCCATGCCCGTCGTTCCTTCCAAAGATGTCGAAGCCATCCAGTACTTTGAAGACCACGTCTCCATCTGGTCCGAGGCGGGGGCGACCATTGGTGTGACCGTGCCCCAGGCCGATGGCGTCACCGATGCCACCGCCGCCGCTCGCACCGCCTATCAGGCCCAGCAGCAGGCCAAGCAGGCCGCCAAGAACTCCACCGTCGCCTTTCAAGCCGCCATGCGCGTCATGCGCACCAAGGGCGGCGATCTTATTAAGACCGTCAAGGCCTTTGCCGCCAACAGCGCGGATCCTTCCACCGTCTATACCAAGGCCCAGATCGAGCCGCCCGCTCCGCCCACCCCCGCGCCGCTCCCCGGCCAGCCGACCGACTTCAACGTTCAGCTCCAGAGCGACGGCGCGGTGAACATCAAGTGGAAGTCCACCAACAGCGCGGCCTCGGGCGGCGTCTACTTCGCCGTCCGCCGCAAGCTCGCGGGCGAGACCAGCTTCACCCTCGTCGGCACCACCGGCAGCAAATCCTTCGTCGACGCCACCATCCCCACCGGCACCACATCACTCACCTACATCGTCCAGGGCTTCCGCGGCCAGAGCGCGGGCACCGCCAGCGAACAGCTCAGCCTGCAGTTCGGCTCTGCCGGCAGCGGCACGATGAACACCACGCTGCGCATGGCGGCGTAAGAAGACCGAAGGCATCAGGCACTGGGCACTAGGCATCAGTGCGAGGCAGAAATGCAAAGGCCTCCGGCGTGTGCCGGGGGCCTTTTGCTTGCGCGGTTACCGCGTCAGCTCGCGATTCAGCCAGGCCCGCGCAAAAGCCCAGTCGTTCTTTACCGTGGCGGGTGAGACGTTGAGCGCGGACGCGGTCTCTTCGATCGACAGGCCCGCGTAGTACCGCAGCATCACCACCTCGGCCTTGCGGCGGTCCAGCGACTCAAGCTTCTCCAGCGCGGCCTCCATCGCCAAAACCATGTCCGAGCCCGCGTCGCTCTCCGCCGAGGACGGCGCGGCGATGGCGTCTTCATGCAGTTCGATGCGTTCTCGATCTCCGCCCCCACCCCCCCCGCCACGCTTCAGCCGGTTTCGCCCGCGGGCACGATCGACGAGGATGCGGCGCATGGCCCGGGCGGCCGCGCCGAAGAAATGCGCACGGCCATCCCATCGCAGCGACTCGCCGCCGGGGCCGAGCAATCGCATATACGCCTCGTGCACAAGGGCCGTCGCCTCGATGGTGTGCCCCGCGCCGCCGCCAGACTCTTTGGCCATGCGAGCATGGGCGAGCTTGCGCAGTTCCTGATAGACCAGCGGCAACAGCTCCTCGGCGGCCCGGGAATCGCCGCCGGAAGCGAGGTTGATGAGCTGCGTCACGTCGCTTGGCGAGAGCGCCCGCGCGGGGGGGGTGGGGGTGGGGCCGGGGCCGGGGGTGGATTGGGAGAAGTTGGGGTCGGGCATGCAGAGATCCGGGTTTGCACCGCAGCGGGCGTAGACAAGAAAAAAAGCGATCGCGTTAGCCGGTTCCTCGGCAAGTGTCGCATGGATGGTCGCCAAGAGCAAGGGTGATGCGGGCTTGACGGGTATCAAGCGGCGTGGAACGCCGCGACCCCCCACCCGCGCCACCCGCGCCACCCCCCAGTAAGCCACATCAAGCCAAACCAGAACCAGATTGCACACAGGAGTTGACCGATGAATCGCCAGTCTCACCGTCAGATGATTCGCACCGCCCGTTGGACCATGACCGCCGCCCTCGCCCTGATCGCCGGAACGCCCATGGCGTTCGGTCAGTGCGGGGCGATCAAGATGATCGCAAACACGCCTCAGGACACGGCTCGCCTTGGCTCGGCGATCAGCTTTGACGAGATCTCCGGCTCGCCGCGACTGCTCGTCGGGGCTCCGGACTATGACCAGGCCCCGTTCCTGAGCAACGGGCGGGTGTACCTGATGGGCCAGATCTCGAACCAGTGGGGCGAGATCCTGAGCGTCAACGACCCGAGCCCGGCCAACAGCAACGCGTTCGGATACAGCGTTGGAATGAGCGAGCCGTACATCATCGTGGGCGCGCCCGGATCGATGGCCGACCGCGGGTTCGCATACATCTTTGAGCGTCAGGCCAACAGCTATGTTCTGCGAGCGACGTTCAGCTCCAGCGAGCCCGTGCAGCGCGTGGGCGAGAGCGTTGCGATCGACGGCGACTACGCCATCCTTGGTGCCCCGAACACCAACTTCGGCACCAACACCGACGCCGGCCAGGCCTCGATCGTGAAGCGCAATGGCACGTCGTGGAACCAGACCTATACCATCTTCAACAACAACGCGGGCGGGTTGAACCTTAATCACAAGCTCGGCGCCGCCGTCGCGCTCAAGGGCACCATCGCCGTCGCCGGCTCACTCGGCACCTGGAACTTCGCAAACAGCGGCCACGGCTACATCAAGGTTGCTCGCCGCGACGCCGCCGGAACCTGGGCCGCCGAGGGCGATGCGTACATCTATCCGGCCCAGCTCCGCAGCAACATGAACTTCGGCAAGGCCGTGGCGACCGATGGCACACGCATCCTTGTCGGTGCTCCCGGTTACACCTACTCCACCGGCTCGGGCGATGAGGTTGACGCGATCTCCGGCGGCGCGGCGTATGTCATGAAGTTCGTCGCTCCAAACTGGATCGTCGAGCAGATGATCCCCGCTCCGCAGCCCGCCGTCGGCGGCAACTTCGGCTCCAAGGTCGCGATCAACGGCAACCGACTGCTCATCAGCGAGAGCGGCGAGAACCAGGTCTATGCCTTTCGGCTCACCGGCGGAACGTGGGTCCTCGACCGTCGCTACCGCGACGAGGATTCCTCGATCAACGGCACGTTCGGATCCAGTCTCGCCCTCTCCACCGATCGCGTGTACATTGGCGACGGTGCGGACGACCACTCCAGCGACAACGACCCCGGTGCGGTGTATGTCAAGAACATCCCCAGCCAGTACTCCGACTCATGCGAGGGCGCGATCGCGGTGCAGAGCGGCACGTTCGGCGGGTGCACCGCCGAGGCAACACTCGACGGCGCATCAAGCTGCGGCAACAGCATCAACGGATCGCAGGGGCCCGACGTGTGGTTCAGTTGGACCCCCCGCTGCTCCGGCACCGCCGAGGTGAACACGATCGGCTCCAGCTTCGACACGGTGCTGAGCGTTCACCTGGCCTGTCCGGATGCGAACAGCTTGAACAGCATCGGCTGCAGCGACGACGCCTTCCCCTCGCCGAGCCGGGACTCGCAGGTGCAGTTCCAATACTTCGCCGGCACGCAGTATCTGATCCGTGTCGCCGGATACAACCGTGCTCAGGGCAACTTCGCTCTGGCGATCAACGAGTTCCAGACGCCCACCAACGACGCCTGCACCAGCGCCCAGAGCGCCTTCAACGGGCCGACCGCCTTCAAGACCTGCAAGGCCACCACCGACGGCCCGACGAATGACACGCCGTTCTCCAACGACGAGGACATCCGGCTGGACGTCTGGTTCCGCTATGTCGCCACCGCGACCGGCACCGTGAACGTCAACACCTGCGGCAGCAACTTCGACACCATCCTGCAGGTCTATCCCGGCACCACGTGCCCCATGTCCAACTCCGAAGCGATCGCTCACAACGATGACTTCGCCCCCATCTGCAACGGCAATACCGTCGGGAGTGCGCTCGCTTTCAACGCCACCGCCGGGTCAACCTACACCCTCCGCGTCGGCGGATACAACGGGCTCAACGGCCCGGCATCGGGCAACGGCAACCTCGTGATCCAGCCCGCGTGCCCGTGCGATGTCAACGGCGGGGGGCTCTCGGCTTCGGACATCTTCGACTTCCTCAACGCGTGGTTCGCCAGCTCCGCGTCGGCCAACATCAACGGCGGTGCGCTTGACGCTGCCGACATCTTCGACTTCCTCAACTGCTGGTTCGGCGGGTGCAACTGATCACAGCCCATCGCTCTCTACGAGCGTGTGGACCACAGAATCACTCTTTGCCTGGCCCCGCCGTCCCGATCGCTCGGGACGGCGGGCTTTGTTTTTGACCCAACCGAGGAGCGTCAGCTCTCGAACAGCGCCTCAACGAACGCCTCGGGATCAAACGGCTCCACATCCTCGGGCGTCTCGCCGACGCCGATGAACTTCACGGGGATGTTCGTCTGCGAGCGAATCGCGACCACGATGCCGCCCTTGGCGGTGCCATCAAGCTTGGCAAGGAAGATGCCGCTCACGCCGCCACTGATTGCACCACCGCTCGCGGTGGCGTCATCGCTCAGCGACTTGGAAAACTCGATCGCCTGGCGAATCGCGTTCTGACCCGTCGTCGCATCGAGCACCAGGAGCGTCTCGTGCGGCGCGCCGGGAATTTGCTTGGCGATCACGCCGCGGATCTTTGAGAGCTGACGCATCAGCGGGTCTTGCGTCTGCAAGCGCCCCGCGGTATCGATGATGAGATAGTCCACGCCGCGCGAGATCGCGGCCTTGCACGCGTCAAACGCGACCGCCGCGGGATCGCCCCCCTGCTGCCCCTTGATCACATCCACGCCCAGCCGCTCGGACCAGATCTCCAGTTGCCGCACCGCGCCAGCGCGAAACGTGTCGCACGCCGCGAGCAGCACGGTCTTGTTCTGGGCTCGCAGCATCGAGCACATCTTGGCGATGCTGGTCGTCTTGCCCGCGCCGTTGATGCCGGTGACGAGGATCACGGTCGGGCCGCTGCTCGAAAACTTCAGGGCACGATCCTGCTCGGGCCACATCGCTTTGAGTTCGCGTTTGAGGTATTCAAGCACGTCCTCGCCGCGGGTCATCTTCCCCTCGACGTAGTCTGCTCGAATGCCGTCGATCAGGCGTTTGGTGCCGATCACGCCGACGTCCGCCTGGAGAAGCGTCTTCTCAAGTTCGGC
>JAIEOW010000029.1 GCA_019750095.1 Phycisphaerales bacterium
TTGCCGTCGAGCCGGGTTTCGAACGTGCTGCCACGCAGGACGCTGCCGCTGATGATGACCTGATAGACGCCGGGGCCGGGCACACCGGGCGAGTTCGGCAGATTGCGCTCGGTGACCGAGCGGCTGAAGGTGATGATGGCCGCGAGCTTGGTGCGGTCATAGCGGATCGTGTAGTCGCTGCCCTCGGCAAGCCCGATGGTCGTCAGCCCGCCGTTGCGAACCTCGACAATCGAGATCGCGTTGCTCAGCGTCGAGACATCGACGCCCTGGTTGAACACCACGCTGATGCTGTACTGTCGGCTGGTCTCGTTCACGAACAGGTCGTTCACGCGCACCGGCACGGCGACGGCGGCGATCCGCTCCACGCGGAAGTTGCCCGTCGTTCCGGTGAACTCCTGACCGCCCACACGCACGGAACCGATGGAACCCGTGGAGATGACGCGGTACTGCTCGCTGTTGAGATTCGAGCCGACCTGGTTCCCGGTGATCGTGATTGATCCGATCGTCGAACGACCGGCGCTCGTCACAACGTCCTGATTGCCGAGGTAGCCGCTCGGGCCGGGCAGGATGCCCGCGGCGATGTCGGACTTGCGGAAGTTCCCGGTGACGTTCACGGTGCCCACGGCACCCGCGCCCAGCACGTCGGCATCGCGCCCGGTGCCGCCAAAGTCGGCATCGGTGCCCAGATCGGCGCCCGCAAGGATCGACGTTTCGAGCGCGTCGCCATTGATGCTGACCGACCCGATGCTGTTGCGAGCACTGATACGAGCGAGCGTTGCCGCCCCGGAGGTGAAGCTGGTGATCGACGCGCCGGATCGCACGCCGCCGTTGTTGACGGTGCCGGCGGTGACGCTCGGGATGGTGCGGTCGCTGGAGATGCCGCCGGCGAGCACGCCGGTGACATTGACGCTGCCCACGGTGAAGAACTGGGCGAGGGCGTCGCCATCGATCGCAGAGCGGCCGAAGTCGCCATTGACCGTCATCGACCCGACCGTGCGCCCGCGGAGCGTGCCGCCCAGGAAGTTGTTGGTCGTGATGGTGTTGATGTTGCCGCCGGAGCCGAAGAGCCCGCCCGCGGAGTCAACGCGATCGAGTGCGAAGGTGCCAACGCTGCCGTTGATGAACACCGTCGAATCGCCGCGGAGCTGACCGGTGACGCTGATGGACCCGAGGGCCGCCAGCACGTTGCCCAGCACCTTGAGCGAGGTGAGGAACTGTCCGTTGGCCGTGATGACCAGCGACGACGCCTCGGTGGTGTTGAGCAGACGGATCTGGCCGTCGACGGCGGAATAGAACGCGCGTCCCGGCCCGTTGAGCGTCGCACGCCCGCGCTCACCAGATGGGAGCTGGAACTGGAACGCCACGCCATTGACGAGTTCGACCTCGCCCGAGATGCCCGCGGAGGGGAGGATGGCCGATGGTTCGTTCGGACTGAGGCCCGTTCCGCCGCGGACAATGCCCGCGGAGGTGGTGCCCAGCGCACCAGCGCTGAACGCCGATGTGTTGACGATCGCGCCACCGGCGAAGACTTCGTCCACGCTCGATCGGCCGGTCGCGGCCTTGGAATCAGACTGGTTGTAGCGGCCCGTGTCGCTCGGCGCGATGCCCGCCGAGATCACCGAGTTCACCACGCGACGGCCCGGGAACAGCACACGCCCGATGCTGCCCGCGCCCACCGTGTCGGCGTCGGCGCCCGTGCCGCCCACGCGCTGATCCGCGCCCAGGTCGATCACGCCGCCCAGCACCGCCACGGCACCAACGAACCCGCCGACACGGACGAACTCAACGCGCTCGCCCGCGACGATGGCGTTATTCAGCCCGGTCGTAAGCGCGTCGTTGCGAAGCTGCAACGCGATGTTCACGCTCTGGATCGTCGCACCAGCGACGATGCGGCTCTCGGTGAACGAGCCCTGCTGCACGAACACGCGCCCGATGTTGCCGCCGGCCTTGATCAGCACGCCGTCGATGCCCTGAGTGCGGGCCACCTCGGGCGGCAACTGGTTGCGGAACTGATCGCCCGGCACGGGGCGGAAGTTCCGCCGCCATGACGCGATGCCGATCTGACCCTTGAACCCGTCAGGTCCGTTCAGGACGTCGATCGCGTCGATGTTGCCATCGACCAGCACGTTGCCCAGCAGGTCGCCGCCGTTGAAGGTGAGCTGCGTCAGGTCGCCGCCATTGACGATGATGTTGTTGCCCGGGCGGAAGGCGCTTGAGTTGAAGGTGATCGAACCGATGCCGCCGGAGCGCGACACGATGTCGCCGTTGAAGTCGCTGTTCAGCACGATCGCGTTGATGCGACCGAACGCGACGATGTCGGCGCGCGCCACCAGGTCATTGGTGGGCAGCATGAACACGCGTCCGGTGGTCACCGTGCCCGTGATGCTCTGCCCGACGAGCAGGTCGGAATAGATCTGACCGTTCTGGGCCGTGATGTTCCCGAGGTTGCCGCGGAGATCGAGGTCGGGGTTGGCGATGTCCGGAGCGCCGACGTTTCGTGCCGCGAAGATCGTCTGGGTGTTACCCAGAATCGAGAGCGCGACACGCAGATCGCGCCCGGCCCGCAGCGTCGCCAGCCCGCCGTTGTTGGCGCGAAGGATGTCGTTGCGGGTCTGGATGTTTCCGACCACGTCGTTCGTCACCGACTCGATGGTGCCGATGTTGCCGGAGCTGGACACGTCGGCATCCAGCAGATTCTGGGCACGGATCAGGTCCACGCGCCCGTCAGGGCCAGAGCTCACCACGTCCAAGCCGGTGATCTCGTTGCCCGCCGTCACGCTGCGGATCGGACCGGCGACGGTCATCGCCACCGAGCGGATGTTCCGCCCGGCGTCAAACGTGCCAAGTCGGCCCGAACGCACCGTGATCGAGCGGATGTCATTCGCCGCCCGCACGGCTTCGGTCACGTTGTTCACGGTGAGCACAACGCGGTCAAGGTTGCGCCCGGCGAGCTGGCCCGTGAGCGAGCCGTTGAGGTCCAGCGACAGGTCGCTGATGTCCCCCGCCAGCCCGTTCGTGAAGACGCTGCCGATATCCAGCACCGCGGCGATTCGGCTGCGGAAGAACTCCTCGCTCTGACCAAGTCGCGTCGTGTTGCGGAACTCGTCGGCAGTGATGGTGCCGATGGAGCTCGAGCTCTGCACAAAGCTCGCGTCATACGCGCTACCGCCATTGAACGTCACGTCGCGGATGAACGTCGCGCTGATCGTTGAGCGGAAGAAGTCCGTCGTGGTGCCCTGCACGCTGATCACGTCGGCGGCGTATGAGCCGTCGTCGGTCCCCACGCCGCGGATCGACACCCAGAAGTCGTGGAGCTGGCGACCGGCGATGTACGCACCGTCGTATCGCCCGTTGGCCACACGAACCGTACCCACGCCGTTCAGTGCAAAGCCCAGATCCACCGGCTGCTCGATCCCGAGCTGGGTGATCGGCCCGTTGATGCCCGCGGCGATGATCACGCCCTCGATCAGCGTGCCCGCGAGCCGGGAGCCGCCCACCACGCTCACGATGCTCGTCGCCGCGGAGATCGACGCCTCGGCAAACGGGCTGGCGCCGGAGCCGCGGAGACCGCTGCCGACTTCGACATTGCCCACGACCACCGCGTACACGTTGCCCACGATGCCGTCGAACGCGCCCTGCGCGACGAGGTTGTCGCTGTTGGCAGTCAGTTCGATCAGGTGCCCCGCGGGAACGATGACATCGCCCACCGAGCCGAACACGCTCACCGAGCGCAGGTCGCCCGCACGCACGATGACGCCGTCCAGGTACGGATCAACCGGCGAACCCTGGTTCTCCAGCGTGTCCGCGCCGCCACCCTGGATCGGGACAAACAGCCCGCCGCCAAACCACGGTGCGCCGATGATGTTCATCGCCGCCCCGCTGATCGGAATCGGCTGATCCAGACCCTGCCCGCCGCCACCGACACCAACGGCCACGCCCAGGAACGGCCCGAGCTTGTCGGCGCCGATCTCGGTCGTCTGCGTTCGGCCCAGATTGCCCGTGATGAACACGCTTCCAAGTGCCGCGGCGTTGATCGCCACGATGTCCCCGCCCACCGTCGAGTTGGTGATTGCTTCCAGCCGACCCGCCAGAAGATCGATGCGTCCCACGTCGATCTCAGTCGTGCCGCTGATGACGATCTGCGGGTCCGGTGCGGGCGTCGTGGGGGTGCCGCCGCCAGTGGTGCCGCTGGAGGCATTCAGCACCACGATGCGCCCGATGCTCGCCACGCCCGGGTCCTGCCCGTTGATGAGCAACTGCGCCCCACCCAGGAGCGTCGCCTCGATGCGCGAGACCACGTTACCCACCGACCCGTTGATGCCGAGGGTCAGAATCCGCAGGAACGAGCCGGCCCGTGGATCGGGCTGGCCCGGCGCGGGCGCGTTGCCACCGGTGAGCGAGATCACGATGTCCGCACCCGCGTCGTCGCGATACTCAAACGACTCACCAAAGTTCACCCGTCGGAACGCGTCCGCCGAGTCGTTGGTGACGATCAGCGAGAAATCCACGAACCGCACGTCGGATCCGACGCCGGTGGTGATGCTCAGCGGGCTGCCACGGACCTGACCCGGGAACTCCGAGCCTGCGCCGCCGTTGTTGTTGCCGATGATGACCTGATCGACCTGCGAGCTGGCCCCGGTGCGGATGCTCACGCCGTTGCCGTTGGTGTACGCGCCAACGAGGATCTGGCCGATGTTGCCCTGACGGCCGATGGTCAGACCCGTCTGGATCGTGACCGTGCCGCCACCATCGTTCAAGGGGGCCGTGCCCGGAACCTGATCAACGGCGAGCCCGCCCTTGATGTCCAGGAGAGAGATGTCGCCGCCGACACGAATATCCGCATTGATCAGATCGCCGTTGCCGACGTTCCGACCTTCGGATTCGCCGGTGCCGGTGGTCAATCGACCGAGGTTGCCCCCGACGATGATCTGGCCGCCGCTGATGTCCGTGCCGAAGGTCGCGCCGTAGAGATTCTCCGGCACGCTCAGCGTCGAGCCCCAGTACCGCAGGAACTGCTCGGAGCGCGCCAGCGTGGTCCCGGTGATGTCGAGCGTGTTCGAGACGCCGCCGCCCGAAGTGAAGAAACCCGACCCGATGCTGAAGTGGCCCATCGAGCCCGCCGACAGGTTCACCGTCGGCGTTGTGCCTCCGTCGCCCATGCCCGATCCGGTGCGGAAGCTGCCGAAGGTCACCGGCGCAAGCCCCGTCATCTCGACCGCGTACTGACCGGCAACGCCCACCGTTGAGGCGACATCCACATTCAGCACGAGGTAGTACACACCCGTCCGCGGCACGCGGAACCGCAGCACGTTCGATGTGTTATTGTTGTTCCCGGTGCCGCGACCCGCAACGCCCTGATCCAGCGCGGCGATCGTGCGCCCGTCGGCATCCACAACGCGGACATAATCCGTCAGGAAGTTGAAGAATCCACCGCCGGTGTTGAACGCCGCATTCACACCGACCACCACCTCGCGGCTCGGGTCTGCCGGGAATGCGTACACGTCCGTCCGGTCGGCCGCGGTGTTCACGGGATCGATCCCGTTCAGGTTGCCGATGATCCGGACGTTGGTTCCGAAGTAGCCGACAAACTCTGCGCTGCCCAGCGAGTCGTTGCGATACCACCCGGTGCCGAGTGCCGCGGGCTGACCCGCTCCGGTGAATCGGCCCGCCCAGTCCGCGCCGCGATTGATCGCGCCGGTGACCGTCAGCTTGGCGCCGTCCTGCTGGGTGTTGAAACCCTGCACCGCTTCTTTGCTGAAATAGTCCCGCTGCTGCAAGCGCGCCCGATTCGGGTTGTTCACGTCGGCAAGCACCGACACACTCGCCGCGTTGCGAGCGCCGACATCGATCGACCGCACCGTGCGCCCGATGTTGATCCGCGAGCCCGTGGCCACAACCGGATCGCCCTGATCCGGCGGCGTGCCCGGATTCTGCCCGGGCGGATTGAACCACACGCCCGCATCCGACTGCACCGTCAGCGTGCCGAGATCGCCATCGACACGCAGCGATCCGTACAGCGCACCAAGATTGATCCGCGCCGCGGCCCCGTCAACGCGGCTGGAACCGAACACCAGAGCGTCCGCGGCGATCGATCCGATCGACCCCTCGACAAAGATGCCCTGATCGACGTTGGTCGTCCTTGCGTCGTTCTCCGTCAGCGTGGCGACGGGGCGCAGATAGTTGCCCGGGCTGCTGCGATCGCGCACGTAGGGGCTGCCGATGATCAGACTCCCGCCGACCTGCGGCAGGCCCTCCACGCCGGGATTCGTCGGCGTGTCGTCAAACGTGAAGCCGAATCCCGCCATGTCCAGCGCCATGATCCCGCGACCGGGCCCATCAAAGAACGGCAGGCCGGTCTGCTGGGGCGACGCGTCAAAGCCGACCAGCGTGATCGACGAGTTGGCGTTGGTCCCGCGCACGATCACGCGGCCGATGCCGTCATTGAACTGCGGACGACCGCTGCCCACCGGATCGATCGGACTGAACCCCTGCTGCGGCTTCAAACCCGTGCGCTGCTGAATGTCCCGGCCATAGACGTCCTGCAACTCAATCGACGCCCCAACCGGTCCGGTGATCGTCACACGGGCACCGAAGACGCCGTCCTTGATGAACTGCTCGAATCGCGTGCTTGGGAAGTCGACCGAGATCTGCTCGACGACATAGTTGTCGGCGAAGGTCGAGTTGTTCGGCGCGTCCGCCGCGCTGGCAAACCGCACCGCGTCGAACCCATCAACGAAGTTCAGCGTGAACAGCGACACGCCGTTGCCCAGGGGCTGGCTGAGCCCGGCGAGCGCAGCCCCGCTGAACGACGCCACCACCTGACCCTCTTGCAACAGCTCGATGCGAGAGCCGTTCACAGGATCGGTGTTCAGCCCGTTCCCGTCATTGGGCAAGGGGAACGAGTTGGCGCTGATCACAAACCGGGCCGCCGTCGCATACCGCGTCGCTGGCTGGCCTTGCTGCGGATTCTGCACCTGGAACGTGAACGTCAGTTGATCCGTGCCCGCCAGCGCAACACGCAGGGCCTGATCGGCCATGCCGCCGCCACCCGCCGCTCGACGCAGCAACTGCACTGGCGTCGTCGATGTCGATCGATACGAGATCTGGATGTTCGACTGGGCAAACACCGTCCCGTTGGGAGGCACCGGGGGGAAGAACTGCGTCCACTGCGCCATCTCGTCGTCAAAGTTCTCGACCACCGGAGCGGCTGGGGCCGTTGCATCCGGAATCGTGCGGCCCAAGTACGGGATGTAATAGTGGAAATCCGCCGTGCGCGTCCCGAGCCCCGTCGCCGGATCGACATCGCCCGACCCGATCGCCAGCGTGAACAGCAACTGCCGCTGCTCAAGCGCTTCCACCGCATGCGATTGCCCGGCCATCGCCGCCAGACGTTCGGCCCGACGGCTCACTCGCCGAGTCGGCGCGCTCCGCTCCAAAGAGCGATCCGCGCCCCCAAGACCCTTGAGCGACTTCAGCAGCGACGAGACGAAACGTCCAGACACATTCATGCCGATACTCCCGCGGTTCTCGCCCGCCGGACTCGGGTGGTTTCCCAAAAGTCAGGCGAGCGTGGGTGTCAAGGTAGGTCGGGCTCGGCGTTCCCTCCACGCCGAGCACGACTCAAGTCGTCCAGTGTGATGCCCCGGTGGACGCGCGAGTCGCACAGACGCAAGGCCGACCCCGGCCTCGCCGCCTCGGCCCATGGCCGGTGCGAACCCCCCGCCGTCCCCCGCGCCGCTCTTCGGCGCACTTCTCGCGTAGACCGCCGCCTTGGGGCATCAAGGCGGACCCGTCCCTCCACCCAACGTGCCCGTCCGTGTCGCACGAGTTGGATGGATCTTCCCTTTCATCTACGACGCAGACTAACGACCCCTGCGCCGACCCGCAAGTTCATGCCAAGACGAGAGTTCCCGCCCAGCTCAATCGCCCCGACGGGTCCGTACCGGGGCCGAGGACCCCATACGGCCCCGCGCCCGCCACGGTTCCCGCCCAGATTCACACGCGCTCGATCACCCAAAACACCCCGACCGCCGCGATCCCCAGCGACCCCGGCACCACGATTGCCGCCCGATACCACGGTCGCCCACGCAACAGACCGATCGTCGCCATGGCCGCCGCCACCACCGCCAGTTGCCCAGCTTCCACCCCGACATTAAACGAGAGCAACGCCGGCACAAGCTGGCCCTTCGGCAACCCGATTTCCCCGAGCACCCCCGCAAATCCAAGCCCGTGCAGCAGCCCGAATACAAACACGAGCGCCGTCCGCCACACCCACCGCGGCCCGATCCACTCCACCCGCCTGCCGTTCGCGGCCGTGGTCACCCGCCGAGCAAACAGGTTCTCCACAGCAACCGCCACGATCGACACCGCGATCAACGGCTCCACCACACTTGGCGAGACCTTCACCACCCCCGTCACCCCCAAAGCAAGGGTGATGCAATGGGCCACCGTGAACGCCGTGATCTGCAAAAGCAGCGTCCGGACCGTAACTGCCGCCAGAAAGAGCCCGAGCACAAATAAAACGTGGTCCAGCCCGCTCGGAACGATGTGGGTGAACCCCAGAACCAGGTACTCCGCCGCGACCGATCGGAACGCCCGCTCGGACTCTGGGCGTTTTCCCTGATTCTCATTTTCTGGCGAAGTCGCGGGGGTTTCGCCCCTCTTGGGGGCTTCAAAGGCGACAGGAATACTCGCTTTGCCCGCCTCACCCCACTGTGCCGACGGCTCGGGGTCACCGTCTTGGACCACCCGGATCAGGTACTGCCCGATCGGGAGGTCGGTCTTGAACCCCCATTTCTGGGCAGAGAGCGGGGCCGTGCCGCTGTAATGAAGGATGAGCTTCGGGGCGGCCTGTTCGCCCATGCCGGGCTCGCCGGGCATTTGGACGAGCACGTCGATCAGCATGGGCAGCGGCGATTCGACGCCGTCGATCAGCACCCAGGTCTTTGGGGCGAGCACTTTGGCGAGCTCGGCCCCCACCAGCTCAAACGCTCGGCTGCTCGCCGGCGAGACGGCCCGCGCGGTTTTCACGGCGTCGCTCAGCCCAAGCCCGGCGGCGGCCAGGTGATCAACATCCGTGCTGATCGTCAGGTCGTACCGCCGTCCGGCTTGCAACTGGGCATCGACCGTGAGCACACCCAGGTCATGGGCGTACGCGGGCGGGTGCATCGAGATGAGCGACATCACGATCGCGCCGAGCCAGAGCAATGCCCTGTCCATCAGCGGGACTCCTTCGAAGGGAGGGTGGTTGTTGTTGGGCCGATCTCGAATGCCAGCGACGCCCAGATGCTCTCATATTCCGCGCCGGAGTCCTTGGGCGCATCGACCATTTCGACGGTGTCCACGACCCACAGACCGGCGATGGGCAGGCGGATCGAGGCCTCGCCGCGTTCGTTGGTGCGGGTTTGGAGCTTCATTGTTTTGTCCGCCGCGGGGCGTGCGTCGACGAGGGTGCTCGCGAGCGGCTTGCCCTCAAAGAGCACGACGATCGCGATTTCATCGCCCGCCGACATGAGGGCGGGGTTGGACTTTGGGACGATCTCACAGCGCAGGCCGAGCCGTTTGGTCGCGGCGTCCTGCGGGCCGGTTTCTTTGGTGGCGAGCGCGAACTTGGCGGCGCGAGAGAAGATCTCCTTGGCCGTCGCGGCGGATCGGCCTTCCTTCTCGCGCCGGGCGATGATCCGGTCGAGGCCCTTTTCTTTCAGGTATCCGGTGAACTTCTCGCCTTCGAGCTCGACGCTCGAGGGTTTGCTGCGATAGGCGATGGTGTAGCCGCCGGGAACGTCGGGCACGAATCGGGCGGCGATCGGGTCGGCATCCTTGCCCGCCATGGGCACTTCTTTGCCGTCGGGCCGAGCGATGACGAACTTCTCGATCTTGGTGTTGTTCCGCGGCACGATGTCGCCGGGATAGTCATCACCCACGTGCAACTGCACGCTGACGCGCTGACCGACCGGAGGCCGTGCGATGGAGAGCTGGAGCCAGAAGACGTGCGCCGTCGCCACGCTCGCGCATGCAACGGCGACAACAACACTCAAGCCTCGGGCCCATCTGATGTCGCGCACCATCGCTTGTTCCTTTGCGGCTGAGGGGATTGAGGCAAGAGGCAAGAGGCAAGAGGCAAGAGGCAAGAGGCAAGAGGCAAGAGGCAAGAGGCAAGAGG
>JAIEOW010000186.1 GCA_019750095.1 Phycisphaerales bacterium
GGACTCGCCGCGCGTGGAGCGTCTGCGTGATCGTGTGGAGCAGGCACGCGGGGTGTACAAGACCGATCTGGAGCGGCGATTCCTAGACTCGGCGCAGGGCGGGCGGATCGAAGAGGCGATGGTGCAGCTCAAGGAACTGGATGCCTATCTCTCAGAGAATGAAGCCGAGCCGTTGCGCGAGGTCGCTCGCGGAGTGATCACCAAGGCGCGGGATAATCTGGGCGCGCAGTTCAAGATCGCGGTGCAGGATCGCCAGTGGGCGCAGGCCGCCGCGCTTGGCAAGCGGATCGTGAACGAGTTTCCGAACACACGGATGGCGCAGGAAGTCCGCGGTGTGTTGGATGGGATACTCGCGCGGGCGAACCAGATGGAAGGCGCTGGAAGCCGCGGGTGACGCGGTGACGCGGTGAATTCTGTCTGCTCGGGATGTGTTGCGCTGCTGCTGTGTCGCCGAATCGCCCTTTGGCCTTGTCACGGCTTCGTCGATCTGCGTTTTCGTGTACAATGATGGGTGACCATCGTGGGGCGGGGCACCACATGCGGAGGGTTCATCATGGCCGCGCAAGTCTCCAAGAAGGGTGGGCACGGGGCGTTCTATCTGGTGATGGGCATCCTGGCGCTGGGCGTGCTTGGCGCAGGGTACTACTTGTGGTCGCAGAACAGCACCGACACGCAGCGTGAGGAGACGGCCGAGGCGAACCTGCCCGGTCGCAAGCCCGAGAGTGTGCCCGACAAGGTTGATGATTCTGCGCCCGCGGCAGCGGCGCCGGAAGCACCGCCGTCGCCGGGTGGCGGGCGGGTTTCGCCGACGGGCAACTGAGTGTGATCAGCGCGTTGTGCGCATCGAGATCGGGCGATCGTGGCTGAGCGGGTGGGGCGCGTCGAGCGAAGCTCGCACGCCCCAGCCCCCGCCGCCGTCGCAGAGTTTGATCATGAGCAGCGACGAACCGAGCGGCAGGTTGAGTTCGAGAAATGGCTGCGCGGGGGCGTGGGCGTCGTAGCCGTTGTGCGTGTGAAGCTTTGTCCAGGGCGTGTGCGATGGTGAGCGTGAAGGTTGCGGCGAAGCGGTGAAGACCTCGAACTTGTCGCCCGCGTCAATGTGCAGACGCACGATCTGCGCTGTTGACGAGGTGAGCTGCGTGACCAGATAGGCGAGCCCGTTGCGGGTGTGCAGCGTCTGGCGGAGATCGATCGGCCACTTGCCGCCGGGCTGGGCCTCGCACCAGGAGATGGGCTGGTGCTCGCGACCCAGGAACCTTGCGCTCGGATCAAACGCGGCGGATTCTGGTGGTGCGATGACCTCGGCAATGGCGCTTCGCCAATCCCATGCAAACGGGCCGATCGCGCGGAAACGCGAGAGCGGCGTGAGGATGCTCTGAATCTCTCGATCAAATCGCAACGCTCGGCGGTCGAGCGTGAGATGAACCCGCGCGAGGCGACGAGCCAGAACGCCCACGGGTGGCTGGGCGAGCGGATGCGTGGGCATGGCAACACTTGCGGCCCGGGCGTGGGTGCCGATCGGTTCGAGCGTGCGCTGGATGCGCTCGATCACGGCCTCGTTCGTGCCGTGCCGATCGACGAACTCGACGGCGATCTCGGCGTGTTCGGCCCAACCAAAGGTGTCGACCACTCGGAGCGTGTGGCCATCGACCGCGGCCCCGATTCCGGCGCCGATGGCCAGAAGGTCAGCGGTGCGATCCGTGCCGTCTGCGGGAGAAGACATAGCGGCGGCGGAAGCGAGATCGGAGCGGAGGTGCGCGACGTTCGTGGGCCGATCGAGCACATCGGAAAGATCGGCGGCGCGGGTGCGCTGCGTGATGTGTCGAGCGTCGGCGGACTGGAAATCCATCTCGATTCGCAAGAGCGAGCGGATGTCACGCTTTGGGACGCGCACCACGGCAAGCCCCCCGCCACGGTCACGATCGAGAGACCATTTGGCGGGCTGGCCATCAACCCGAGCGGCGAGCACTTCGTGAACACCCATGAGGTGCAGTTCGAGATCGCGTGCGGGAAGCTGGCCAAGGAATGTGCCGACGGTCGGATGCACATAAGCGACGAGGGACTCGCCAGTTGCAGACTTTGCCCACTGAGCCGAAAGACGCGTGATGGCGGAGCGGCCGCGCGTGTGGTCGAGCGAGACGCCATCGTCTTCATAGAGCTCGGAAGTGTGAGACTCGCCGGGCTGGCCGGGAAGTACGTACAGGACAAGCGTGTCGATCGGCTCGGTGGCCATGCGATTGGTCGCCGGGCGCGTCGGCAAGAGAACGCCGGCACGAAGGAAGACGGGCGTGCGATCGATCGGCGCGGAGATGAACGCTTCGGACCCGGGCTCGAAACTCTCGCCGGTGTCGATGTGCCGCCAGGCCGAGACGGGAGTCTCCGGGGTCGAGGGCGGAAACCACACGTGCCGCGATGACACGCAGCGATCGGCGAGCCCGGGCGAAGTGATCGGTGCGCAGAGCAGATCGCGCCCGATCGCATACTGCGCGGGCGCGGCATAGGCACGCTCGACCGTCGGATGATGCAGGTACATCGGGCGCAGCAGCGGGAGCGTGCGCGTGTGGCACTCCGAAGCGCAGGTGTAGATGTACGGCATGAGCCGAGCGCGAAGCTGGAAGGCGCTGCGCATCGAATCGGTGAAGCGGGGCTCATACGTCCAAGGGCGACGATCGAGCACCGGCGAGCGGGCCGAGTGCAATCGCAGCGCGGCGGAGATCGCACCGAACTGCACCCAGCGGGTCATGGCCTCTTCAAGCCGCGGGCCGAAGTGCCCCCCGATGTCGTGCGACCAGTAGAAGCACCCGATGTTTCCCGCGGCGACGGTCATGCGGACCTGAAAGTCGAGCATGGGCCAGCCCGTGTGGGCATCGCCGGAAAAGTGGATGGGATAGCGATGATCGCCCCAGCCGCCGGTGGCTGGAAGCCCCCACTCACTCCCGGCATCGGGTGGGCCTTCGTCGCCGGCCCAGCGCGAGAAGGGTTGTGGGCGAAGGCCGGGATCGTCGCCATCGGGCGGGCGCGAGGTATGACGGGAATAGAGATGGTTCAGCCAACGGAGGTTCGTAAGCCCGGGGATGGACCGGACGAACTTGTCCTGCTGCCAATCGACCCACCAGAAGTCGACGCCGGATTCGGGGCGGCGCGGCGGGTGCTCCAGCGGACGATGCACCTGCTCGAAGAGCGCGTTCATGTAGGCGCGATCACCGGCGTCGAATCGGATGGTCGAGCCGTCGGGCTCGCGTCCCAAAGCGCGCATGAACGCGGAGTAGCGATCTTCGTGCGGGCCGACACCGTCGGCGGGATGGAGGTTGAGCGTGACGGCGAGCCCTCGCGCGTGCAGCCAGCTCAACAGGTCCTCGGGATCAGGGATCAGTTCGCGATTCCATGACCAGCCCGTCCAACCGGGCTTGTGCCAATCCATGTCGAGGACGAGCACATCAAGGGGAAAGTCGTGGCGATCAAACTCGTCGACGATTCCACGGTATTCGTCGGACGTATATGGCCAGTAGCGCGAATACCACGCTCCGAGCGTGTAGCGGCGCGGCAATGGCACGCGTCCGGCAACCTGTGCCAACGCGTGCAGAGCCGCTGCATAGTCGTCGCCATAGGCAAACAGGTAGAGATCGGTGTTGTGATGGAGACCCAGTGAGGCGCGTGTCGCAGCCCAGTTGTTGCCGAGCAGATGGCGCGCGGAGTCATCGACAACATGCCACCCATCGCGGCTAAGCAGGCCGTCGCCAAGCGGATGTGCACCGAGCAGGCCGTCGAGTGTGGAGATCGTGCCGCCGAGGTTGTGTTTCGCTCGGGATTCGGGCGTCCAGAGCACATGACCGGACTGCGCATCGCGCGGCAGATCTGCCGGAGCGCGCGGGTGATCGATCAACACGCGGAGATTGCCCCCGTGCGGCGGGCGACCGTCGGGCGTGTATCGGAGGTCGAAGCGAGCGGTGCGAACGTGGATGGGTGGGGCACCGGAATCGGCGGACGTGGTGTGGCACGACCGCGCGGGGTGCGGGTGTTCGGGGTCGCCGCCCGGGGCGTGGATGGCAAAGAGCGAGGGATGATCGCAGAACACGCCGTGCGGCGCGTACTCGATGCGCACACACTCATCGCAGAAGACGGTGATGCGGACGGCGTGCATCAGCGCAGCTCCTGGCGAAGGATGGAATGGTCGGTGCATGCGATGGGCCTCATAACGATGGATCATTCGGGGGTTACCGGACTTCAGCCGTCAAAGGGGGACAAGAAGGACCAAATTCCGCGGCACCGGCCTTTGGGGCGAGAAGGTGGTGCAAGCGCAGCGAAACACTTGGGTGGGGATGAGTTCTGATCTTGTTCGCTCCGAACGATGCGACTCTGATCGGTGGCATTTCTTGATTCCGGAAGCCCAGGTCCGAGAACCTGAACCTGTGAGATTGGCACCGGGCGTCGGGACTCAATAAACAGGGGGGGCGGAATCTCCGATCCAACCGGTCGGAGGTCTCCGCATGCCGAGTTTGAATCCGACTGCGCCGAGCACGCCCGATCGCGCCCCAACGGGCTCGGCTGCGGGAGCGTTCAGCGATGCGCCAATCTATAGCCAGCTTGCCGATGATCCCGACATGGTTGAACTCGTCGAGATGTTCGTCAGCGAGCTTCCCAATTGCGTTGAGGCGGTGCTTCAGCACTGGCAGAATCGGGATCTGCGCGAGCTGCGGCGATTGGTCCATCAGTTGAAGGGCTCCAGCGGCGGGTATGGCTTCAGCCAGCTTGGTCACGCCGCCGGCCGTCTTGAGATGGAGCTCGGCACGATGATCGACTGCAGCGAGCAGAATGAACTCGAGAAGATCAAGAGCGGCGTGGACGAACTCGTGCGGCTGTGCCAGCGTGTTCGGGCCAAGTAGTCGTCGGTTGGAACTCCGGTCGTCGGCGATCTGGCAGAAGGTGGTCCGGGTCTAGAGGTGCATCGAGGCGTGACATCGCACGAGCAAAAACCCCTGGTCATGCTCATCGACGACTCGGTCGACGTGCATCGCCTTTTGCAAGCGCGACTGCGGAGCGAAGCGATCCAGATCATCGGCACCACGCGCGGTTCAGAAGCGGTCGAGATGGCCGCCCAGCACCAACCCGCGACGATCCTGCTCGATCTCGACATGCCCGACATGGACGGATTCGAGGTGCTCAGAGGGCTCAAGGACAACGCCCTCACCAACGCGGTACCCGTGATCATCCTGTCGGCCAAGTCGACTTCTGAAGACAAGGTCACCGCGTTTGACCTTGGCGCGACCGACTATGTGACGAAGCCCTTCGATCTCGCCGAGTTGCGTGCGCGTCTGCGTGCCGCGATGCGACTGGATCACCTGCTCCGCCTGCTCGCCGAGCGGGCCGACGTCGACGGGCTCACCGGCCTGGGCAATCGTGCGGCGTTCGACAAGCGCTGGAAAGAGAAAGTGGCCGAGGCCACGCGCTATGCGCTCCCACTCTCGCTCGCGCTGCTGGACGTCGACTTCTTCAAGCGGATCAACGACACGTACGGGCACCCGGCGGGTGATCAAGTGCTCGTCTCGCTGGCGCAGCTCCTGCAGCGCGAGTGTCGCGTCCCGGACATCGCGTGTCGATACGGCGGCGAGGAGTTCGCGCTCATCATGCCCAGCACCAGCGCACTCGATGCCGAGGTGGTCTGCGAGCGCGTGCGATCGGCGCTGGCACGGGTTGTCTGGCCGCGGCATCCGGACGCGACGGTGACCGTCTCAGTCGGGCTTGTCGGCACGTCGGGCGGCCCCCCGGGCGCGATCACCCCCGAACATTGGTTGGAGGCGGCGGATCGCAACCTATACGCCGCCAAGCGCTCGGGTCGCAACCGCACCGTCAGTAGCGATCTGTCGCAGACGATCGGGCCTATGGCGAAGGCGGGGTGAATCAGAGCACCGCAACGTGTCTCTGCGGCGATGCTCAGTGCCCGCCGAGATACGCCTTCCGCACCTCATCGCTCGCCGCGAGTTCCTTCGCCGGACGGGCCATGACGATCCGCCCGACTTCGAGCACGTAGCCAAAGTGGGCGATGTTCAGCGCCATGTGCGCGTTCTGCTCCACCAGCAGCACCGTCGTGCCGGCGGCGTTGATCTCGCGGATGATCTTGAAGATCGTCTGCACGATCTGCGGCGCGAGCCCCAGTGAGGGCTCATCCAGCAGCAGCAATCTTGGGCGCGCCATCAGCGCGCGGGCCATGGCCAGCATCTGCTGCTCGCCGCCGGAGAGCGTGCCGGCCATCTGCTTCATGCGTTCTCGCACGCGGGGAAACAGGGTGAGCGCCCGCTCGCGATCGGCGGCGATGCCCGATTTGTCCCGCCGGGCAAACGCGCCGAGTTCCAGATTCTCTTCTACGGTGAGATTCGCAAAGATCCCTCGGCCCTCGGGCGAATGGGCCATGCCAAGACGCACCATCGCGTGGCTGGGCAGGCCCAGGATCTCGCGGCCTTCGAGCGTGATCTTGCCGCGCTGCGGCTTGCACATGCCGCTGATGGACCGTAGGGTGGTGGACTTGCCCGCGCCGTTGCAGCCGATGAGCGTGACGATCTGTCCTTGGCGCACCGTGAGATCAACGCCGTGCAGCGCGCGGATCGCGCCATAGGCCATGTGCAGATCGCTCACCTGCAGCATCACCGGGCCATCGCCGGTGTTGGGCCGAATGTGCTGCTCCGCCAGTTTGGCCGGATTGTCGTCGGTGTGCGCTGCGCTCACGCGGCACCTCCCGCGTCCTGCGCCGGCGACGTTGCCGCCTCGCCCGGCTCGCCCAGATACGCCTCGATCACCTTCGGATTCGCCTGGATCTCCGCCGGCGTGCCCACCGCGATCGTCACGCCATGATCCAGCACCGTGATCTTCTCGCAGATGTCCATCACCAGACCCATGTCGTGCTCGATCAGCAGAATGGTCACGTTGAACATCTCGCGCACGCGCTGGATGCTCTTGGCCAGGGTTTTCTTCTCGCTGGGATTCATCCCCGCCGCGGGCTCATCCAGCAGCAGCACCTTGGGCTCGGTCGCCAGCGCTCGGCAGATTTCCAGGCGACGCTGATCGCCATAGGGCAGCCCCTTGGCCTGCTCATCCGCCAACCGATCCAGCGCGAACACATTCAGCACCTCCATCGCCCGGCGCTTCATCGCCAGTTCCTGAGCGACAAACCGCGGCGTTCGCAGGATCGTTCGCCAGATGCTGTGCCGACCGCGCATGTGCGAGGCCAAAAGCACGTTGTCCAGCACGCTCAACTCGCCCATCAACCGGATGTTCTGGAACGTGCGGCTGAGTCCCGCTTTGGCGATCTCATGCGGCCTCAGCGTGTCGGTGCGCTGTCCGGCCACATGAACCTGCCCGCTCTGCGGGGAATACACGCCGGTGAGCAGGTTGAACGCGGTGGTCTTACCCGCGCCGTTTGGCCCGATCAGCCCGTACAGCCCACCTGCGGGCACGCGCATGGAGAAATCCTGCACGGCCTTGAGCCCGCCGAAGCTGATGCCGATGCCCTGAGCGTCGAGCGCAAACTCGCTCATGGGTTGCTCTCCTCTTTCGAGGTCGGCCGATTCTTCTTGCCGAAGAAGTCCCAGATCTCTCGCACGCCAAAGAGCCCCTGCGGTCGAACAAGCATCATGATGATCAACAGCAGCGCGTACACAATCAGGCGATACTGCTGCAAATCACGCAGCAGTTCCGGAAGCGCGATCAGAATGATCGCCGCGAGCACCGAGCCGCTAATCGACCCGAGCCCGCCCAGCACGACCATGATGATGATGTCGAACGAACGCTGAAACCCGGCGTCGGTCGGCGAAGGATTGACCCCGGTGTGTGCATAGAGCGCACCGGCAACACCGCCAAAGAACGCCGCCAGCACGAATGCCCGGACCTTGTACTTGGTCAGGTTCACGCCCATCGCCCGCGCCGCGATCTCGTCTTCGCGGATCGAGAGGAACGCTCGTCCGGAGCTGCTCTGCTTGACGCGATAGGCGATCAGGCACGTGATTGACGCGAACAGAAAGATCCAGAACACCGACGCATACCCGGGAATGCGTTCAAACCCCGTCGGCCCATTCAGCGGCAGCTTGAACAGCGCGCCCAGCGTCACCTCTTCACGCGTGTACAACTGCTTGGTCGTCAGTTCCAACAGCACGCGGATGATCTCGCCGAACCCCAGCGTGACGATGGCGAGGTAGTCGCCGCGCAATCGCAGCGACGGCAGCCCGACCACATATCCCGCGCCCGCCGCGACGCACCCCGCGGCGGCGACCCCACCGAGCATCAGTAGCACGCCGTGGGTCTGAAACGATGGATCGCCAACCGACCCATGCAGCATCAGCGAGCCGTAATACGTCACCCCGCCGCCGATATACGCCCCGATGGCCATGAACCCCGCGTGACCCATCGAGAACTGCCCGGTGAACCCGTTGACGATGTTCAGCGACACCGCGGCGACAATAAACACCCCGATCCGCCGAAGCACGTTCACCCAGTAGTCATCCACCACCAGTGGCGCGAGCGTGTGCATCCCGAGCGCGACCAGCACGCACACGATCCACGGCACAAACATCACCACCGGCCGAAAGGCCTCGCGGGGCGTGATCGCGCGGATGTGCTCGGCAAGGGGCTTCATCGCGGGTTACACCTTCTCCCGCACGGCCGAGCCCAGCAGCCCGTTCGGCCTGACCAGCAGCACCACGATCAGCAGCCCGAAGACATACACATCGCGGAGTTCCGTTGAGATGTAACGCGCGCCGAAGAACTCGATCCCGGCGATCAGGAACCCACCCAGCACCGCGCCCCGCACGTTGCCGATCCCCCCCACCACCGCCGCGACAAAGGCCTTCAGCCCCAGCAACACCCACACGCCGCTGGCGGGCTGCTGCAAGCTGGGATACTTCATCGCATATAGAAACGCCGCGGCCGCCGCCAGCGCCGTGCCCAGCACAAACGTGAAGCTGATCACAAAGTTCACATTGATGCCCATGAGCGACGCCGTGTCGACGTTGAACGACACCGCCCGCATCGCCGAGCCCAGCTTGGTGCGGAAGACCAGCACCTGCAAGCCCGCCATGAGCACCAGCGAACTCGCGACGATCAGCACATCCAGCAGCCGAATCGGCACCAGCGGATCACGCACCAGCGTGTACCGCGCCCCATCCAAGTCTGCCGGGTTCCGCCGCGGCTGCGTCGCCAGCTCAACACCCGCTTCGTACTTCCCCGGCTCCACGGCCAGGTTCAAGCTCTCACGCCGCGGCTGCCCGTCGATCGTGCGAGCGATCTCCAGCCGATAGCCGCGATCCGGCACCAACTCAATCGCCTGATCCAGCACGATCACGCCGCGCTTGGCCCCGCCCTTGGACGTGCCCGACGCCACGACCGTCTCATTCAGCACGGCATCCGGCAGAATCGTCGGCGCACGCTTGGGCGACGAACCGAACGGCAACGTCGCCAGCGCCTCGCCCGGCTCGCGAATGGTCGCGGTATCGCCCGCGATCTCGGGGTTCGTGCTCTTCTCGCGATCAGTAAGCTGGTCGGCGGGCTTGGTCACCACCCGCTCCGGCCCGCGCACGAGCGCGAGGCCCGGCAACTGCCCGACATTCTGTAATAGCAGCGAGACCCCGATCGCCGTGATGAGCACATTCAGCCGCGGCGCCTTGCGCAGCGGCCGATACGCAAACCGTTCAATCAGATACCCCGTCAGCCCGCAGACAAAGATCGCCAGCAGCAGCACGCACACCCCAAGCCACCAGGGCGACTGCTCCGGCTCATACCCAAACTTGGTCAAAAAGACCGTCGACCCCGCAAACGTCGTCCACGCCCCGAGCACAAAGATGTCGCTGTGGGCAAAGTTGATGAACTTCAGAATGCCGTACACCAGCGTGTACCCGAGCGCCACCAGCGCGTACAAAGACCCGACGGCGATGGTGGCGATGAGTGTCTGGAAGAAGTCGGCCAAAGAGCGGGTTCCGGAAGGGTCCGGAGTTTAGCAGGTGGCCGACCGGAAGGGATCAAGAAAGCCGACGGGCGTGGTGCCCGTCGGCCAGTGTTCGCGCAGATGCTCAGGCGCAGCCGTCGAACCACTCGTTGAGGAAGAAGAAGATGTCGGCGACAGCAATGCCGCCGATACCATCAACGTCCGCCGCAGGATTACTTGCAAACCAGGCGTTCAGGAAGTCGAAAATGTCGAGCACAGTCAGCCCATCGACGCCGTTGAAGTTGCCGGGGTCGA
>JAIEOW010000068.1 GCA_019750095.1 Phycisphaerales bacterium
CCGTTCGCGCCCGCACGCTTGGCGAAGTCCAGCCGTGGGTCCTTGCTCGTGATGCGGTGAGCGCCCCAGCCGTCCTCGCCCTTCGCGCCGTCGTTGAAGGGGGGATTGGCGATGACGTAGTCGGCCTTCGTATCGGCGTGCAGATCATTGAAGTACGAACTGCCGAGTTGGATGTTGCCGTCGATGCCGTGGATGAAGAGGTTCATCCGGCACAGCCGGTACGTGAAGTCCTTGCTTTCCTGGCCGATGAACGACAGGCGGCCCGAGTGCTTCGTGAACACATCCGACTGCACGAACATGCCGCCAGCGCCACAGCAGGGGTCGTACACGACGCCGTCGGTGGGTTCGAGCATGGCGACGAGCGTGCGGACAATCGAGACGGGCGTGAAGTACTCGCCGCCGCGCTTGCCCTCGCTGTTGGCGAACTCGCCGATGAAGTACTCGTACACGCGGCCGACCAGATCCTCGCCGCCGTGGTCCTGCTTGAAGATGTCCTTCGAGAACAGATTGATGAGCCCGGTGACGCCCTCGCGGTCAAGGTTCGAGCCGGCGTAGATGCGGGGCAGCAGGCCGCGGAGCTTGTCGGGGTAGGTCTTCTCCAGGAGTTCGAGGGCGTCGTCGAGGATGCTCTTGATCGTGTCCGCCTGGGCGTGCTGGAGGATGTACGACCAGCGCGACTTCTCGGGGACGATGAAAGCACCCGCGGCGCGGTACTCGTCCGCGTCGGCCAGGATGCGGGCGCGGGCCTTCGCGTCCTTGGTGAAGTAATCGCTCTTCGGGTCCGCGAGCAACCCATCGAGTTCCTCGCGGCGGCGCTCGTAGCGGAGCGAGAGGAACCGGAGAAAGATGATGGGCAAGACGTACCGCTTATAGTCGGCGGGCTCAATCGAGCCGCGCAGGTTGACGGCGGCCTGCCACAGCTCCTTCATGAGCTGTGCCGTCCCGTTCTGCGGGGCTTCGTCCTTCGGCTTCTTCGCGGTCCGCTTGGCCATTTTGTACTCCGTCCATGTTCAGTGAACGTGGACAGGGTATCATAACCAGCGGGTCAAAGCCAGCGGATCAGGGTAGATCCGACAGCCCGCGTCAAAATGGAGTAGACGCCATGTCGAAGTCCAAGGGATTCAAGATCGGTCGGGACAATGAGACGGGCCGCCTGAAGTCTGTCGATCAGGCCAAGGCCAACCCCCGAGGGTCGTCAGTCGAGGTCATGCCCAAGAAGGGGAACGGGGACACGGGGCGCTACGACAACAAGAAGAAGTAGTTGTCAGCGGCGCGGCAGCGATCCCCACCGCCGCCGTTGCTCCATCCAGTCCATCACGCAGGCCACGTCGCGCAGCATGTGCTCGTGGATGGGATCGCGCCCACTCATCACCAGCGGCAGGAACAGGATCTCCTCCTGAATATCCGGCGCGAGGTGGCAGAGATTCATCAGCTGCGTGATCCGAGGCTGGGTGACGTGCGTCAGCCGGGCGATCTCGGAGATGTTGGCGACCTTGCCGGCGCGGATCATCTCGTCGAAGTGGATGGCCAGCGCCATCAGCCGGGAGATCCGCGGCACGCGGCCGGGGTCCACGGCCACGCGCGCCGCGGGCTTCGTGTCGATCGTCTTGCGCCCGTGTGCGGCGCGGTTGAAGAAGACCTTCGTCTTGACGGTGATCATGCCTGGGCCTCCGGTCCTTCCACGGCCCCGCCCGCGAGCGCCTTCACGCCCGACGGGTAGAACGACACCTCGATGCTGCTGTCGAGGGCGTCGAAGACGACCTTGTTGATCAGCAACTGGAGCATCCGGACCTGTTCTCGGGGCGCGAGCGCGGTCCAGACGTTGTCGAAGTCGGCAAACGCCGCGTGGAGGTCTTCGGCTGAGAGCACTTCCGCTCGGTGGCGTTCTACGGCGGCCCCAATGTCGCTGGCCCGCCGCTCCGCCTCGCGGATCTGGTCGTTGAGGTCGGTGATGCGGCCCGCGGACGCGGAGGACGCTGGCTCGGTGGTTGCCAGGCGGCGGATCTCGGCGTGATTGCGCCCCAGACCACGGTTGACGATGCGCAGCTCGGCGTCCAACTGCTCGATGGCCGCGTCTGCTTGCGCCCGCGATGCCGAGAGCGTCTCCTCCAGAACGCTCTGGTCCTGGCCGACGCAACGGATCTGTTCGACGACCGCCTTTTCGATCTCAAGGGCGGGCAGCGAACCACTCTGGCAACGAGCGCGGCCCTTCTTGATGGCGTTGCAGCAGACGTAGTACCGATACGCCTTGTTCCCACGCCGGGTAAAGGTGTGGACCATCGCGCTGCCGCACCCCTTGCAGTACAGCAGCTTGCGCAGGAGCGCCCCGAACTGGTTCCGCAGTTCGTTGCCGCGGGTCCGTGAATTCTTCTGCATCAGCACGTGAGCACGCCGGAACGTCTCCTCCTCAACTATGGCCTCGTGCTGCCCCTGGTACGTCTCGCCCTTGTGGACCACCTTGCCCATGTAGATCGGATTCGTCAGCGTGCAGTACACCGAGTGCCGGTCCCATTCCACGCCTCCGCGAACCACGCCCGCCTTCGTTCGCCACGATTTGGTCTTCCAGCCGCGTTTGCAGAGATCTTCACCGACCGACAGCAACGACCCGAGTTCGAGGTACCGCTCAAAGATGTGGCGAACCCGCGACGCCTCAGCCGGGTTGACGACGAGGCGTGGGCTTCCGTTCGAGCGGTCGACGTCGTACCCGAACGGCGGCGGACCGCCGCCCCATTTGCCCCGCTTCTTCGCCGCCGCGATCTTGTCCCGGATGCGCTCGCCGATGATCTCACGTTCGAACTGGGCGAACGACAGGAGGATGTTGAGCGTGAGCCGGCCCATCGAATGGGTCGTGTTGAAGTGCTGGGTAACCGAGACGAACGAAACCTTGTGGCGATCAAAGACCTCCATGAGGCGCGCGAAGTCCATCAGCGACCGGGACAGACGGTCCACCTTGTAGACCACCACGCAGTCGATTTTGCCCGCCTCGATGTCGGCCATCAGGCTCTTGAGGCCAGGCCGATCGACGTTGCCGCCGGAGAATCCGCCGTCGTCGTATCGATCGGGAAGCGCTGACCATCCCTCGTTCCGCTGGCTGGCGACGTACGCCTCCGCCGCCTCACGCTGGGCGTCGAGGGAGTTGAACTCCTGCTTGAGCCCCTCCTCGCTCGACTTTCGGGTGTAGATCGCGCAGCGACATTGCGGAGGCGGAGTGGCGGCGTGCTTTCCGTTCTGGGTGCCTCTGCTCATCGACGGCCCTCCAGGTTGAAGAACCGGAATCCGTTGACGTGCGAGCCAGTGACCGCCTTGGCGATCGCCGACAGGGAGCGGTAGCGCTCACCCTCGAACTCGAACCCGTCCGCCAGCACCACGACCCGCACCGTCCGGCCCCGGTAGTCCCGGACGATCGCCGCTCCCGCGGGTGGTAGCCGTGGGTCCGCCGTGGCGGCGAGGGCGACTTTCTTGGCGTCCTTGGGGGCCTCCCCGAGCGTGGCCCACTTGGGCGGCGTACGCCGCACGTCGGTCGGGTTGGCAAGTTGGGCCGCTCGGACACGGGCTCGTTCGGACAAGCCACCTTCGGCGTTGGCCTGGATGCGCCACGCGATGCGGCGGACGAGGTAGATGCGATGGCGGCTCTGAATCCGCTCGCCGAAGAGCTCGGCGTAGCGATCGTGCAGTTCGCCGATCGTCATCTTTTCCAGCGCCGCGAGGTCCTTCGAAACGGTTGTCGTCATGGGCAAGTCTCCAGATGCCCGCACCGCTAACGCGCGGTACGGTCAGACACACTGAGGCCGGCTTCCTCGCCCAGTTCAAGTTCGATGTCCGCTTCTTCTTGATGCTCCGACTTCGGGGCGTCGGGGGTCGCTGCAACCGCGTTAACAACAAGGCCCGTAGCCTTGGCGCGCCGGTGCCATCGCATCGCGCCCGTCGCGAGGATGGCGATCACCTCGCGGCGGCGCTGGTCGGCGGACAGATTGGCGTCATCGTCATTGGCAACCATCAGCGGTGCTCCCGGCTCGTCGTCGGACGATTGAGGTGGCGTGGGGGCGAGAAGGCAAGGCATGTCTTCTCCCCGGCTACATACGCCACGCGGACGCGGGCTGTCCGCACTGGGCATGTGAACGGACAACTGGTTTCGATTCGTGTGGCACCTTCGCCAGCACGCGCGCTGCAACGCCCACGCAAGCGAGCCGATGCGTCGGCATCACACCAACCGAGTTTGCGTTCGAAATCGCCGTCGCCCCTGCCGAACTCGCCATGTGTTGCCGACCCACGAGCTGTCGGGTCACGGCTATAACGGCGTGCCGGGTGAGACGCAGAGACTCTGAGACTTTTTGGGTTTGGACGCGTCCCCGCAGGCCAGATGCCGCGCCCCGTAAGTCTCACGGCGCAAGTGAGTGAGACTTCCCGCGGTGGGGCATGTCGAGAGACTCGGCAAAACGCGGCCCGGAAACGCAAACGCCCCGGCCTTGCGGTCGGGGCGTTCACTTCTAACGGGTGGGTCGCCCAGTTTCTGGACGACCCGGGCAATAGCGGGGGTAGGATTTGAACCTACGACCTCCGGGTTATGAGCCCGACGAGCTACCAGGCTGCTCTACCCCGCAATATGTCCGAAACCGTAGGGGGCCGCCGGGTGATCGTCAATCGGTTTGTCCTTGTTCACTCCGAAACCAGCGTTTTGCGGCTCAGAATTGCGATGAGCGCGACCGTGCTGAGTTGTGCTGTCAAACACGCTCACGGCCGCCGAGCCACTACTTTTTCGATCCACGCCACGCTCCGCTCGTCGGCTCCGTACCATCGATCGAATGCCCCCTTCGAACAAGACACGTCGCAACGACGATCGCGTCAATGTGCTGCTCATCGGCTCTGGCGGCCGCGAGCATGCCATCGCGTGGAAGCTCTCACAGTCACCCAAGCTTGGCAAGCTCTGGCTCTCTGATGCCTCCAATCCCGGACTTGCCGAGCTTGGCAAGGCCGTCGACGTGCCGGTGGATATCAAGCAGATCTATCGCCTCCAGATGTTCTGCGACAAGAACGACATCGGGCTGGTGATCATCGGTCCCGAGGAGCCGCTGGCCCAGGGATTTGCCGACGCGCTGCTCTCCAAGTCGCGCGTGGTCTTTGGTCCGATCCAGGCCGCGGCCCGGTTGGAGGCCGACAAGGCGTGGGCGAAGCAGCTCATGCGAGCGGCGGCGATTCCCACCGGCGATGGACGAATATTTACCGATGCCGAAGGTGCTCGGTCGTATGTCGAGAGTCGCGTGCACGATGAGCCCGAGCTCGCCGCGATGTTCGAGAAGGTCACCGAGTATCGCGATCCGGCGGATCGCCGCATGTTCATCACGCGGCAGATCGAGACCGATCGCACCATCCGTGCGGCGTATCAGAAGAAGCATGACGATCTGCCCGTGATCAAAGCCGCCGGACTCGCCAAAGGCAAAGGCGTCATCCTGCCCTCAACGCTGATGGAAGCCATCGACGCGATCGATCGCATCATGGTCAAGCTCGAGTTCGGCGAGGCCGGGCGCACTGTGGTCATCGAGGAAAAGCTCGAAGGCACCGAAGTCTCCGTGCTCGCCATCGTCGACGGCCGTTCCATCTTCGTCCTGGAACCCTGCAAAGACCACAAGCGACTCGGCGATCGCGACACCGGACCCAACACCGGCGGCATGGGCGTCATCTGTCCCGGCGGATGCACCGACGAATCACTGCTGGCCCAGATCGAATCCGAAGTGCTCGTCCCAACCATCGATGCGCTGCGGCGTGATGGCGTCGACTTCCGTGGCGTGCTCTATGCCGGGCTCATGCTCACGCCCGCCGGACCCAAGGTCCTCGAGTTCAACACCCGCTTTGGTGACCCCGAGTGCCAGGCGCTGATGGTGCGGCTGGATGCCGACCTCATCGATCTCATGCTCGCCGTCGGCGATCGCACCCTCGATGAGTGCCGCATCGATTGGAAGCCCGGCGCGTCCTGCTGCGTTGTGCTCGCCGCGGGCGGGTATCCGGGCAAGGTCAAGTCGAATGACCCGATCACGGGGCTCGAAGACGCGGCCAAGGTGCCGGGCGTGCAGGTCTTTCACGCTGGTACGAGGCGCAACGAGAAGGGCCAGATCGTCACCGCCGGCGGCCGGGTGCTGAGCGTGGTCGCGATCGGCGCAAACCTTCAGGAAGCCAGAGATCGGGCATACCAGGCCGCGAGCATGATTCACTTCGAAGGCAAGCAGATGCGCACCGACATCGGCGTCGGCTGACGCACCATCGAGGCGGTGAGACATGGACGTTGTCACGATCATCCTCGGCCTCATCGCCCTCGTCGGAGTCGTTGCTGCCGTGTGGGCGCTGCAAGGGCGCGCGAAACTCTCCGGCGACCTCGCATCGGCACGAGCCGCCGCCGAGCATCTTGGTCGCGAGGTGGAGAGCACCCGTGCCGAAGCAGTTCGCACGCAGCATCAGCTTGATGAGTTGAGACAGTCCATCACGCGCATCTCCGTCGATCGTGCCCAGCTCACCGAGCAGCTCGATGGCGAGAAGAACGCCCACCAGCAGACGCGAGCACGGATGGAGCGTGAGATTCAGGACAAACTCGGCGCACAGCACGAGCGACTCACCGCCGAGATCGCCCACGTTGAGCGACTCGCCCAGGAAAAGCTCGACGCCGTGCAGCGCGAACGCGATGTGATCAGGGGCGAACTGGCGAAGTTCGAAGCCAAGCTACGCGAAGCGTTCGGCTCACTTGCCGCCGATGCGCTCAAGGCCAATCAGACGCAGTTTCTCGCGCTCGCCGAGCAGAAGTTTGAAGCAAAGCGATCCACGTTCGACGATCTCGTCAAGCCCATCGCCGAGACGCTCCTGAAAACCAGCGCCAAGCTCGCGGTGATCGAACAGGCCGGAACCGAGCTCCGCAACGAGACCGGCAAGCTCGTAAGGGCGTTGCGCGAGCCGCACGTGCGAGGGCGCTACGGCGAGCTTCAGCTTCGCCGGGTCGCCGAACTCGCTGGAATGTCGTCGTACTGCGACTTCGCCGAACAACCGACGACGCGCGACGCCGACGGCAACGCTCTTCGCCCGGACATGATCGTCACCATGCCCTCCAGCCGCACCGTCGTGGTCGATGCCAAAACCAACATCCAGGGCTATATCGACGCGATCAGCGCGGACACTCCCGAAGAAGCCGAGCGGCATCTGGAACGCTTCGCCCGCCACGTCTCCGAACAGGCCGCCGCACTCGCAAAGAAACGCTACTGGAAGGACTACGACGGCTCTCCTGAGTTTGTCGTCATGTTCATCCCGGGTGATCAGTTCATTGATGCCGCGCTGCGGCGCGACAGCGATCTGCTGAATCGCGCCGCCGAGCAGGGTGTGATTCTCGCCGGCCCCGCCACGCTGATCGGCCTGCTCCGCGCCGTGGCCGTGGGTTATCGCGAGCAGCAGATCGCCCGCGCCGCCGAAGAGCTGCGTGATCTGGGCAAAGAGCTGCACGAACGCGTTGCGGTTGCGATGGGTCACGCCGCCAAGCTCGGCAAGTCGCTCTCATCCGCCGTGGAAAGCTACAACGATTTCGTCGGCAGCTATGAAAAACGTCTCGAGCCCGTCATGCGGAAGTTCGAGGAATCCGGCGTGAAGAGCAGCAAAGACCTGCCTGCCGCAGTTCAGATCGAGTCCAAAGTGCGCATCGCCCCGCACTCACCCGTCGGCCAGATGCCTCTGCTCGCGTCGCCCGCCGATCCACCAGCGTAAACCGGGTAGCTCATCGTCCACTGCCACCAGAACTTCGACGCCGCGACGGCGGCTTCTCCAGAAACGGCCCAAGCTCGGCGGGAATCTGCTTGATCCCCCGTCGCACCGCCTTCTGCACGGCGTAGTGCAAGGACCGGTGCATCCGCAAACGAACCTGGTCCGTGATGTTCAACCCGTGCGCTTCCATCGCCTCCAGCGACCAACGCCACGCGTGAAACTCTTCCAGACACCGCGGCTTGTACACGTTGAACCCGATCGCGTGGTGCCCGATCTCGTGCAGGAAGATCGCTGCCGACATCGGTCCCTTCGGCCGGGGCGCCTCGACCAGCCGCTGCACGGATCCGTCGCGATACGTCACATACCACGCGATCCCCGACATGTTCTTCCGCCACTTGCGCACACGCACTCCATGCTCCGCCAGCATGTGCTTCACCACCGCGTCATACTTCGCCTGCATCCCCGCATCCGGCGACTTGTCCGCCCCTCGGCCGCGCTTCTTGCTCCTACTCCCGCGCGGCGTCAGTGGGGGGGCCATTCCGATCCCAGGAGAAGCGTCGTTCGCACTCTCGGCTTCAACGCGCGCCCCCACTGGCGATTTGCTCCCAGTCGTTGCCGCACCGGGCTTCCCTCGCGGCGCAGCCGATCTCTCCCCACCACGCGTCCGCGGCTGAGTCACAAGCTTGTTGAGCAGCGGATCGATCAAATCCCAGAGCGTCAGCATCGCCGTTCCTTGGCCTCGACGTTCCCGCATCCGCGGCCCGCACATCGCCTCGGCCCGCAGAACAAACAAAACATAGCCAAGCGTGCGGCGGCCCATTGCATCCGCCAGCCGCCCGTGCCGCATGGTCCGGCACGCCGAGCCCCACTACCCTTCCTCCCCTTCAAACCATCGGGTGGGGAGGTCTCGGCTGGTCGGTGGATCCTTGTCGGATCGGCCGGGGCCTGGGCCTCTGGACCCCGGAGTCACACGCATCATGGCCGACAGCACCGACCGTCCGAACAAAGTCACCATCACCGACGCGGGCCCCTGCACCAAAAAGGTCGCGATCGAGATCCCTGCCGAGACCGTCAATGAGCAACTCGGCAACTCCATCGACACGCTGATGAGCGAGGCCGCCCTTCCCGGTTTCCGCAAGGGCCACGCCCCCAAGCGCCTGATCGAGCGCAAGTTCGGCTCCTCCATCCGCAGCGAGGCCAAGAACCAGCTCGTCGCCTCCGCCGTCAGCAAGGCGCTTGATGAGCACAAGCTCCGCGTCGTCGGCGACGCCACCAGCGACACGCTGGAGAAGCTCGAACTCGTCGAGGGTAAGCCGCTGAAGTTCGAGGTCGAGGTCGAAATCGTTCCCGAGTTCGAGATGCCCAAGCTCGAAGGGATCGAGGTCAAGAAGCCGCTGTTCGAAGTCACCGACAAGATGGTCGAAGAAGAAGTCGACCGCATGACCCTCAACGAGGGCACGCTCAAGAGCAAGGACAAGATCGACCTCGGCGACTATCTCACCGGCCACGCCGTGATGAAGGACGACGAGGGCAAGACCATCCTTGACATCAACGACGCCGTCATCCAGGTCCCCACCAAGGACAAGAACGGCAAGGGCATGATCCTCGGCGTCGTCGTCGATGATTTCGCCAAGCAGCTCGGCACGCCCAAGATCGACTCCACCTGCACCATCAACACCAACGGGCCTGAGAATCACGAAGACGAGCGCATCCGCGGCAAGAAGCTCGTCATCACCTTCCAGATCAAGCGCGCCGACGAGATCGTCAAGGCCGACGTCAACGAACTCGCCCAGCGCTACGGCATGGAATCCGCCGATCAGCTCAAGGACGCCGTCCGCCAGCGCATCGACCAGCGCATCCAGATCGATCAGCAGGCCGCCATGCGCAACCAGGTCGCCGCGTATCTGCTTGACAACACCTCCTTCGAACTCCCCAAGCGCATGACCAACTCCCAGGCGGCGCGCAACCTCGATCGCTCGCGCATGGAGCTGATGTACCGCGGCGTCGATCAGCAGAAGATCGAAGAACGCATCGCCGAGCTCCGCGCCGCTTCCAGCGCGGCCGCCGCCCGTGACCTCAAGCTCTTCTTCATCCTCGACCGCGCCGCCGAGAAGCTTGACGTCAAGGTCTCTGAAGCCGAGCTCAACGGTCGCATCGCCCAGATGGCCCTCTCCCGCGGCGACCGCCCCGAGCGCCTCCGCCAGGAGATCATCCAGAAGAACCAGGTCGGCATGGTCTACGGCCAGGTCCGCGAGCACAAAACCCTCGACGCCGTGATCGCCAAGGCGAATATCAACGACATTTCCGTGGAGGACTACAACAAGCTCATGGAAGCCCAGAACAAGAAGGCCCGCGAGGAGTTCGAGAAGAAGACCAAGGGCTGATCGAAGATCGCTCCGAACCAGTCGGCTCAACTCAAGCCAAGCAAGACTTCAGGGCCTTCGTACTCGCTACGAAGGCCCTGTTCTTTGCCCGCGACGATGTCCGCTGCTCCGGTGGTCTCCTCACGCTGGATGTGATCTTGGGTCCCACCCAGCGCGCCCACCGCCGAAGCACGATGATGAGCGGTATAACGCTCGCGAGGCGAGTCAGCATGTGATCGTGTTGAGCTCGGATAGCCTCGCGGAAACCAACGAAAGCGGGCGAAGGGACTCGAACCCTCAACATCCAGCATGGAAGGCTGGGTGCGTGCGTTCTCGGGCGTTGCGCTCAGCTGAGGGGCTTGGGCTGGGCGTGTTCGTCGGTGAAGGCGTCGCAGACCAGGCGCGTGGTCGT
>JAIEOW010000093.1 GCA_019750095.1 Phycisphaerales bacterium
GCAACGCGTGCCACGCCAATCAGGATCCGCACCGGGGGCTCATGGGCAGCGGCTGCGCCTCCTGCCACGCCACCAGTGCGGCCAACGGCGGGTGGTCGATCCGCGAGTTCCGCCACCCGTCCGCACTCTCGACCGACTGTGCGCAGTGCCATCAGGCGCCGCCCAGCCACTACATGGAGCACTTCTCGATGGTTTCGATGAAGGTCGCCCGGGTCGAGAGCGCGGACGTGAGCCAGTGCTACCTCTGTCACAAGACCAACTCGTGGAACGACATCAAGGGCATCGGTTGGTACAAGCACCACTGACATCCAGCGTGGCTCTCCGCGGTCGTCGATCAGTCACAGGAGTTCATACATGCACTTGAATACTCGCTTATGGGTACTTGGCTCACTCGTTCTTCTCGCGGCACTTGCCGAGGGTTGCTCCACAACGCCGCATCGACAGTCGGACTCGGTAACCAATGGAGTCCGGGTTTGCCGTTCGTGCAATTTCGCGGCGGAGAGGGAGATGCATCTCTGGGGCGAATACCGAGGAGGTGGCTGGCGGCACATCGAATACCGGCGCGTGCATCAGTGTCCCGAATGCAGAGCAGACGTGTCCATCTACGAAGAAGACGGCAAGCTCAGGCTTCGGTGTGCCAAGTGTGCGCCAGAGGGGGTGGACTGCGATAAGTGCCTGCCACCCGTCGCGGACGGACGATAAACCAGATTCCTAGATGACGCCCGCGTTCCACCATGCTCGAAGTGTCCATCAACGCTGCTTCACGAGCCATCGAGGCGATCGCCGCGGTGATGATCGTCGCTTCGGCGGGGATGGGGGTATTCGAGGTCGCTCGTGCTGCGATGGCTCATGACCTCGACGGTCGGGTCACGACTGCCCGCCTCCGCCTCGCCGGGCGGCTGGTGCTCTCCCTGGAGTTTCTCATCGCCGCCGACATCCTCAAGACCGTGACCACCCCGACGCTTGAGGGCATGGGACTGCTCGCGGGAGTGATCGTGATCCGCACCATCCTCAGTCTGTCCATCGCCTTCGAACTCCGCAAGGCGACAACCGCCAGTCCACATACCCCTGTCATTCAAGCCGCGGAGCCCTCTCCATGATCCTCAGTCGTACATCACTCGTAGCATTCTCCTCGGTGTGCATCTTCACACTCGCCGGGTGCGTGTCCGTCCGGCCCGACGAGCGCTTCGGCGACGTCCGGTCCGCCGCCGTCGAGCGGCTCGGGCCGGCGGCATCGCGCGTGCACTGGCGACTGGGTGGGCCCGAAGACGCGGACGCCGACGGGTTCGTGTCCGGCCTGCTCGCACGGCCTCTCACGGCCGACGCCGCAGTGCAGGTCGCCCTGCTCAGATCGCGCGAGCTCCAAGCCCTCTACGAGGATCTCGGCGTGGCCCAGGCCGACCTTGTCCACGCGGGGCTCGTCCGCAACCCCGACCTCGCCGGCTTCTTCCGCATCCCCGATCGCGGGCCCAGCGGCGTCAACTGGAACGTCGGCTTGGACCTGTGGCTGGACATCTTCCTTGTCCCTCTCCGCAAGCGCATCGCGGGCAACGACCTCGACGCGGCCTTGCTGCGCGTCACCGACGCGGTGCTCGACAAGGCGACACGCGTCCGCGTCGCCTGGCACCGGCTCACCGCGGATCATCGCGTGGTGGAGCACCAGCGCGCCCTCACGGACTTCGCAGCGGCCGCTCGGGACATCGCCGAGCAGCAGTTCCCGCTCGGCCACATCCCGGAGATCGAACTGGCCCGGGAACGTCTTGCCGCCGAGGAGGCGGCCCTCGCCCTGGACCAGGCCGAGTCGGCCGCCCGGGTCAGCCGCGAGGAGCTCGGGCGGCTCCTGGAACTGACCGACGGCCTCACGCCTTGGTCGATCGCCGCGAACGACGATCCGGTGCCGTCCGGCGACCCTGAACTCGAAGGATTGGTGACCACGGCGTTGGATCGCCGGCTTGACCTGGCCCTCCTCGCCCGCGAGGTGGAGCAGCAGCGGCTCGGGCTGGAGCTCGACCGCAAGTGGTTCCTCGCCAAGGGGAGCGTCGGCGTCGAGACTGAACGCAGCAGTGACGGAGTCCAGGCCACCGGACCGCACTTCAGCGTAGAACTCCCCATCTTCCATCAACACCAGGCGGTGTACGCCCGGCGGGAGGCACTCATCCGCCAGGCGGAGGAGCGTTTGGCGTCGCGCCGGGGCGCGGCCCGTGCCGAGGTGCGCACCGCGGCCGAGCGGATGGCGTTGGCCCGTCGTTCACTCGCTCGCTACGAGCGAGTGATCCTCCCCGAACGGCGCAAGGTCGGCCAGCTCGCGCTCGCTGAGCACAACGCCATGATCACGGGCTACCCCGAACTTCTCACCGCCAAGAGCGCCGAGGCCCGCTCGGCCATTGACGTGGCGCGAGCCCAGCAGGACTACTGGACCGCCCGCGCCGAGCTTGAGCGTGCGATGGGCGTTCGCGTCCCCGAGCACACGGAGTCCGACGCCGCTCCCCCCGCCAGTGTCCCTTCCCAGCCACCTTCAACGGCGATGCCCGACATGCCGGGCATGAAGCACCCCTGACTCAAGCGCACACGACGAGCAAGCCAATCGACCGGAGTCCTCATCCATGAGCCATCCCATCACACGCCGACAAGTGCTCACCGCGACCGCGGGAGCCTTTGCTGCCGCCCCTCTGCTCGCGGCGATGCAGCCACAGCACGAGGGCCACACCCCGTCAACACCCGCGCCTCCGCCACGCCCGCCTGCAACCCCTCCCGCCTCGCCCGTCAATGGCGCTCGCGCGTACCGCCCCGTGATCGCCCTCGACACGCCGACCCTCCCGTATGAGCTCGACAACGGCGTGAAGGTCTTCAGGCTCGTGGCCGAGCCGGTTCAGCGGGAGTTCGCGCCCGGCGTGGTGGTCAACTGCTGGGGATACAACGGGCAGTCGCCAGGCCCGATGATCGAGGCCGTCGAAGGCGATCGCGTCCGCATTCTCGTGACCAACAGGTTGCCCAAGGGCATCCACACCACGGTGCACTGGCACGGCATCCTCCTGCCCAACGGCATGGACGGGGTGGGCGGGCTCACGCAGCGGCACATCCGCGAAGGCCAGACGTTCCGGTATGAGTTCACGCTCCGTCAACACGGCACGTACATGTACCACCCGCACTTCGACGAGATGTTCCAGATGGGCCTCGGGCTCATGGGCCTGTTCGTGGTGCACCCGCGCGACCCCTCGGTGCGGGCCGTCGACCGCGACTACGCGATCCTCCTCAACGAGTGGCTCGTGCGACCCGGCTCTGCCACACCCGACCCTACGGAGATGACCAACTTCAACCTGTTCACGTTCAATGGGCGGATGTTCCCCGGCACCTCGCCCATGCTCGCCCGGCTCGGCGAGCGGGTCCGGATCCGGATCGGCAACCTGAGCACGACCAACGCGCACCCCATCCACCTGCACGGCTTCACGTTCAAGGTCACCGGCACCGACGGGGGCCCGATCCCCGAGGCGGGCCAGTGGCCAGAGGTCACGGTGAACGTGCCGACCGGCTCGGCTCGCGACATCGAGTTCGTCGCCGACGCGGAGGGCGACTGGGCCTTCCACTGCCACAAGGTCCACCATCTCATGAACGGCATGGGGCACAACCTGCCGCAACTGCTTGGAGTGAATCAGACCGAGCCCGCGGCCCGCCTTGCTCGCCGGATCCCCGGCTACATGCCCATGCCCGCGAGCATGACCGGCATGATGGAGATGGGCCGGCCGCCGAACACGATCGGCAGCGCCGCCGAGGGCAACTTCGACGAGATCGACGCGGGCGGGATGTTCACGGTCGTGAAGGTCCGTAAGGACATCACGTCCTACGACGATCCGGGCTGGTATCAGCACCCCGATGGCACGGTGGCGGAGCCGGTCTAATCGCGTGGCGCGGCGGATTCCTCCGGGCTCCTGCGGTCTCCATTCGCCATGAACAACAAAACGCCCCCGCACGGTGCGAGGGCGTTCCAAGACATTCGGCGTAAATCGAAGGCTTACGCCGCGATTGTCGCCTGAGCCTGCTCGCTCCACGGCCCGCGTTCGCCGGTCGGGCTGACCCAGCGCATCCACACGTAGTTGGTCTTGCCGCCGTCGGCGGAGTCGAAGTTCATCACGTACGGCGCGTTGGTATCGACCGCGACGAAGCGGAGGTCCGATTCGCCCGTCGGCGGCGTCGTGCCGACCTTGTTCCAGATTTCGACGCCCAGCGCGCCGGCGGGCTTGGCCTTGCGGGTCGGCGTGGCCGAGTCCACGAAGCGCAACACCTGCTGCAAGCGATTCCCACACTCGATGGAGCAGATAGGCGCGGTGGTCGGCGGGCCGATGGGGCTGGGGGCCTGAGCAACCGTGATGCCAAGCGACGCCTTCTCGGCATCGCTGACGACGGCGGACGCCTGCAAGCGACGCACGAGCGGCCGGATCGCGGCGACACCCCCCCCTCTACGCGGCGCGGGCCTCATCCTTGGTCTGCTTGGCGGCTCAGCGCGGGGGTTGGCCGCGTTGACGGCGGCCCCACACGGCTCGCTCGTGCTTCCTCTCAACATGACATACATGTAATGAGGAGGCACGAGTGAGTCGTGCAAAGGTTAGTGGGCGGTGAACCCGTTGACCCACGGCGACTGCGCCGCGGTGATCGGGGTCATGTCGGCGGCGGTGAGCCCCAGCGCGGCGAGATTCGCGTTGGCATAGGTCACGAAGTTGGATTGCCAAGCCTGAGACGACGCATCGGGACCAGGAATGTAGTCAGCCATGATTCAGTGTCCTCTCCAATGGATTCGGCGGCTCGCTCGTGAACACGTCCAACCGCTACCCGAGCCGTCAATCGGCACGCGGGGGACACTCCCACGGATGTCGGCATGATTCCGACCCGACTTGAGCGACACGTTGCCATCATGTTCCACCCCGACTCGCCGCTTTGATACCTCCATGACGGAACGCGCGTTTCGCCAGCCACCCCCAACCGCCGCAGCGGAAACTCCCGCTCGGTCACGGAGCATTCGCATGGATACTCGGAAACTCTCAATCGGATTCGTCTCGCTCGCCCTGCTCGCCGGTGCGGGCGCGTGGGCCTTCGCCCAGCCCGGCCAGCCACCGCAGCCCGCAGGCAACACGCAGCCCAAGGGTGAGGACAAGGAAGGCGATGAGGAAGAGGTCATCACGCTCGACAAGGCCCCCGAGGCCGTGCGTGCCGCCGCCATCAAACTCGTAGGCGACGCCAAGAACATCACCAAGGTCATCAAAGAGGAGGACGACGAGGACGTGGTGACGTACGAGGTCGAATACAACGAGGGCGCGGTCAAGTGCGCCGCGATCTTCTCTGTGGCGGGCGATCTGATGGAGACCGAGAAAGGCACCACGGAGGCCAAGCTGCCAGCGGCGGTCATGGCGGCGCTCAAGAAGGACTACCCCAAAGCCACCTTTGCCAACCCGTTCGTCGTCACCAAGATGTTCTACGAGGTCGAGATCGTCATCGACGGCAAGAAGCACGAGGTCAAGGTCGATGCCTCGGGCAACATCGAGGACGAGTCCAAGGGCGACGGCGACGAGAAGGGCGAGCACAAGGAGGAAAAGAAGGACAAGAAGGACTGATACCGTCCCCGGCAGCCGCCCAGGCGCTTCCCCCGTCAATCGCCCCGCCGGGCCATTGACGGCTTTCTTCCTGCGATCGTCCCCGTGTCCAAGGAACCCCGCCCGATGCCCCACACAACCTCGACGGCCCTGAGCAAGATCCCAGCCCTCACCTTCCTCTTCTGGGTCATGAAGATTGCCGCCACGACGCTGGGCGAGACGGCCGGGGATTTGTTCTCGATGACGATGGGCATTGGCTACATGTGGAGCACGCTCATCCTGATGGCGGGCTTCGCGGCCGTGCTCATCGGCCAACTCGCGGCGAAGCGCTACATCCCGTTCCTCTATTGGGCCGTCATCCTCGCCACCAGCACGGCGGGCACGACCATGTCTGACTTCATGAACCGCACCAGCGCCCACGGCGACGGCCCGGGCCTGGGCATCGGGTACGCCACGGGCAGCGCGATCCTGGTGTCGCTCCTTGTGGGCGTGCTCATCGTCTGGCGACTGGTCGAAAAGTCGCTCTCCGTTACCGACGTGCGTTCGCGCCGGGCGGAGGTGTTCTACTGGTCCGCGATCCTCGTCTCCAACACGCTGGGCACATCGCTGGGCGATTACCTCGCCGACGACTCCGGCCTCGGGTTCGCAGGCGGTGCGGCGCTCATCGGCGGCGTCATAGCGTTGATCGTCGCGATCTATCTCCTTGCCAAACGCATGAAGGTGGCCAGCCCAGCCCTGTACGTGGGCCTCTTCTGGGCGGCCTTCGTGCTCACCCGTCCCTTCGGCGCGACGATGGGCGACGTGCTGACGAAGAACGCCGACAAAGGCGGGCTGGGCTTCGGCACCATCGGCTCATCGGCGGTCCTCGCGGTGATCCTCGTCGCCGTGATCCTGTACACGATGCGGCGGGATGCGCGTGCAACCGCTGCGGCGGCGTCCGCTGGCAAACCCGTGCCGGAGCCGAGTTGATCCCGCCCCGAGTCCCACGCGAACAATGACCTCATGCGTATCCTCATCGTCGAAGATTCCGACGTTCTCCGCGACTCGCTGGCCCAGGGGCTGCGCGAGGCGGGGTACGCCGTAGACGCGGTCGCCGACGGCAAACGCGGGCTGATTCACGCGCAGACCACCGACTACGACGTGATCGTGCTGGACTGGATGCTGCCGGAGATGGACGGGCTAACGGTGCTGAGCAAGATCCGTGCGAAGCGCATACCGGCGTCGGTCCTGATGCTCACGGCCAGGGACACGCTCGACGACAAGGTGCGCGGCCTGACCACCGGGGCCGATGACTACCTCGTCAAGCCCTTCGCCTTCAAGGAACTCCTCGCGCGGGTGCAGGCCCTTACGCGACGCAGGCACGGGGAGCGATCCCCGGTGCTTCGGATCGGGCCGCTGACCATCGACACGTCGGCGAAGTCGGCGCACGTGGCTCAGCAGCGCGGCGCAACGGTCACGTTGGAACTCTCGCCCCGTGAATATGGGTTGCTCGCGTACCTCGCGACCCGTGTGGGCAAGCCCGTGCCCCGCGCGGAACTTGAAGAGCACCTCTACGACGACCGCTCGCAGGTCTTCTCCAACGCGATCGACTCGGCGGTGGCCGCCCTTCGTGCCAAACTCAACGCGGCAGGGTGCCCCGAACTCATCCACACCAGACGGAAGATCGGATATGTCCTGAAAGAGGGCTCGCCATGACCAGCATCCGCCGCCGCACCGCGACGCTGGTCGCCTTGAGCATGACGGTGCTACTGGTCATCGGCGGCGTCGTGCTTGTGGTCGTGCTGCGCCGGGCCATGACGGCTCAGTTTGATGAGGCGCTCGTTGCGCGAGCCGCCGCGCTGCAATCGCTCACACGCTTCGACGGAACCAAGGTTGAGATCGACTTTGCCGGTGAGGCCATGCCGCGATACGCCCGCCGAACCAACGCCGAGTTCTTTGTCCTGTGGGTCCGAGATGCGGGAGGCTGGCGGGTGGTCGAACGCTCCGAATCCCTGAGCGACGGCGACTGGCCTTCGCCCGTGTTGCGCGACGCCGCTGAGGGCACACGCGACACCACGCTCCCGGACGGCGGCCTTGGGCGGGCCGTGCTGATTGGGTTTGTCGCACCGCGCGAGCGTGATGAGGAGGGCGATCATCGCGGCGAAGCACCGACGGGGACCGGCGGTGCCTCCCCGACGGCCAGCGCCTCATCCGCGCCCGTCGTCCGCCTGCTTGTTGCGCTGCCGCGCGACCCGCTGGACCGCGCGCTCTCTGTCATCGGATGGTGCATCGCGGGAGTGGGCGGAGCGCTCGCGCTGGCGTGCATCGCCGCCGCGCGCTGGGCGGTGTCGCGCGGGCTGGTCCCGCTGGGCGACCTCTCCCGGCGCGTGCAATCGCTCGGCCCGGACACGCTCGGCACGCGCCTTGATCCGACCGACTTGCCCGCCGAACTCCGACCCATCGCCGAGCAACTGAGCGGCTTGCTCGCCCGGCTCGAAGAGGCGTTTGAGCGAGAGAAACGCTTCAGCGCCGCGGCGAGCCACGAACTCCGCACGCCCATCGCGGAACTGCGGATGCTGCTCGAAGTGGCCGCCAGCCAGCCCCGTACGAGCGCCGAATGGTCGCGCACGGCCGGCACAGCGCTGGACGTGCTGTTCCGAGCTCAATCCCTCTGCGAAACCTTGCTGCGTTTGTCACGGGCCGCCGCGGACCACGCCCTGCCCGATGCCCAGGCACGCGCGGAAGTCGGCCTCGTCCTCGCCGCGCAAGCCGCCCGCTTCCTGTCCATGCACGGCGGCGACGCACGCCTCCTGCGCGTTGAACGCGACGACGAGTCCGCCGCACGAGTTGATGAAACCACGCTTACCTCGATCGTCGGCAATCTCATCGATAACGCCCTCCGCCACGGCAGCGCGTCCCCCGACGATCCGGTCGTCGTCCGCGCGCGTTCCGAAGCGGGCTTCGTCCGCATCGAGATTCGCAACCCGGCCCCGGCTCTCACTGCCAACGACCTCTCGCACCTCTTCGAGCCGTTCTGGCGCAAGGACGCTTCTCGCCATGATCAAAGCGGCTTTGGTCTAGGCCTCGCCGTTGCCCGTACGCTCGCGCGGGCCAGCGGCGGAGACGTCACGGCGCGGCGCGATGAACCCAGCACCCTCGTCATCCAACTCACGCTCCCCGCCGCGCCCTGAGAGTGCTTACGCCGCCACCGTCGCCGCCGCGACCTCCGACCACGGCCCCTTCCCCCCGCGTGTGCTCACCCACCGCAGAGCGTAGTAGGCGGTCTTGCCCGCGTCTTCGCTGGAAAAGTCGGCTTGCAGGTTGCCGCGTGAACTGACGGAGAGGAACTTGTACGAATCGCCGAGCATCGGCGCGGGCTGGCCCGCCCCCCCAAGCGCGAGCCAGACTTCGGCCCCGATGGTGCCCGGCGGCTTGCCGCGCCGCGTTGGGGCGGCTTCATCGGTGAAGCGCAGGCGGTGCAGCAGGCGTTGCCCGTGGTCCACCTGCACCAGCGGGCGCGTGGTGGGCGTGGGCGCGGGGGTCTTGCTGGTATCGCGGATGCTGATGCCGATCGTGGCCCGGTCGGCGTCGGTCGTCTTGGTGTACCCCTGCACGAAGTTGGTCACGGGGCGAATCTCGGCTTCCAGCGCGTCCCGCGCGTTCTGCTTCGCGGCCCGCGCCCCCTCGGCCTTCTGCTGCGCCGCGACGTGGGCCGGATAATCCTTGTTCCACTCGGCGATGGCCTCTTCGAGCGGCTTGAGCTCGGACACGTCCAGCCCCTGCGCCTCGTAGAACTTGTGGACGGCTTCGTTGTAGTTGTTCGCCCACGCCGAGAAATCGCCGTCGGGCCGGGGCATGTAGTTGGTTCCTCCGCGTGGCATGGCCGATACTCCTTGTACGCGCCCGAAGCGGGCGGGCGTCAGCGCGGGGCGGGAATGCGGCGTGTTCTGACCGGCAGATACCGGGGCCGATTCATTCCCAATCGCGCGAACAGCATTCCCATCGGCATGAAATGTGTTCCACTTCAGTCGGAACCAGTTCCCCGTGACAGGGAATGTATGCCCGATGCCGTGGAACACATTCCTGGCGCCTTGGAATCCGTTCCGGGCGATGCGGAACAGACTCCCAGCGGTCTGGAATGAGTTCCAAGCGGTTTGGAATCGGGTTGCGATGGACCCCGTCGAAACCGGGATGAACCGGGCGGCCCCCGTCGCCGTACATACTCCGGGGGGGTATACTTCCATCAAGGAGATCCGCATGAACACGACGACTCAGAACACAAAGGCCATCACGCTCGGCATCGACGGCATGTCCTGCGGGCACTGCGTACAGGCCGTGACCAAGGCCCTTTCGGCGGTGCCGGGGGTGAAGATCAGGTCGGTGGCGGTGGGTTCGGCGGTGATCGAGACTGCGGACGGCTGGACGACGGGGAAGGCCGTCGCTGCGCTCCAAGAGGCCGGATATTCGGCAAACCCGGTCGGTGAGACGACCGCCGCGGGCGCGCCGATGGCGGCTCAGGCCGGCGGTGGCTGCTGCGGCGGGGCCAGGCGTTCACCATCGGACGCTGCGGCAGGAACCAAAGCCTCCGGCGGTTGCTGCGGGTGAGTGGGTGATGGAGCATCGAGCCAAGGAGCGAAGGGGATGGCCAAGAGCAAGTCAAGCAAGAACGTTTCCGAGCGTCCGGCACGTTCAGCGATGAATGGTGCGGCGTGCGGGTGCAATCCGGGAGCAGGTTCCGTCCCGTGCCAGACCCGCGACGGCGTGGGACCGGGGGCGCACGCGGTCGGTGTGGATGCCGCCATCAAGGCCGCGAACCTGAAGCAACTCAAGCGGATCGAGGGGCAGGTGCGCGGCATCGCCCAGATGATCGAGGAGGACCGCTACTGCGCCGATATCATCCAGCAGGCCGCGGCGGTGCAGGAGTCGCTGCGTTCGGTCGCCAAGAACCTCCTGCGGAACCACCTCGCCCACTGCGCCGTCGTCGCGATGAGCGAAGATGGAACCAGGCGGGACGACATGATCGAGGAACTGTTGGAGTTGGTCGGCAAGGTGGCCCGGTGAGCGGGCCTGTTGACGGTGTGGAACAATGACGGCATGAACGATGCACTCGCACAACTCATCGCCCGCTGGAAGGACGACGCGGGCGGGACCTACCGCTCGTGGTTCCTATGGGAGCAGCGGAT
>JAIEOW010000034.1 GCA_019750095.1 Phycisphaerales bacterium
CACCCGGCCGCGGCGGACGTCACTCGACTCGCTCCGCGGTTGCTCGCGGTGCGGGTAAATGATCAGAGGTTCCAATCGATCAATCTCTGCGTCTCCGCGTCTCTGTGTTGAAGTCAGTCGCGAGCCGTTGTCGTCGGCTGCGCATGCCCGACGCGCGAGACCAACTCGCCACGCGTCAGCCCGAACGCATCATGCACGACGCGAACCGCCCGCACACCATCGTCCTCAGCGAGCAGGCAGGAGATCTTGATCTCGCTGGTGGTGATGTTGTGGATGACCACGCCCGCGTCAGCAAGGGCGCGGAACATGGTCGCGGCGACACCCGGCTGGCTCTGCATGCCGACGCCGATCGCCGACACCTTGACCAGGCCGAGATCAACTCGGCGCCGACCCGAACCGATGTCGCGGAGCACGGCGTCAATGATCGGTTCGATCTCCTTAAGGTCGCCTTTGTCGAGGGTGAAGACGAGGTTGCAGCGATCGCCGGGCTTGGACGCCGAGCCGGTTTCGACTTCGTGCTGGATGATATCGTCGACGCTGATGCCGGCCTCGGCGATCTTCTCGAAGATGCGACGCTGGAGCCCGGCGACGTTGGGAAGGTCTTCAAGGGTCACGCGGCCGAGGTCGTTCTTCAGGGCGACGACCGAAACCGCTTGCCGATTCTCCATGCTGCCTCCGCTTGTCGATTCACAAATGAGCGTGCCCGGGCCGATGCGCTGGCTGTGCAGCACTCGGATGGGCATCCCCGCGTTCTTGCCGAGTTCCACCGACCGCAGGTGCATGACCTTGGCGCCTTGGCCCGCGGCTTCCATCATCTCATCGTATGAGATGGTGGTCAGGAGCGACGCATCGCTCACGATGCGAGGGTCGGTGGAATAGACCCCGTCGACATCGGTGAAAATCTGGCACTCTTGGGCGTTGAGGGCGACGGCAAGGGCGACGGCGGTGGTATCCGACCCGCCGCGCCCGAGTGTGGTCACATCGCCACGCTCGTTCACGCCCTGAAAACCAGCAACCACGGGGATGCGTCCCTGGGCGATCTCGGCGAGCATGCGGGCGTTGTCGACCATGCGCACGCGGGCGCGAGAGTGCGCGCTGTCGGTGTGCACGCCCGCCTGCTGGCCCGTGAGCGAGACGGCTTCCAGCCCCATCTCACGCAGACACATCGCGACGAGCGCAATGGAAATCTGTTCACCAGTCGCCAGCAACTGGTCGAGCTCGCGCCGGCTTGGGTTCGCCGAGCATTTGGCCGCGAGATCGAGCAGATCGTCAGTCGTATCGCCCATCGCCGAGACGACGACGACGACGCGATGACCCGCTCGCGCGCACGAGGCGACGCGTTCGCAGCACGAGCGCATGCGGTCGGGATTGGCGACCGATGAGCCGCCGAACTTCTGGACGATGATCGAACCGGAGTTGGTCGCCGAGCGATCTTCAGTTGCTCGGAACGGGGTTTTGACGCTCACCACGGTCTGGCCCTCAACAAGGGTCTGCTCGGGCTAGGGCCGAAGGCAGAACCGGTGCAAAGCACTTGCGAAAAGAGTCTGATGAAGTTGGATATCGGCAACCGCCGGGCCGCAAGCCCAGCGAGCGCTCCGCAACCCGAGATCACCCGCAGTTGGTCGCGTGGGCGACCATGGGCGATGCTCAGGTGGTCTGTTTCTGTTTCATCGCGCCGCCCGGCCCGGTGAGAACATGGATGTCGAGTGTGCTCGCGGGATCGACCGCGCGAAGGGCCTCGCGCCAGCGCATGCAGGAGGAGCAGTGGCCGCAGGGCGTGGGCTGCTCGTTCAGGCACCACCAGGCATTTTGGAGAGGCACGTCCATATCCAAGGCGAGTTCCATCAACTGGGCATCGTTCAGATCAGCGTAGGGCGTCTGAATGGCCATCGACCGTTCGGAGCTGCGCATCGTATCGAGCCCGATGAGTTGGCTCACGAGCATCGCCCGATCGCAGATGTCGGCGAGCTGCGCGATATCGATCTCCTGGCTGGCCCCCGCGTGGATCGGCCAGACCACGCGGCTCAGCCCGAGCGTGGCGGCTTCGAGCACCGCCGAGATGAGCATGGCCGACTGCTTGGCCCCGGTGACCAGCGTTTCAGAAAGCCCGGCGATGCCCGCGGCGGGAGCGTCGCAACGCACCATCTGACGTTCACTGACACCGGCGAGTCGGCAGAGTTCGACATGCCGCTGCACGGCGTCGCGACGGAGTGTTCGAGCCGGCCGGTCATCATTGGGGAAATACGCCATCGACCTTTGAAGATCGTCCGACGCTTTGCCGCTGGTCCGGACAACGCCCTCGGCCCAAGCCGCCACCAGACCGGGAATGGACCCGTGGTGGATGATGAGGGCTGGACGATCGTCGTTCATGTCGCGGGTTATCGGAACTGTCCGAGTGTGGGATGCAGTTTTCCGCAGACGGCCCCTCGTTCTTGGTGAGATGGTTTCTGCCATCCTCGGGAAAACGGCTACTCACGTCCGATGGGGAGCAGGTCGGATACTTCACCCCTCGCCCAGGCCTTCAGCCGCGGCCAGAAGAACTCTTTCATCAGGATTCGCAGGCAGGCGGCGACGGGGATGGCCAGAAGTAGGCCGTAGATCCCGCCGAGGGCTCCGCCAGCGAGTGAGGCGAAGACGATGGTGGGTATGGCCAGGTCGGTGGCCTTGCCCTGAATCATGGGGCTGAGCACCCAGTCGTCGAGGACTTGAGCCACCATGTAGATGAAGACCGGGGCCGCGAGGATGTACCACCATCCACCACTGGCCGCGGCGAGGTCGGGAGCGATGATCGGCCCGCGGACGCCTTCAAGCCACATGAGCAACATGGCGATCGGGACGCCCACGCCATGGACGTAGGGAATGAGAAAGAGGATGCCGACGATCGGTCCGAGCACCAGCGGCGCGGGGACGCCGGCGAGCCAGTAGAGGATGGTGAGGGTGACGCCGAGGATGAAGCTGATGGTGACGCGTCCGCGGACAAAGCCGGCGATGGCCCGGTCCATCTGTGCGAGGACGCTCTGGACTCTGGTTCGTCGGGCATCGGGCACGAAGCGTTGCCAGGTTTCCTGGACCTGGCCCCAGCCTGTGGAGAGGAAATAGAAGAACACGGCGGTCAGGCCGGCCTGAAAGATCAACAGGCCGATGGACCCGAGCGTGGAAAGCGCGGCCCGGGCTGCGTCGGCTCCGCCGGTGGCCACAGACTTGCCGATGGCGGCGGAGATATCGCCGATGTGGGTGCCCAGCCAGTCAATCGCCGATCGGGCGACTTCGCGGGTGCTTTGCCCATCGGTCAAACGCTGCATGATCCCCTCGGCAGGGGCCGGGGCCTGTGGATCGAGTGTCGCGGGTTGGTCGGGAGATAGAGGAGTGGGGGAGGGGCTCACTGCCGGGTCCGCCGGCTTTTCAACGAGAAAATCACGAATCTCGAGCCACGCTCCCTTGGGCACGGCGGATCGGAGCGTTTCGTCGCCCGGTGCCGCAACCGACTTTTGCACCCGGGCAAGATTGCCAGCAATGTCGCGTACCGAGCGCACGCCCTGGGCGATGGCAAAGGTCGAGCCGAGGGTGACCGGAAGCACGATGATCAATGCAGCAAAAGCGATGATGCCGATCGCCGCGACCTGGCGCGAGCAGACCCGCCGCGTGCGCAGCCAGCGGACCAGCGGTTCAAAGAGATACGCGAGCAGAAGCCCGAGCAGCAGGGGCACGGTGACCACGCGGATGAGATAGCCGACATAGACCACCGCGATGATCGCGGCGATGACCAGAAGATCACGCACCCACTGGATCTGCCACAGGTGCAGCGATGCCCACCGAGGCCGATCGGCCAAGGCCGGTGTCTGGCGAACGGGTGGTGGGGAGGAAGAACTGGGGTCCGGCGCTGCGCCCATGCGGTGCACACGCTACCACGATCGCCGATTGGTGTCGAGTTTCTGGCGTGATTGATCGTGTTACGGCTTGCCGCCGCTGTTTTGGCCACCGTTTTTGGGGCCAGCGGGAACGGCGGGTGCGCCGACGACCTGTCCGCCGACGACCGCGCCCTGCGGGACGCTCCGAATCTGATCGATCGTGGCCTGGCCGGTGTCCATGTCGAGCGTGACATAACGGCGTTTCTTTTCGCCGCTGACAAGCTTGGTGGTGGTGCTGGGCCAGTAGGGATAGCCGTTGATCTGGCGATGGATGTAATCGGGGGCCTTGATGATGAGCACGCCGTTGAACTCGCGGATGGTCGCGGCTTCGCCGCCATTGTCGGCCCACTGGTCGGGTTCGACGATGGAAGTGAGCAGGTCGATGATGCGGCGGATGCGGGCTTCGCGATCTGGGCCGGTGTTCTGGTTGTTGTTGGTGTTGTCGCCGGTGAATGGGCTGCCGCCGCCGCCACCCTGGTTGGACTGCAGAACGGTGTTCAGATCGATCTGGGGCACCTCGGCATAGCGCGGGATGACGTGCAGGAGGTCGTTGATGTCGTACATGACAACGCGACGGCTCTTGTTGAGCACTTCTTTCGGGCCGATCTCGATCGTGCCGATCGAGCTCATCTGCCAGGCGTTTTCCTGAAAATCGACCTTGGCCTTCTCCAGGACGGCTTCCAGCACATAAAGCGCGGGCTGGTTGTTGATGTTCAGCGTGATGAGCTTTTCTTTGTCCAGGCCGACGGTGTTGTCGCCGGTCCAAATCGCCTCGATGTCGGCCTGGGTGGTGTCACGGATGAAGGTGATGACATCTTCAAGCCGAGTCTTGTCGACCTTCAGCGAGATGCGACGCTGGAGCTTGAGGAGCGTTGCACGCTCGGGGCTGGTGCTCTCCACAACGGGCTGCTCAGAAACGGTCGTGCTCTTGGGCTGAGCCGATTGAGCCCACGCCGAGCCGGTTGAGATCGACGCGGCGAGACCGGCCAGAACGATCCATCCTTGAGTCATCGTGCGACGTGCCATGAGCAGCTCCGGACTTGAACGCGAAAGAACCACCATACTCGCCGAGTTCGGCTTCGGGCCACGCCATGCGGCCCGAGCACCGGCAAACGCCCCACCATTGTGTATGACGTGCCGATGGCTGCAGAGTTCCCGCAATCATCGACCAAATGACGAACTGAGCGGGATTAGGCAGGAATCTGGGATTCGGACGGGTTGAACGCACTTAGGCCCCCAAAACCGCCTGAACAGGTTATCGGGTTTACCCCAGGTGCTTTCGAGAATTTGCGACCTGTAGGTACAAATCTCTCGAAGTCGTGATGCCGCTGAGGGTTCCGGTGCGAACCGGCGTGGCATACTCGGTGATCTGATCGAGTCCCTCGGCCGTTCTGGTCGGGGTGTGAGCACTGCATGGGAGTCTGGCATGCCGCGGAACTGGTGGACAAGTGCGCTGGTTGGGCTAATGGCGATGGTGGGCAACACGGCGCGTGGTCAGGAGGCGACGCCGCCTATGGCTGTGGCGCGGTTTGATGGGCATGCGGTGGTGCGGGTGAAGACTGAAAGTCTGAAGCAGTTACGGACGGTGCTTGCGCTCACGGACGATGTCTGGACATGCAGTTTTGGCGGGGACAACGGGCTGGATGATCAGCAGGCAGGCACGCTGGACGTGCGGCTGACGCCGGATGCACTGAAGGAACTGGCGGCACTGAAGATTCCGTACACGGTGCTGATCGATGATGTCCAGCGACTGATCGACAACGAGCGGGCTCGGGTGCGTGCGCCGATGCGGCCGCGAGGTCCGGGGGGTGGGGCGGGGGGTGGGCCGGGTGGTGGGGCTGGCACGCTCGATCCGTTCTTTGATGACTATCGCGATCTGGCGACGGTGAGCGGGTATGTGAACACGCTGGTGGGTGTGAGTCCGGATCTGGCGACGCGATTGAGCGTGGGGCAGACGGTGGAGAGCCGCGAGATCTTCGCGATGCGGATCGGCGGCCCTGGCGTGGTGCCCGGGAGCAAGCCGGCGGTGGTGATCATGGCGGCGCAGCACTCTCGCGAGTGGGTGACGGTCGCCAGCGCGATGTACTTTGCCGATCGGATGGTCCGGACGTATGACACCGACGCCCAGGTGCGTCGGCTGCTGGACAATCTGGAGTTCTACATCATCCCGGTGGCGAACCCCGACGGGTACGTCGTGACGCACACGACCAATCGCTTGTGGCGGAAGAACCGGCGTGTGAACGCGGACTCATCGATTGGCGTGGACATGAACCGCAACTGGGGCTTTCAGTGGGGCGGGCTCGGTGCGTCGGCGACGCCCTCGAATGACACGTATCGCGGAACCTCGGCGTTCAGCGAGGTTGAGACGCAGGCGATCCGCGACTTTGTGATCGCTCGGCCCAACACGGCGATGTTCTTTGACGTGCACTCGTACAGCCAGTTGATTCTCGAGCCGTACGCATGGGATTTCTCGGTGCCGCAGAACACCCGCAGCTATGTGCAGATTTCCGCAGCGATGCAGGCGGCGATGTACTCGTCGGCCAGCACCGACTTTGATGCGGGCGAGACGTATCGAACGATCTATCCGGCCTCGGGCGGCTCGCTGGACTGGGCCGAGGGCTCGCGCGGCGTGCTGGGGCTCAGCTATGAGCTGCGTGATACCGGGCAGTTCGGATTCGTGCTCCCGGCCGATCAGCTTGTGCCCGCGGCGATCGAGTGCCGCGATGGCCTGGTGTCGGCGGCGAGCTGGATGATCGACAACCCGCTCGCGGTGCACTTTGCCTCGGGCAAGCCGCAGTGGATCGGCACGGGCGTGAACACGTTGCGGGTGCAGTTCACGCGTGGTCGACAGCGTTCGGCGGATTTGAACGTGAATCCGCCGCAGGCCTTTGCGCGGGTGGGCAGGGTCGGCGCGTTCAGCGCGGTGACGATGACGAACTCCGGCACCGACGAGGGCGGGCGTGTCTTTACGCACACGCTGCCGACGGGCGCGTGCGGGGCGGTGACGCAGTGGTATTACGTGGTGCCGGTGGAAGGGGGCGGAACGGTGACGCTGCCGCCGAGCGGCTCATACGAAGCGACCTCGCGCACGCTGGCGACGACGCGGTTTGATGACTTTGAGGCGAGCGCGGGCGGGTGGACGGTCGGTGATTCGACGCCGATGAGCGCCGACACATCGCTGGGCGGCATCTGGGTGCGAGCGAATCCGGCGGGAACGCAGGCGCAGGCGGAGAACGACGTCTCGCCGCTGACGGGCGTGAACTGCTTCATCACGGGCGTGAACACGCGCGGCAACGTGACCTCTGGCAAGCTGACGGCCGGCAAGACCACGCTGATGAGCCCGCTGCTCAACTTCAGCGGGGCGCAGAGCGTGGAGCTGTCGCTGTGGCTCTGGCTGTACAGCTCGCGGACGCAGGCGCTGGCGATCGATGTGACGAGCAACGGCGGGAGCACGTTTCCGACGTGGGTGCGTGCGCTGACGATCGCGCCCAACGCCGCGCCGGGCGAGGTGCTTGGACGATGGAACAAGTACACGCTTCGCTTGACGGACGTTGTGCCGGCCAGCAACGGGATGCGTGTTCGGATCGTGGCGACGGCGGTGAACGATCAGGTGTTCGTTGAGGCGGGCGTTGATGATGTGCGCTTCGCGGCGTTCAGTTGCCAGCAGGTGCCCTGTGCCGCGGATTTCAACGGCGATGGGACGTTGAACACGCAGGACGTGTTCGACTATCTCAACGCGTGGTTCGCGAGCGATGCCGCGACCGATCAGAACGGCGACGGCGTCGATGTGCAGGACATCTTCACGCTGCTGAACAGGTGGTTCGCGGGGTGTGTGTAGGGGAAGTGGCGGAGTGAACGATCAGTCGTCGTGATCGTCGTCGCTTGAGTCTTCGGCACCCGGCTTGGGCTCGCCGAAGAGGGCCGAGCCGACTCGAACCAGGTTGGAGCCTTCCTGGATGGCGACCTCGTAGTCGTTGCTCATGCCCATGGAGAGGATGTTGAAGCGTGGGCCGCCGGTGCCGCGCTCGCGGATTTCTTCGAAGAGTTCGCGCAGGCGCTCGAAGGTGGGGCGTGACTTCTCCGGGTCATCGGCGTGGGCGGCCATGGTCATGAGCCCGCGGACCTGCACGTGGACCATGGTCTCGATCTGCTCGACGAGGTGCTCGGTGGCGGCGATGGCGCAGCCGTATTTCTGCGATTCGCCCGAGCAGTTGACCTGCACCAAGACCTCGATGGGCTTCTCGCGTTTGAGCCCGATGAGCTGGAGTTCTTCGACAAGCCGGAGCGAATCCACCGAGTGGATGAGTCGGCAGGTCTCCACGGCCTTCTTCGCCTTGTTGCGCTGGAGGTGCCCGATCATGTGCCAGCGGACCAAGGGCACGCCGGCGGACGTGGAGGTCTCGCCCTTGTTCGTCAGTGCGTCCTCGGGCGTTCGGCTGACGGCGGCTCCGGGCAGGGTGCGCTGCCGCATCAACCACTCATCGATGATCGTCGCGCGCGGCAGGAGCTGCTGCATCCGGTTCTCGCCGAAGTCGATCTGCCCGAGCTTGATCAGCTCGCGGATCTGATCCGGCTCGGCGGTCTTGGTGACGGCGACGAGCATCACGTTCTGGGCGGATCGCCCGGACCGCTTGGCGGCATCGGCGATCCGCTGGCGGACTTCGACGTACTTGTCTTTGAGCGTTTCCAGCGTGGTCATGGGGGCCTCCTGCCCGGGGGAAACTCGCCGCGCATCTCCACGCGGCGAACTGCGATCTCAGCTGCACCAGCGTATCCGCGATCAGGAGATGACGCTCAGGACCTGGTTCCAGTCCATGGCGTTGCCGGGCTGGCGGGCCTGAACCCACTTGACCTTGCCCTGGCCGCCCTCGCTCTTGGAGATCACGATGGTGCCGCGCTGGGTGGTGTTCATGTCGGCCCAGTACAGCCCGAGCGCCTGCGTCACCTTGCGGTGCTGGTCGCTGAGCAGTGTGTGGGTGAACCCTTCCTTCTCGGCCCAGGCCTTGAGCGTGAAGGGCGAGTCGCAGGAGAGCCCGACGACCTGGGAGCCCTTCTTGGTCCAGCTGGCCATCTCCTGAGTGACGCACTTCATCTCGGTGCCGCAGACGCCGGTGAAGGCGAAGGGGAAGAGGCAAAGGACGACGTCGCCCTTCTTGACAGCGTCAGAGAGTCTCCACTCGCCGCGGTCCTGGGTCTGAAGGGTGAAGTCGGGTGCGGTGTCGCCGACGGCGATGATGGATGGGCGGGGAGTGAGGGTGGGGGTGCTGGTTGGCATGGGCGGAGGATAGGGGGGAGCGGGAATCGGGAATCGGGAGTCGGGAATCGGGTCTCATCCGAGGCTCGGGCGCAAGCCCGGGCACCCGCGACCTGGCCACCAAGGCCGTTTGAAACACGGAGGACACAGAGGGCCACAGAGGGGAGTCGGGGGTGGGGTGGGGTGGGGGGGAAAGGGCCAAATCGCACATGGCAAAGGGCCAAATGAGAACCGCTGTTGCTCGCGTCGTCGGCCTTTCTTTGGCCATTTGCCATTTGCTCTTTGGCCCTTTGCCTCTCCCCCCCAGTTCTCCTGGTCGTGATAACTCCGCGGGAACTCTTGACCCGGCGCATTCAGGACTTGGCCCGGCGCATTCAGCCCTCGACTCGGCGCATTCCAGACTTCGCCCGGCGCATTCAACCCTTGACTCGGTGCATTCAAGACTTCGCCCGGCGCATTCAACGCTGGACCCGGCGCATCGAAGAGTTGACCCGGCGCATTCACCGCTTCACCCGGCGCGTTCAGCTCTCGACGCGGCACATCCAAGCCCTGACCCCGCTGCCTTCGCCCCCCCACGGCCCCCCCCGACCCTACCCCCGTCACTGCCGCGATGCAGGGTCAATAACCGCCCGCCGGAACTCTCGAACCCGGGGTTTTAAGACTTAAGCCCGGGGGTTCGAGCGTTTACGCCGGGGGTTTAAGTCTTAAGCCCGGGGGTTCAAGTCCTGAACCCGGGGGCTTAAGGCTTGAACCCGGGGGTTCAAGAGTTGACGCGGGGGGGTCGGGCGTTGCGGCGCGGGGGGGAAGAACTGGCGATGGGCCTTCAAGGCACACCGACCGGCCCGAGCTCTCCCCCAACCCGGTCGGTGGCACGGTCCGGAGTCCGGCGTGATCGGCGCCACTCTGCCGACAGAGGTTTGGGGTCTGTTGTCTTGTGGCGTGGCCGGTGCCGCGGTAGGGTGGTGATATGACCACATCTGTAGAAGAGCGAGTAGTGACCCTTGAGCGTTCGGCCCGCCGTGCCCGCTGGATCGCCGCAGGAGCAGTCGGCCTGGCTGTTGCAAGCGTGCTGGTGGGGCAGGCTACGACTGCGACGCAAGAGAGTGTCACTGAAGCTCCAAAAGACCCGTTGAATGTGTTTATTGATGAGCAAATCGATGCGGCAGTTACGGCAAGAGATGCCGACATTGAGGCCATTCGGAAGCAACTCCAAGAGGAGCGATTTGAGCGAATCAAAACGGCCATTCGAGTTGCGGGAAACGATCGGCCTCTTGTGGGCAGCATTCCAGCAGATGGCGCAGCGATCGTGATTTCAGCAGTTGGCACTGCGGTGGTCATCAACGGGCAAGGCGTGGCAACGCAGGTGAAAATGCCCGATCCGCTCGCTGGCTCAACCGTCATGCGTGAATACAACGTGCGGCTCGGTATGCTGACTCCGGATGATCGATGGGACATCGACGCGCCCGCAGAAGTGATCTATAGAGCGCGTAAGCAACACCAAGGCCAAAAGACCAAGTAGCGGACGGCCCCTGACACCGGCCGGTGGCACCGTTCAGAGTCCGGCGCGGTCTGTGTGACTTCCCGGTTGGTGCCATCCAACGCCGTGAACTATGAGGCCCGATTGGATGCTCGGAAGGCCTTGGCCGCAAGGATTTGCGAGCGGGTGGCG
>JAIEOW010000155.1 GCA_019750095.1 Phycisphaerales bacterium
GACCAGTCCACCTCTTCCTCCCCCGCCACCCCCACCCCCCCCGCCAATGGCCCCAAGTCCATGGACGCCATCATGGCGCTCTGCAAGCGGCGCGGGTTCATCTATCAGGCCTCCGAGATCTACGGCGGGATCAACGGGTTCTGGGATTACGGGCCGCTGGGGGCTCAGCTCAAGAAGAACCTGCGGGATGCCTGGTGGCAGGACATGATCATGAACCCGGCCTGGGGCAAACGCGGGCCGGATGGGGAGAAGGTGCGGTGCGTGCCGCTGGAGACGTGCATTATTCAGCATCCGAAGGTTTGGGAGGCGAGTGGGCATGTGGCGGGGTTCAATGACCCGATGGTCCAATGCACCGAAGAGGGCTGCAACAAGCTCTTTCGGGCAGACCACCTTGACGCCATGTTGAAGGAATCAGAGTGGGTCCGCTCTCTCCATGACGCCGTTGGTCCAACTGCTCATGGCGGCAAAGAACTCCTCGATACGATCGCCAAGTGGGGCAGCAAGAGCGGGAAGAAACTCGCACCCAATCTGCTCATCGTCCGTAACTTCAAGTTTGCGATGCAGCAACTTGAACGGGAATACAGCTTCGGGAACTTCACGTTCTCCGATGTGCGGTACCTCGCAGGTGCCGTGGCCGGTTTGAGTGTTCACCAGGTCAGTTCGGGTGTCAAACCTTGCCCCGTCTGTGGAGGCATGCTGTCTGAACCGCGGCAGTTCAATCTGATGTTCGACACAATCACGGGCGCGGTCCGCGATCCCGCGAACAAGGTCTATCTCCGCCCCGAGACTGCCCAAGGCATTTTCGTGCAGTTCAAGAACGTGGTCGATACCACGCGGGTGCGGATTCCCTTCGGCATCGGCAACACGGGCCGCAGCTTCCGCAACGAAGTGACGCCGCGGAACTTCACGTTTCGCTCGCGCGAGTTTGAGCAGGCCGAGCTGGAGTTCTTCTGCCATCCTGACGAGAGCCATGCGTGGTACAAGTTCTGGCGCGACTTCCGCATGGAGTGGTGGAAGTCCATCGGCCTCGCCGGCGAGAACCTGATCCTGCGCGAGCATGACAAGGACGAGCTGTCGCACTACTCGGTGGGCACGAGCGACGTCGAGTACCGCTTTCCCTTCACCGCACCCGGCTTTGGCGAGCTGGAAGGCATTGCCCACCGCGGCAACTACGACCTCACCCAGCATCAGACCCACAGCAAAGCCAAGATGGAGTACTTCGACACCACCCGCGGCGAGACCCTGCCCAACGGCGGCAAGAAGGGCGAGCGGTACATCCCCCACTGCATCGAGCCCGCGGCCGGGCTCGATCGCGGGGCGCTTGCGCTCATCTGCGAGGCGTACACCGTCGACCCCTCGCGCCCGAGCCCGGAGTTTCTCAAGCTGCACCCGCGCGTGGCACCGATCAAGGCGGCGATCTTCCCGCTGATGGACAAAGACGGCCTGCCCGAGATCGCCGAGAAGCTCGCCGACGAGCTCTTCGCCAAGTTCGGGCGCAGCGGGTTCATCGAGCACGACGCCAAGCAAAACATCGGCAAGCGCTACGCCCGCATGGACGAGGCGGGGTGCCCGTATTGCTTCACGATTGACGCCGACACGGTGAAGGACCAGACGGTGACGGTGCGCGATCGCGACACGGGAAGCCAGCAGCGGATCGCGATCGACAAGGTGAGCGGGTTCCTGCTTGAAAAGCTCGGTGGCTGAACGCCTTGAACGATCCGAAAGGCCGTCGTCCGAATAATGACTTTTATGGTTGCGGGGGTGATCGCGAGCGGCAGGGTCAACCCGGCTTATCTTGGGTGAATGCGTGATCCGCTCAGACGGCAGGGTGCCGGACTCGATAGATGTGGGAACTGACACGGAGGTCAACGAGTGCCCACCGCGCCGATCCCGCCGAACGAACTTCAACGCCTTGAGACACTCCGCGCGTGTGCAGTGCTGGACACCACGCCGGAGCCGGCGTTCGATGAGCTGACGGCGCTTGCCGCTCGGCTGTGCAATGTCCCGATCGCGCTGATCAGTCTGGTTGACGAGCATCGCCAGTGGTTCAAGTCGGTCGTGGGCCTGCCGATCTGCCAGACCCCGCGTCAGCAAGCGTTCTGCGGGTACACGATTCTCATCGACAGCCCGCTGGTGGTGGAGAACGCGGTGCTCGACAAGCGGTTCTTCGACAATCCACTGGTCACGGGCGCGCCGGGGATTCGGTTCTATGCGGGCGTTCCGCTGCGCTTGCAGGATGGGAGTGCCCTTGGCACGCTCTGCGTGATCGACCTGCACCCAAGATCGCTGAGCGAAGTACAACTCGCCGATCTGAAAGCGCTTGCGCGCCAGGCCGAGTCGCAGCTTCAGCTTCGGTTCAACTCTCGCGCGTTGAAGGCGGCGCACGACGCGATGGCGTCGGCCTGCAGGGCCAAGAGCATGTTCGTGGCGACGATGAGCCATGAGATTCGCACGCCGCTCACGGCGATCACCGGATTTCTCGACCTACTCCTGGACGAAGAGTCTCCGGAAGTTCGTGCCGAGTACGCCGTCACGGTCCGAAGGTCGGCGGATCTGCTCAACAACATTGTGAACGACGCGCTGGACCTTGCGAAGATCGAGCATGGACGGCTGGAGGTCAGCCGGGAGATCTGCCGACCCGGTCGCAAGCTCCTTGATATAGAGCGGCTGTTTGAGCCACGTGCAAGGGAGAAGGGCATCGAGTTCCGGGTGGTCGCCGAGACCCCGGTTCCGGACTCGTTTCAATCCGATCCGCTGCGTATCCGTCAGGTGCTGGTGAACCTGCTGTCCAACGCGATGAAGTTCACGCCGCAGGGAGAGGTCGTGCTCGCCGCGTCATGGGAGAGTGACGTGCTGGCGTTCGAGGTGCGAGACTCGGGCATTGGCATGACCGAGGATCAGGTCGCCCTGCTCTTCACGCCCTTTCAGCAGTGCGAACAAGACACCTGGCAACGGTTCGGCGGCACGGGCCTTGGGCTGAGCATCTGCAAGAACCTCGCCGATCTGCTTGGCGGATCCTTGAGCGTTCGATCTCAGCCGGGCCAGGGCACGACGTTTCGCTTCGAGTTGCCTGCACCGCTCGCCGAGGGCGTGATCCTGACCTCCGATTGGCGGAGCGCGGTCGGCGGCCCTACTCGAGTGCTCGCCCGCCTCGACGGGCGACGCGTGCTTGTTGTTGAAGACGGACTGGACAACCAGCGCCTGTTTCGTGCGATCCTCGAGCGAGCCGGGGCATCCGTCGAGATCGTCGGCGATGGTCGGGCGGGTGTCGAGATCGCTCTGAAGGGTCAGGATTCGTTCGATCTCGTGCTCATGGACGCGCAGCTTCCATCGCTCGATGGGCCCTCGGCCACTCGCCTGCTGCGCGCCCGCGGATTCGCCAAGCCGATTCTGTCCATCACCGCGGGTATCACGGGCTCTGATCGGTCGACACCAAACGACGGCTGCAACGAAGTCGTGCCGAAGCCGATCGATCGCGCAACCTTCCTTGCGGCCTGCGCCAAGTGGTGCGTGGAATCCGGCCCCGCGTGCACCGCCGCGGCGGCGTGAGGCGCGGACGTGCGGTATCGTCTCGGCATGCCCCGCTGGACGATCGCTCGCAAGATCATGATCATGACGATCGTGATGTGGTTCGCGCCGCTTCTGGCGGCGGGCATCGTGCTCCTGATCCTTCATCGCACGTTTCCGCTCTGGCCCTATCTCGCCGCGCTCGCCGCCGTCGTCCCGCTGGCGGGCAGTGCGTGGTGGCAGTATCGCACGCGCCAGAGATTGAACACCCTCGTCCCCATGGACTGGTCGGCGTGCCTCTACTGCTTTCAGGACCTGCGAGGCATCGGCATGCGGGGCACATGCCCCGAATGCGGCCAGCCGTTCGATCTCTACCAGACCCGCGCGAAATGGAGAGACACGGTGAGCGATCTGGTGCGCGACGATTCGCCCGACTAGAGCTTGCGGAGCGCGTCCACCAATCGATCGATGTGCGTTCGCGAATGGGCCGCCGAGATCTGCACACGCAAACGCGCGTGCCCCTCGGGCACCACCGGATAGCCAAACCCGATCACGAACACGCCCATCTCCAGCAGCCGCTTGCTCATGGCGATGGCCTTGGCGGTGTCGTGCACGATGATGGGGCAGATCGCCGTGGGTGACTGCAGGACTTCGAACCCCGCGTCCTTGATGCGTGCCCTGGCATAGGCGACGTTGTCGCGCAGGGTCTGCACACGCTTGGGCTCGCGGAGCAGCACCTCAATGGCCTTCATCGCGCTGCAGGCAATGGTGACAGGCAACGCGTTGGAAAAGAGCGTCGGCCTGCCGCGCTGCACGAGCAGATCACAGACCTGCTTGGACCCCGCGACAAACCCGCCCGCGCCACCACCAAGCGCCTTGCCCAGCGTGCCGGTGAAGATGTCCACTCTGTCTTGGGTACCCCCACGCTCCGCGTGGGCATGAGCCGTTTGCCTCGGCTGGTTCGCCACGCGGAGCGTGGCGGTACCCGAACCCGTAGCCAGTGCATCGATCATCCCAAAGTGCTCGTGCGTGCCGCGACCCAGGGTGCCCATGACGCCGTGCCCGTGGGAGTCATCGACGACGAGCATCGCGTTGTACTCATCGCACATGCGGCGCATGGCCTTGAGGTCGCCGATGGACCCTTCCATGCTGAACACGCCGTCGGTCACGACCCAGATCTGGCCCTTGACCTCGGGATTGGCCTTGGCTTTCTCCAGTGCTTCTCGCAATGAGCCCGGGCCTTCGAGCGTGTTGTTCTTGTAGACGGCTTTGTGCAGCCCCTTTTTGATCACCGTGGCCAGCCGAATGGAATCGATGATGCACGCGTGATTCAGCTCGTCGGAGATGATGATGTCGCCCGGCTCGCAGAGCGTGGGAAACACCGCTTCGTTTGCCGTCCAGGCCGAGACGAAGGTGTATGAGCTCTCGGTGCCCATGTAGCGGGCGATGGCGCGCTCGAGCTCGAGATGTGGGGAGAACGTGCCGCAGATGAACCGCACCGAGGCCGTGCCCGCGCCATAGTCCTTGAGCGCCCGCACACCCGCTTCGACGACTTCTGAGTGATTTGCCAGCCCGAGATAGTTGTTGCTGCAGAAGCAGACGCACCGCCCGAACCCCTCGATCTCAACCTCCGCATCCATCGGCGAAGTCAGCACGCGCAGGTGCTTGTACTGCCCGCTCTCACGCAGCATCGTCAGGGTCTGGTCGGCACGGAGGTCAAATGGTCGTGGCATACCTCTCAGCGTATGACCGCGCCACGCGCCCGCACCGAACCCAAACACGACGAGGTCGAACCACGATATCGACTCCCAATCGAGCCGCTGCGGCCTGCGATATCCCCATTTGCAGGGGATTGCAGCGGATCAGTTTTCTGATTCCGCCCGAACCTGCAACCCTTGACCGCCATAGTTGTTCAAACAAGCATCCAGACGTCGCGTTCTGTCGTAAGCACAGGGCGACTGACCGGTCTCCGGGACCGGAGGCCAAAGGGGGGTGGGGCAACTCGCCGAACGCCGCGAGCCGTTCGGGGATCCTGTCATGCTCGCGCTTTGGGAAGGTGAATCGAACATGCGCATCAAGCAAGCACTCCTCGGCGGCGGCATCACACTCTCGGCCCTCACGCTCATGACCGCTGCGTATCTGGGCACGTCGGCCCCGGTCGTCGCTCAGGACAGCAAGCAGCCCGCCGCCGCGACCTCCGCCGCGGGCAAGACCTATGCCGTCGACACGCTGCACTCCAGCATCGTCTTCAAGATCAAGCACATGAACGCGGCGTACTTCTATGGCACGCTCAACGACTTCTCCGGCTCGTTCACCTTCGGCGAGACTTTCGGCACGACCGTCTCCGTCAAGGCCGACAGCGTCGACAGCCGCAACGACAAGCGCGATGAGCACATCCGCAACCCCGACTTCTTCTCCGCCAAAGAGTTCCCCGAGATGAAGTTCGTCGCCTCCGGCATCAAAAGCTCCGGCACCGACGCCTGGAAGGGCTCGGGCGAACTCACCTTCCGCGGGGTCACCAAGCCCGTCGAGATCGAAGTCAAGAAGACCGGCGTCGGCCCGGCCCGCGGCGGCGGCGAAGTCGCCGGCTTCGAGACCTCCTTCACCTTCAAGCGCTCCGACTTCGGCTCCAAGGGCCTCATCGGTCCGCTCTCGGATGATGTCACCATCATCGTCTCGCTCGAAGGCATCAACAAGTAAGCCGCATCGCTAGCCAAACCTCCTCGTGCGTCGGCCTGTTCACACACCCGGGCCGGAAGCACACACACATGCGTTCTCCCGCCAGCGCGTCCCTTACGGGGCGCGTTGGCGTTTATGGATGAATCTCTGCGCATCGGGCTCATCGGCGTCGCCGCGCCGACCGGGATCGCCGCCCTCGGCACGCTCGCGGCCCTGCTGATCGCACGCCCAATCGAGACGGATTCCGCCACGCCGCGCAGCATGCCGATCTCCGCGTCTCGATCGCTGATCGGTGCGATGCTGGCACCCATCGCCGTGGCCTGTGCATTCGGCGTGGGCGTCGTCGGCGTGCGGGGGGATGCCGACATCGGGCTCTCGACGCTCGACCAGCGACTGCTCATCGCCTGCGGCCTGCTCGCGCTCCTCGGCGGCGTGATCGCGATCGCCAGACTGGCCGCGGGGGAGATCGGCGATCGCGCCATCGTGCTCGTCTCCGGTGGTGCGGCACTCGCCGCCGCGATGCTCGCGGCGATCGTCGTCGGTCCAGGGCTTTGGGACAGTTCCGCGGGCACGCTCCGCTCATTCGCAACCCGCGCCGGCGCGCTCGCGCCGATGCTCCCACTTCTCACGCTGATGGTCGCGGCGTGCTGGGCCGGATCCGTCACCTGGGCCATCGGTCGCGCCGCACACGCTGCCCCGCGCCTCGCAACACCAATCCTGCTTCTTGGCGTCTCACTCGCGGTCGCCGCGGGACTCACGGGAACCGGCAGCACCCGCTACGGCCAGTTCGGCTTCGCAATCGCCGCCGCGGCCCTCGGCGCGGGCTTGGCCGTGTTGGTCGTACGCCAGCGCCCCATCCCGATCACCGTCATCGCAGTGCTCGCCATCGCGATGAGCACGATGCTCGTCGCGGGTGTGATGTTCAGCGAGACGCCGCTGTGGGTCGTCGCGCTGCTTGGTGCTGCGCCGCTGCTGGGCGTGCTCGCCGAGCGCGTGCTGATCCGCACGCCCCGGCCGTGGACCGGCGCGATCATCCGCATCGGTGTCGCCGCCACGATCGCGGGAGTTGCCGTCGCGCCGGGCATCCTCGAACTCGCGAAGCTGGCCGGCGGATCCAAGACCGACGATCCCTACGCCGACTATCCGCGCTAGGGAGCGCTTACCGTCGACGCCGAGCGGCGACGATTCCTGCGAGCATCACCATCGCGCCGGTTCCGGGCGTCGGGATGTACTCCAGCCGAAGCACCGGCCGGAACGACGCTTCCGGATTCTCGCGGCTGTCAAATCGCTTCGCCGTCGGCGGCGTGTCGAACTCATCACCGAGTATCATCCAGCCGAAGTTCGATCCCGGCTGATCGAGCATCGCCTGCGCGTCGGCAATCAGCGAGCTCGTGCTGCCCCACGTCCAGAACCCGACTCCGCCGATATTCGCGATCGCGCTCGGCGTGCTGAGAAAGTCACCGCCCGGATTCGTCCACGTTGAGCCCGGATAGAACGTGTTCAGCCACGTCGCATCGCCCGGCTCGGCGTCGATGCCCGTGCCCTCTTCATCCACAGCATCACTCGCACCTTCGCCCCAGTCCGCGCTGACCCGGTGCACCGACATCGGCACGATCGAGCTCACGCCCCGTGAGACGTGGAGTGTGAGCGACGCGCTGGTGATCGTTGATCCTGCCGGAACCTGTCCTGAAACGTCGAATCGCAGCAGCGTTCGCCGTGCAAGCCCTTGCAGTGTTCGGCCGGCAAACAGGTACTGCCCGGCCCCGTTGGAAAGCGACCCGGCCGCATCCTCAAACAGCGAGTTGTCGCGTCCGGGCACGATTGTGACAACGCCCGCGTGCACGCCGCTCGTGATCGCGGCGACTGCGATGGCGATGAGACCATGGCGCACTCCACCCGCTCGATTGTGCTGAGACATCTCGCTCTCCTCGTTGGATTCTCAGTCTGCCACGCCGTTCGGTCGGCACCCACCGAAGGCGTGAATTTTGGCAAGGATTTTGTTCGGATTTGTCAAGACAGGGAACTAGTAGGCCCGGGGCGTTTCCAGAATCGGGCTGGTACGCATGATCCTGCTGGTTTTTCCTTGCTGTGAGAGTTGAACGTGGTACAAATCTTAACAGGTACATTCGCGCAAGCTCACTGGTGTGTGACCGGCCGGGCCTGTGCAACGCAAATCTCCGAGATTGGCTGTTCTGTGCACACTGGTGCTGGTGCCAGGTGCTCATAAAACCGGCTCGGCAGGAGGAATCTGTCATGCGGAATCGAACGTGGATCAATACGGCCGGCCTCGCGGCCTGTGCCGGTCTGTGTATGACCAGCGCGGCCTTCGCGCAGGCGCCGGAAGTCGAGCCCAACGACACCAAGGCCGCGGCCACCCCCGTCACCCTCGACGGCACCGCCGCCATCCCCGCCAATCAGATCACCGGCACCACCACCGGCACGTCGACGGTCACCGCTGGCCTGGTCAGCGCCGATTACTGGCGCGTCAAGACCGCCGCCGCTCCGCTGGGCATCTATCGCCACGTCCTCGCGCTGAGCACCACCGGCACTGCCGGGCACACGGTCACACTCCGCGCCCTTTCGCAGTCAGGCAACGTCATCGGCACCGCCGACAACACCCTGCAGACCGGGTCCTCCACCACCCTTCCCGCCCGCGCCGTGTACTGGTACGGCTTCGGCAAGCAGGAAGAGGTCTATTACCGCGCCACCGGCCTCAGCACCACCACCGCGTCCTACCTCAGCACCCTCACCACGACGACCCAGGCGGCCATCGTGAACGCCGGCACCATCTACGCCGGCAGCATCAGAATCCAGACTTCCAACTCCGTCGGCACCCAGGACAGCGAGATCTGGCTGTACGACAGCAACTTCAACCCCATCGTGGGCGCTGGCGCTGACAACGTTCTCGCGGGCGCTTCGGGCACGCTCAACGGCGCAGCCGTGAACTCCGGCTTTGTCCGCACGCTCACCCCCGGCACCTACTACGTCGCCGTCGGCGCATTCAACCTCGCCAACAACCTCGCCTCCCCGACAGGCGACTTTGGCTCCGGCAACGTCATGGACTTCCCCAACGGGATCGTCGCCAGCCCAGTCAACATCTCCACCGCTCAGACCGTGAACGTCGGCATGACCGACAGCGCGGGCAACCCGCCGGCCTTCAGTCAGGCGATCTTCCCCGCCAACTCTTCGGGCCTCGTTCAGTTCGTGCAGTTCACGGTCGTTCAGGCCCCCATCCCCACCGGCACCGGCTCGGCCAGCCCGAACCCCGTCGCCCAGGGCGCGAGCACCACGCTCACGATCGCCGTGACCTCCGCCCCGTCGAGCACCCTCGACAACATCACCGCCGTCACCTGCGACATCTCGTCGCTCACCGGCAACCCCTCGCCGGACAACCTTGTCCTCGTCCGCGACGGCGTCACCGCCAACTGGACCGGCCTGGCCAACGTCAACGTCGCCACCACCCCGGGCAGCAAGACGATCCCCTTCTCCATCACCGACTCGACGACGGCTCCCGGCAGCGGCAGCTTCTCGGTCTCGGTCATCGTGCCGCCCCCGGCCAATGACCAGTGCGCCGGTGCCATCACCGTGACCACGGGCGCGCCCGCCGCCAGCGCCAGCAACGCGACCGCCACGCAGATCGGCGACCCAACCCCCACGTGCCAGCCCAGCTTCAGCAAGGGCATCTGGTACTCCTTCCAGGCTCCGGCCAACGGCATCGCCACCATCGACACCGAAGGGTCTGTACTGTCTGACACTGTGCTGGCCGTCTATGACGCCTGCGGCGGAACGCAGATCGCCTGCGACGATGACACCGGCACCGGCAATCTCTCCTCGACCAGCGTCGTGGTGACTTCCGGCCAGATCATCAAGATCCTCGTCGGCAGCTTCGGCACCACCGCGTCGGGCGTCATCAACCTCAACATCGCCTTCGGCGCTTCGGGCGCGTGCTGCAACAACAACACCGGCGTCTGCACCCTGACCACGTCCACCGGCTGCCTCACGGGCAGCACCTATCAGGGTGATGGCTCCACCTGCACGCCGGTCAGCCCCTGCGCTCCGACGGGCACCTGCTGCAGCTCCTCTGGCGGCTGCACCATCACCACGGCCGTCGGCTGCGCCAGCCCGAGCGTCTTCACGCTCGGCGCCGGCCCCTGCACCCCGACCAACCCCTGCCCGCAGCCCTCCCCGTGCTGCATCGGCACCAACGCCTGCGTGCTGCTCGTTCCGTCGGTCTGCACCGGCACCTTCAGCGGTGTCGTCGGCGTCGGCACCACGTGCAACGCCGCGAGCTGCGCTGCGTCCACCAACACCGACTGCGCCACGGCCACCGCGCTCTCCCTCAACCAGCTCTACGTCGGCTCCAACATCGATGACCCCTCGGTCACGGGCGAGACCCCGGCTCCTTCCTGCCAGGCCAGCTTCAAGCAGAGCGTCTGGTTCACCTTCACCGCTCCGGCCACCGCCGCCTACCGCATCAGCGCCTGCGGCTCTCCGCAGGACACCGTGATCAACGTCTTCACCGGCTCCTGCGCCACCCCGACCGAGCTGCCCACCAGCGTCCCCGCTGGCACCGACGGCTGCGACGATGACACCTGCGCTGGCGGCGTGACCGAGCCCGGCCCCGGCGGCGTTTCCGGCAGCAGCCTCGCTTCCGACATCGCTTCTACTCGCCTCGTCGCTGGCCAGACCTTCCTCATCCGGCTCTCCACCTTCGGCACCGGCACCGCCGGCAACTACCAGCTCCGCATCACCCTCGTCAACGCAGGCGGCATCGGCTCCTGCTGCGAGACCAGCGGTGCCTGCACCCTGAGCGACGCCACCGGCTGCACCGGCACCTTCCTCGCCGGCGGCTCCTGCTCACCCAACATCTGCCCCCAGCCCACGGCCACCTGCTGCCGCGGCTCTACCTGCTCGGTCATCCTCCCGGTCGACTGCGTCGCCGGTGTCAACCACGGCGCCAGCACCCCGGGCGGCAACGTCTGCAACGCCTCGGGCGTCAACACCGCTCCGTGCTGCCTCGCTGACTTCAACAAGATGGGCGGCATCGAAGTCAACGACATCTTCTCCTACCTCAACGACTGGTTCGCCAACTCCAACTTCGCCGACTTCGGCGGCGATGGCACCACGGCCCCGGACGTGAACGACATCTTCAGCTTCCTCAACGCCTGGTTCGCCGGCGGCTGCTAAGCCCCCGGTTCTCCAGAACCCGCATCGTCAAGGCCTCCGCCCATCTCGGGCGGGGGCCTCT
>JAIEOW010000160.1 GCA_019750095.1 Phycisphaerales bacterium
GTGGTCGCCATGGTTCGGAGGGCTTCGATGCCGCCCAGCATGGCCTCGCGGAGCGGGATCTTTTCGCTCTCGATGTGCTGACGCACGGCCTGCATGACGGCGCGGGTGACCATGCCGCGATCGACCGGTTCAACCTTCTCCTGCCACTTTTCGCCGAGTGAGTTGTAGGGGGGCAGGGGCGACTTCTTGTCCTTCAGACGTTCCTTGTTGCGCAGCTGCCAGAAGATCTCGGGAGCGTACATGCGGATCATCATGAGCCGTAGGCCCAGCCGGCGCGTGTCGGTGCGATAGGTGCCCTGCTCTTCGAGGAGCGCGTTGAGGCGATAGAAGAGCTCGTTGGCGAGGAACCAGTCGCCCTTGCCCTCGGCGGCGCGTGCCGCAGCGTCGGCCTTGTTGACCAGTTCGACGATCCGAGCTTCACGGATGAACGCCTCGCGCTGTTCGCTCTTGGTGAGCAAATAAACCTCGACCGCGTGCTTGAGCGCTTCGGAGAGCGACTCGGGCTCCTGCTTGGCGAAATCGTCGTTGAGCTTGGCGTTGGCCTCGGCGAGCTTTTCGCCGCGCGTGGTCTCGCGTTTCTCAAGATTCTTCTTCAGGAGTTCGGCGTTGGCTGCCAGAGCCGCCGAACCGGCCGCGTCGGTCGCGGGCGCCGAGAGCAAGAGATTCAGCAACTCGTCATTGCGGCCGGCTTTGGCCGCGTCCCAGATCTGGTTCGCGGGGCTCTTGGGCGTTGCGACGCGGGCCTGGGCGGCGGGATCGGTGGCGACGGCGGCCTGAGCCCATACCGAGCCCGTCGAACCAGCAAGGACGACCAACCCGATCGCCAACCGATTGAGCATCCGTCGTGGGATGAAGCTGTCCATGAACACTCCTTACAGGTGGATCGAGAGTTGGGTTCGATGCGGCACGGGCCGCGGTTTGATGGATTCGACCGAACAGGTGCGAAACGTCCGAAAAAAGTGACGCGAGCCCTGATTCCTGACCCCGCAGACGGCGTCACGGCAAGCTGGAAGACCCGACCCCAGGTTGGGGTGGTGGATCAGCCAGAGTCTCGGATCGGTCAGCATGGGCGGTGGGGCCAAGGGCGATGGCAATTCGAGGAGCACTTCTGATCAGGCGGCCGGACGAATCGGACCAATGCGAGCGCTCCAAGAGGATATTGGGCCTTGGCGCGTCGAGGCGTCTGGATCACTGGGATGCCTTGGGCGAGGGTTTCCGTCAGTGTGAGGGTATTGAGTTCGTTCTTCGTGCTCGCCAGAGGGCAAGGCCCCCGACGCCGAGGGAGAGCACGGCGACGACCGCAAGCATGATGAGCGTGGCGGTGTCGCCAGAGTTTTTTGCGTCGGAACCGGCCAACCCAGCGGCGACGACACCCAGGCCGAGCAGGCCGCACATCGGCCCGACGCTGTACCCGAGACCGATGAGGGTTTCGTGCATGCCGCCGGCGTCAACGCCGTCGGAGCCGACTTCCATGGCGTAGTAGAGGGCGGCGCAGTAGATGACTCCGACGCCGATGCCGAAGCCGATGAGGCCGATGGCGAACACGATGAGTGCGGAGGCCGAGTCCAGGAGCATGGGCGCGGCGATGAGCACGGCGAACGACGCGAGGAGGATGAGTGCGCCGATGATCGGAACGCTCCAGCGTCCATGCCAGCCGTGCCAGCGTTCCATGGCGAAGAAGGTGAGCACGCGGGCGGCGTACCAGATGGCGACGAAGGGCGTGTGATACTGCATGGCGAGCTTGAGCTGTTCGAGCGCGAAGGGGACATAGGGCGAGAGCGTGGAAACGAACATGAAGCTGACGGGAAGCATCAGCCTCAGGAAGGCGAGAAGCTGGTGGTAGACCTTTGGCGACTCGTGCTTTTCGTGGGCATGCTCGCCTGGCGCGGGACGGAAGCCCTGAACCACGACAAGGCACGAGAGATGCACGAGCGCGAGGGCGTTGAGGATCCAGAGGGCGTATTGCTGGACGAGCGGGCCCATGACGAGCAGGGTGACGACGAGTGAGCTGGACCAGGCGATGTTGAACTTGCCGATGTCGCCGCGGAGCTGGCGTTCGGATCGTCCGCCCGCGAGAAAGGACTCGACGATGGGCCAGAGCATGCCCGAGAGCGGGCTGTAGAGCCCGACGGCGAGCCAGATGGGCCATGCCGATCCACCGGGGCGGACGAGGCCGAGGGTCTGTGCGAGCCAGGGCAGCACGCACAGTGCGGCCATCGAAATCATGATCCCGCGCAGAACGGTCCGGGGTTTGATCCCCGCGCGGGCGAGCTTGCGTGTCAGCGGGCCGACGGCGAGTGCGGCGGGGATGTACGTGAGCCCATAGAGCAGCGCGAGGGCGAAGTTGTCGCGCTGGGAAAAGTCGTATTGGGCTTTGGCGAGGAAGAAGACGCCCGCATACACCACGGCGGAGCCGACGGAGTTCAGGAACGTGAAGGTGAGGACGGCCCAGAGGGGCGTAACGCCCATGCGGGTGGCGGGGGCGTCAACGGAAGGGTGTGCGGACATGCGCGGGAGGTTGGTTTGAGCGGGCGAGGGGGTGTTGGGAGCGTGCGCATGGGCGGTTTGCCCGCGTGCGGTGGCGATCGTAGCATCGCGTGCTTCGTGGTCGTAGCTCAATTGGATAGAGCGCTGCCCTCCGAAGGCAGAGGTTGTGGGTTCAACTCCCGCCGACCATATTTGGATCACGACCCGCCGGCGTTTTTCGCTCGGCGGGTCGTTGTCTTTTTGCCGCTCTTGCGGAGTGGGGCGGGCTTTGCTGAGATGGTGAGCGCGGCTTTGGCAGCGCGGCGCTCTGTGGTGCGGCGGTCGCAGTGGTCGCCGAAGGTCTGGCAGATCGGGTGTGCGTCGCAGGAAGAGCCGCGGGCCTTGCAGGCACGGCGGCCGTGCCAGATGAGCAGGTGCGAGAGCATGCACCAGTGATCCTGGGGAAAGAGCACCATGAGGCGTCGCTCGATCTGGGCGACGTTGGCTTTCTTCGGAGCAAGCGCGAGGCGTTTGCTGAGTCGCTCGACGTGGGTATCGACGACGACTCCGACGTTGATGTTGAAGGCATTGCCGAGGACGACGTTGGCGGTTTTTCTTGCGACGCCGCGGAGGGTGAGGAGCTCGTCCATGGTGCGCGGCACCTGGTCGTTGAAGCGATGATGGACTTCTCGCATGGACTCGAAGACGGCGCGGGCTTTGTTCCGGAAGAACCCGAGCGAGCGGACGTACGGCTCGATCTCTTCCGGCGAGCTGCGGGCATAGTCGGCAGGCGTCGGAAAGCGTGCGAAGAGCGAGGGGGTCGCTTTGTTGACGTTGACGTCGGTGGTCTGGGCCGAGAGGATCGTGGCGACCAGCAGCTCGTGCGGCGAGGAGTAGTTCAGCTCGCAGTGCGCGTCGGGATACGCGGCGAGCAGCTCGGCCAGAAGCTTGGCGGCGCGGGCGAGTTCGGCGGGTGATGGGGTCGAACGCGCGGGCATGCGGCTATCGCTTCTTTCGACGCAGCTCGGGCTCGGGGTATGGGGAGCCCGAGGTGGGTGAGGAGGGTCCGGCCTGGCTCGCCGCCGACCACGCGCCGGCAAACAACGTGACCAGCACGGCGACGATCTGGATGAGCAGCAGCACGGCGGCGACGGGGTGCAGTTCATCCACGGCCAGGGCGTGGCCCTTCGCGGCTTCGGAGTTGCCGATGCGGGCGGCTTCCAGATGCAGACGCGTGGCCGCGTTCATCTGGGGTGTGATGACAAAGAGCATCGCGCCGAGCGAGGCGATGGCGACGCCGAGACCAACGCCGCGGAAGATCGTGGCGAGTCGCCGGGCGACGTTCTTATGCAGGGCGATCATGACCAGCATGGTGGCGCCGGCGGCCATGGCGCAGGCGAAGCTGATGATGTCGGCGATCAGAAATGTCCGCTGGGCCAGCGCGCCGGCGACGAAGCGGTAGTGATTTTGATCCAGCGCGAGCCCCGGGATGCGGACCTCCATGGACTTCATCAGTGGGAAGCTGATGGCGGCGACGGCGGTGCTCATGATCGCCGAGCCGGCCCAGAGGCCGAGGGAAGAAAGATGGATCGCCAGTGTGAACGCCCGCCAAGAGTTCATGGCTGATGGTAACGTCCGATGCGCACTGGGCCTACAACATCACGATGATTCCGAGCATGCCCGAGTTGAGCATCGCGATGGCCGGGCTGGACCCGGGGGCGATCGGGCTTGGCGGCTTGGCCCCGGGCGGAGCGCGTGTCCGCGAGATCATCGCGTGGGCCGCCATGTCGGGCGTGCGGGGTGTGCAGATCGACGCCACGGCGTCAGGGATTCGCCCACGCGAACTTGATCGCTCTGCACGGCGTGATCTCGCCGCGCTCCTGCGCCGGAGCGAACTGGCGTGCTCGGGTGTTGACGTGTTCATTCCGCCGGAGCATCTGTGTGACGCGGCGACCATGGACCGGGCGGTGGCGACGATTCTGGGCGCGATCGAACTGGCGGCCGACTTGGCGGTGCTGGCGTCTGGTGCGGTGGTGACGCGGATGAGTGGTGCTCAGGCGTGCGTTTGCCTGATGCTGCCAAGTGGTGAGAAAGCGGCGCTGCCGGGGGTGGTGAGCGCGCGGGATGCGGTGATTCGGCACGCCGAGAGCCGGGGCGTGCGGCTGGCGGATTGTGCCTGGCCGATCGCTGATGCTTTGGAGGAAGAGACGCTGGGCGTGGGGCTTGATCCGGCGGTGGTGCTCAATGCCGGGGCCGACCCGGTGCCGCTTGCGGCCAAGCTCGGCAAACGACTCGCCGATGCTCGGTTGTCGGATATCCGTCAGGGACCTGGCGGCCTGCGCTGGGTGCCCGGCTCCAGCGGTGGGCGGTTGGATGTCATGGGATATCTGCTGACGTTGGCGGCGTGCGGATATACCCGGCACGTTGTGCTGGATGTTCGCGGGATTGTTGCGGTGGAAGGGGCGGTTGCGGAAGTACGCCGTGCCATCAGTCGTCCGGTGATCTGACCGAACGACCGGCGGCGTGACGTTGCGGAGTGGCGCTTATCTCTGCGGGGTCTGCATGTTCAGAAGCTCTGTCGGACGCAGCGACGCCTCAAGGACGCGCAGGTCGTTGGTCTGGACCGTGCCGTTGGCATCAAGGTCGGCGGCGGCGTCATAGGGCGGCGGCTGGGGGACGAGCGCCAGCAGGCGGTTGAGTTCGTAGAGGTCGTTGATGTCCACGACGCCGTCGCGGTTGATGTCGCCGGAGCCCACGGTGACGTTCTGGGTGAAGGTCTGCACGCTGGAGCGGCCTGTGGGCTCGAAGGCGATGACGACGAAGGTGTTGCTTCCGAAGCGCAGGCCGCTGAACGTGCGACGCCACTCGTAGCGGTCGTACTGGGCGGCCTGGTTGGACGTGTTCACCAGCGTCAGTGGATCGACGCCGACGGGCGGATTCAGCAGGATGTGCACGCGGTTGGTGGTGCGATCTGACGCGGTGACGCGGGCGGTGTAGATCGGCGTATTGATCGGCAGAGCAGCATCCGCGAGCGTGACGCCCGGGCCGGTGCGATCGACATAGATCACCTGGCGGAAGCGCGTGAAGATCGGATCGGTGTTGCTGGGGCGACGACGGAAGGCGACCACATCGATGTAGTGGTAGCCCTCCATGAGCGAGGATGTGTTGATGACCTGGCGATAGACGCCGTTGGTCGCGCCGGGCGTGGTGGCCAGCGGGGAAGACTGCGTGAGGAAGGACTCGAAACGTGGGATGTACGGATCGCTGTCGGAGAAATCGAGACCACCGGAGCCGTTGAAGTCCGGGGCCGCGCCGGCGGAGGGGAAGCCGCCATCGATCCTGAATGCGGCGAAGTCGTCCCAGTTGCTGTCCAGCGGATCGGTCTTGCTGGTCGTCAGGCGAATCTCAAACTGCGGCGAGTCAACAACGGTGATGGGCGTGAGCCGACGGCGATACGTCGGCGTGCTCGGCGGATCGGCGGGGAACTGATTGGCGAACGCGCTGCCGCCGACCTGCGTGATGTTGAGCGTGCCCGACGGTGCGGCGGGTCCATAGGCGACATAGCCACGGTGGTGGGTGACGCCGTTGATGTTGCGGTTGTAGGGAACGGTGATCGTGATCCAGCTCTGCGCACCGCTGATGGCCGGGTTTGCGCCGTTGAAGGCCTGGGTCACGATGACATCAGGCACCTGGTTGTTCGGATCGACCACGGGGTCGGTGGCGGTGCCCGTGAGTTCCTGCAAGCGTGTGCCCGCGGGGAAACTGGTGTAGACGTTGAAGCTCACCGAGCCATTCAGGAACGAGTCGTTGACGCCGACGATCACGTTGGCTTCATACAGCCCGGGGCCGTTGTTTCGACGGCGTTCGAAGACAAACGCGTCGGAGATGAGCGAGTTGCGCGGCTGATATTCGCCTCGTGCGTAGCCGTTGGCGGCCTGAATCAGACGAACGAGATTGTTGTCGAGTGCGCCGAGCGCGGTGGGGTTGCCCTCGCGCGGCCAGAAGCCGCGGAACTGATAGCGATCGATGAACTCACGCGAGTTGTGATAGATGATCGACGGCCCCGGCCTGAAGAGCAGATACGCGTGCTGAGGGAGTGCATAGCGCTCGGGCCCGGGCAGTGGGGGGGCAGAGCCGCCGTTGCCGGTGGAGCCGTTGTCGTGGCTGAAGACGTGCATGACGCCGCGGCTGCCGTTCTGCAGCCCGTCGTCGGCGGTGTCGAGATGGGCATTCAGGACATTCTGCCATGAGCCGAAGCCGCCGGCGTTCAGCAGATCGCGGAGCTGGCCCGCGCCGTTGAGATCGAGCGCGTCACGATTGCCGAATCCGTCGCGCCGTGTGTAGGAGAGGGTGAAGCTGTTGGAATCGACGACCTCGCCGAAGGAAAAAGGCGTGACGAATCCTCCGACAAAGTTCTTGCGGCGGTTGAACACCGCGTTATCCCACAGATCATTCCAGAACCACTGCGGGATGTGCTTGGCGGCGTCGAGACGGAAGCCGTCGACGTTGATGACATCCAGCAGCCACTGCGTTGAGCGCAGGAGATACGCGTTGGCGTTCTCCATGATCGGGTCGCCCTTCATCTGGGCGGGATCGGTCTGGGCCGCGTCGGTCGGATCGATGTTGAAGATCGTGATGTTCTGTCCGGTCGCCGGATTCGTGAACTGGCGCCGACCCGCGAGGTTGTCGACGTCGGGATAGAACTGGCGATTCCGCGGGTCGGGGCGATTGCGCACAGTGCCCGGCGGGATGTTCACCTGACCCGGCCCGGGCGTTGAGCTGATGGGTTGGCGAACGTATTGGAAGCTCTTCTGATGAGCGATGTCGATGAGCCCGACGAGGTCGCCGTTGAAGAGGTTGTAGTTGGAGGCCTGCGGGTCAAAGGACTGTTGCGTGCCGTCGTTGAAGTCGCCCCAGAAGTCGGAGCCGATGCGCATGGCAAAGCCGGGATAGCCGCCGGCGTTGTGGAAGTCATCCGAGCCGTTGCGCCCGGAGTTGTGATTCATCACGAGGTCGATGTACACGAGCGACGAGGCCTGATGAAACTCTTCGATCATGGCCCGCATGGCTTCCTGCGTGCCATAGGCCGTCTCGGCGCCGGGCTTGCCGAGATCAAAGCGATCGAAGCAGTCAAAGCCCGCGCTCGTCGGGTCCGCGGCCTTGAAGGGCGGCGGGATCCACGTCGAGTCATACCCCGCCATGAAGAAGTCGGGCAGGCGATACTCGATCGTGTTCCAGCGCGTCTCAAACCACTGCAGGAAGACCGGATTGTCATCGGCCCGAAGGGTTGAGGGTGCCGCACCGACCACCGCGAGCAGAGCGACGATCCGCGTCGCACGATGCCAGATGGTGCGGGCGTGCGAAGAGCCGGACGGAACCGAGTTGCGGTGCATCAACCACTCCTGTTGATCCCGGTGAGAAAAACCGGGGAGACCCAAGAATAAACCCTGTCTGGCCCGGGGCCAAGAAACCCCCCGGGTTCTCGGGCGAATGAACGTCCGGATCGGTCGCGGGCGGGTTCAAAGTCGGATAAGGGGCTCCGAATCTCAGCTCGGCCGTCGCTGCGTCAGCGACGCTCAGTCGGCCGAGGTTGGACGGGCGAAACGCCCTCGACGATCCGTTCCCGCGACCCCGGCTTCACAAGCTCCGCAATGAATCGGTCATATTGATCCGACCGTGCGCCCACCGGCCCGAAATAGGCCTCAAAAAGCACCGGCCCACGGCGTTGGGCGAGCACTTGGGCGGCGCGAAACTCGCCGAGGGTGGGGGAGAGCCGAGCAGTCAGCGTGCCTTTGGCGGCGTCTGCGATCAATTGATTGAGAGCCGCCCGATGTGCGCCCGAGTCGCCCTCCAACAGAAAATGCGATAAGGCCCAGACCTGGGCGTAATAGATCAACGCCCGTTCGCCCGCGCCCGCTCCGCCGGCAAGCAAGTCGCCGGGCGAGTCGGCGAGCAGATCGCGCAGCGAAACCAACCGACCCGCGGCATGGGCCTTGCGCAGCAGATCGAAACGCTGCGTGTTGAACCACGGCAAGAACTGGGGCTCGCCACGGCCTTCGAAACGGTGGCCCTCCATCACCGTCGCCAGCCCCTCTTCGAGCCACACCGGCAAGGGTTGCTGAAACGCACGCTGGGTGTACTGGTGCCACCCCTCGTGGGCGGCGATGGCGAGCGTGTCGCGAGCGCCGATGTCAAACAGGAGAGCTTTGCCGCCGAATGCGAACCCGCCGCGGGGAATGCGGAGAAAGATGTCGGCCCGGTCCAGAGTGAGCTGTCGCGTGAGCAGCGCCCAATCCTCGCGCGTGCGCAGCACATACGTATCCAGCTTGATCTCGGGCTCGGGCAGCGGCGCGGCATAGCCAGTGATGGCGGTGCGGTAATGACGCAACGCGCTCTCAAGAAACGATGGCAATCGCGAGTTCAGCACCGTGTCGGGCTGGGTGGTGAAGACGCGGTAGTTGGCGGTGCGGAAGATGCGGCCGTCTTTGTTGTTGAACGACCAGGGCTCCACGGAGTCGACCTGGGTGGTCGCGACGAAGTTGGTCGCAGGGGCGCGATCGGTTCGTTTGGACGCGGGTTGAGAGCAGGCGGCGAGCGTCAGCACAACGGCCGTGATGCTCGTCGCGCTGTATGTGGCGATGGCGGTGCGGTTCATCGGATGGATCGAAGGCGCAGAGAAACGCCACACGGAGTGTGGCGGTACCCGAGTCTGAATCAGTGGCAGAGTTTCTTCAACTGCTCGGCCTTGTCCGTCTTCTCCCACGAGAAGAACCCGAGCTTCGGGCCGCGGTTCTGACGCTTCACCGGGTCAAAGTACTGACCCTCATACGGCTTGCGGCCGAAGTGCCCGTGCTTGGCGGTCGGGCCATAGATCGGGGTGCGGAGGTTCAGGGCTTCGATGATGCCGCGGGGCGTCAGAGAGAACGTGTCGCGGATCGCCTTGGCGATCTTGTCCTCGGCGACCTTGGCGGTGCCGAAGGTGTCGACATACACGCTGGTGGGTTCGGCGACGCCGATGGCGTAGGAGAGCTGGATCTCGCACATGTCGGCGAGTCCGGCGGCGACGACGTTCTTGGCGATGTACCGGGCCATGTACGCGGCGGAGCGATCGACCTTAGTCGGGTCCTTGCCCGAGAAGGCACCGCCGCCGTGGCGACCCATGCCGCCGTAGGTGTCGACGATGATTTTGCGCCCGGTGAGCCCGGTGTCGCCGTGCGGCCCGCCGATCTCGAATCGGCCGGTCGGGTTGATGTGGATGGTGATGGCCGGGTTGAGCCATGAGCCGAGCACGGGCTTGATGATGTGCTCGGTGACCTGCTTCTTGAGTTCGTCCTGGCGATCGTTCCAGGAGGCATCGTGCTGGGTGGAGAGCACGACCGTGTCAACGCGGGCGGGGCGCAGGCCGTCGTACTCGACCGTGACCTGGCTCTTGGCGTCGGGGCGAAGGCCGGGGATCTTGCCGCTCTTGCGGACCTCGGCCTGACGCTCGACGAGCTGGTGGCTGAGGGCGATGGGCAGGGGCATGAACTCGGGCGTGTCCTTGCAGGCAAAGCCGAACATCATGCCCTGATCGCCCGCGCCCTCGCGGTTGACGCCCATGGCGATGTCGTTGGACTGCTTGTTGATCGCGACCATCACGCCCGCGCTGTCGGCGTCAAAGCGCATGTCTCCCGAGGTGTACCCGATCTCGCGAATGGTCTCGCGGACCAGATCCGGGATCGAGACATACGTGTTGGTCGTGATCTCGCCGGCGACAACCACCAGCCCCGTGCAGCACAGCGTCTCGCACGCGACGCGGCTCATCGCGTCATCAGCCAGCATCGCATCCAGCACGGCGTCAGAAATCTGATCGGCCACCTTGTCGGGATGGCCCATGGAGACGGATTCAGAGGTGAACAGGCGGGTGGGCATGTGGGGTTTCCGTAAGAGGGGCGAGAGTGTAGGACTGTTGAGGCAAGAAATGGCCGCAGCGATGAAGGGGATCAGCGCAATAACCTGAGGGTGAAAACCTCCGGTGGGTGTCGAAGAGTTGGTTCCCCGCACGGCCCAATGATCAGCATCCGCTAGGAGCAGAAAAAAAGCCCCGAGTGATCGGGGCTTTGGCGTGACTGCCTTTACGTTGACGAACGGCGAGCGCATCGCAACTCACCGGATTGTTCAGGCCTGCTCGCCCACCTGATACCGCAGGAACGCAATGATCGTCGCCTTCGGCCCGAGGACCTCCGACACCTTCTTGGTCGGATCGAGTGCAAAGGGCTGCTCCATCAGCGCGATCTCTTCGTAGAACTTCCGCATGCCGCCCTCGACCATCTTCTCGGCGATCTCCTTCGGCTTGCCGGAGTCCATGGCCTGGCTCAGGCGGAAGCTCCGCTCGCGCTCCACGATGTCGGCGGGGATGTCCTTCGCCGTGATGCCCTTGGGCGTCGGCACCGCGGCGACGATGTGCATGCAGATCTGACGCAGGGTCTGATCGTTCACATCGCCCTCGGCCTGGATCAGCGCGCCCTTCTTGCCGTCGTGGTGAACGTACGACCCGAACGCCGTGCGGCCCATGTTGCCGATCAGCTTGTGCCCACGCGCGTACGAGATGTTCTCGCCCGTGGAAATGCGGAGCCCATCGATCAGCCGATCGCCATCGGGAAACGCGGGAACCGCGCCGGCATGCTGCACCAGGGCCGCCGCGGCGACGCGCTCGGCCACTGCGACGAACTGCTCGTTCTTCGCGGTGAAGTCGGTCTCGGCGCGGATCTCGACGATCGACGCCGCGGCTTCGTTGGGGCTGATGGCGATCGCGATCCGACCTTCGCCGGCGGCGCGGTCGGTGCGGGTGTCCATCTTGCCCTTCATGTTCTTGCGGAGGATGTCCTCGGCCTTCTGAAAGTCGCCGCCCGCCTCCGAAAGGGCCTTCTTGCACTCCATCATCGACAGCCCCGTCTGATTGCGGAGCCGCATCACTTCACTCGCGGAAATCTCGGCCATGAGTTCTTCTCCTTCGCGTCCGGTCAAAAGGGCAAACGCTCTTTTCGCGTTGCCCGCGCATGTTTTCTCAATCCGGTCCTGCGCCCAAGGGTAGGGGCGGCACCGATTGCGCCGTCCAGTCGAGGGCGCTCTTTGCACAAAGCAAACGACCGGGCAAGCCATCCCGCCCGGTCGTGTTTGATTCGTCCGTCCGATCAGCCCTTGACGGGCTCAGCGGCAGC
>JAIEOW010000027.1 GCA_019750095.1 Phycisphaerales bacterium
CCGACGGTGCAAGGGGTGATCGAGAATGTGTTCGGGCGGGCGATTCGTGTGGACCCGCTGGGCAACGCACGGCTGGGCACACGCGTGCGGGTGCCGCTGGATCTGCCGCCGGAGAGCGGGAATCGGCTGGGCGAGGCGCATCAGCACACTGCGCTGTTGAGATCGGACGATCTGACGGCGGTGACGTGGGCACGGGGTGCAGATGGGAACGTGTACTGCACGCTGCGGACATTTCCGACGCCGTGCCGGGCGGACTTCAACCGGGATGGCACGCTGGACTTCCAGGACATCTTCGACTTCCTGAACGCGTGGTTTGCGTCGGACGCGCTGGCCGACTTCAACACCGACGGGTCACTGGACTTTCAGGACATGTTTGATTTCCTGAATGCGTGGTTCAACGGGTGCTGAAGCGCGGGGCGAGTGTTTCGGCAGGGCCTGCAGGGATACTCTCGGGGCGATGACTACGAATCAATCCGCACCGTCGCCCACCAAGCAAACGTCTGCAGTTGATGCCCGCTATTCATGGACACTGCTGCGAGCCGGCACATTCAAGCTGGACGCGGGGTCGATGTTCGGGCTGGTGCCCAGGGTGGTCTGGCAGAAGAGCGTGGGTGAACACGGCGTGATCGACGACAAGGGCCGGCTGACCGTCTCGCACAACTGCCTGCTGCTTCGGCGCGTTGAGACGCCGCAGGCACCGATTCGAGATGGCGACCCGAGGATTGTGCTTCTGGAATGCGGCTCTGGCGACAAGCTGGACGCGAAGATGCAGGGCGTCTTTGAGATGCAGCCGAGCGCGACGCGGCCCGGTCGCCCGCGATCGATCATCGACGCGCTTGAAGAGGCGGGTGTGAAGCCCGAGGCGATCGATGCGGTGGTGATCTCGCACTTGCACTTTGATCATGCGGGCGGGTTGACGCGGCTGTGCCGAAGTAGCGAGGCGCCGACGTGGCCATGCCCGCCGAACACCGACGGCGGCGGCGGATCGATCCAGACGGGCGGATGCGTGGCGACGTTTCCGAATGCGAAGATTCATGTGCAGCAGCGCGAGTGGATGGACGCGGTTCGGAATCGATCGGTGATGACCAAGACGTATTACCCGGATCATCTGTGGCCGATCGAGAAGCAGCTTGTGCTTGCGGATTCGCCCAGGCCGTTCGTGACTGGGCAGACGCCGGAGCGTGATGAGCTGCCGCGGGTGCCGGTGGAGTTGCGAGAGACGCTGATCGCGCCCGGTCTGAGCGTGTTTCTGACGCCGGGGCACACATGGGGTCAGCAGGCGACGAGGTTTACAGACCCGAGCGGGCGCGCGATGGTGTTCTGCCCGGACGTGATGCCAACGGTGCACCACGTCGGGTCGGCGTATTCGCTGGCGTATGACGTTGAGCCGTACACGAGCATGGTGACGAAGCGCTGGCTGCTGCACGAGGCGGCCGAGCGCGGTTGGACGCTGTGCCTTGATCACGAAGTTGGCGCGGCGACAGTTCGGGTGAAGCCGGATGGACGCGGGTGGTTCACCCTCGAGGCTTCGGCAATTGAATCCGGTCATTGAGCGGCAATGTGGCGACCTTGCCTCGAGCCCAGACCCGAACTCGAGCGAGCAGGCACCTGCGGCATCGACGATGTCCGTGCAGTGCCGCGAAGGCTGTGGCACGACCGCTGCTCCAAGCTCTGGGCGGATCTGTGTCATCGGCAACCGCAGTGTGCGGGCTTGGCCCGAGTTGGCCCGAGTTGGCCCGAGTTGGTGTGATGCGGCGGACGTTGCTTGCTGGACATGAGCCCAGCGGTGTGGAGCGAACGTCAGTCAAAATGCAGCGCCGTCCAGTTTCACGCCTTCGAGCAGCGGCTCCAACCAAAAACGAACGCCCCAAAACTCGTGGAGTTTTGGGGCTTGTGTTCCGTGTGAACCTGTGGAAACTGGACCAATGGGCAGGGCCGGACTTGAACCGGCGACCCCAGCATTTTCAGTGCCGTGCTCTACCAACTGAGCTACCTACCCGACGAATCGACTCCAAGGGTAACGCCTTCTCGGCGATGGTCAAGATCGTGCGTGCACTCCCTATGGGAAGCGCCCCGGGCCTGGCAGCCGCCGACCTGCCCGTACCCCCAAATTCGCGCCGCAAGGACCGAGAATCGCGGGTTCACCAGCACCGGTGCTTCCGTCACGTGCATGGAGCAGGGATCAGATTGCGGTACCCGCAGCACGAAGTCCCTACTCGGGGGCATTGATCCAGCCGAAGCCGTAGATTGAGCCAGTCACATCGGCACCGCTGCTCCACTGCGTCTTGCGGCGTTCCAACGGGAGCCAGCCTCGCTTGCCGGTGACATAGAAGTCGTCGGCTTCCAGATCGCCAGCTTCGCGCACGTTGTCCAACGGTCCCTTCGGGAAGCGGATGGTCTCTGCGTGTCCTTGGATGAAGCTCATGGTGCCCGCGCCGTTGTGCCTGGCGGTGATCTGATCGCCGGCGATTGACCCGCGCGATCCGCCGAAGAGCCCGAACCACGCGTTGTCGGGGCTTGGATCGTCGGCGAGCAACGTGTTGTTGAACGTCGTGTGCTCTTCGACAAACACCGGAAGTCCGGAAAGAACCTTGAGAGCCGAGGGATCAACGTTGAGCCCGGGCCGCGTGTTCACATCGAACTGTGCGGGGTTCTTGAGATAACCCACTTTGGTGGTGGTGTACACACGGGCGCCCTCGCTGCGCCAGACCATCGTGTAATCCCAGAGCAACTCGGTCTGCTTCCCGAAGAAGTTCTGGCCAGAACCACTGCCCACACTGGACTGACCGTTGGCGGAGCGACGGCGATTGCCCGGGCATTCGCCGATCTGATCGGCGTTCTGGCAATACTGGTAGAGCTGTCCGGGCTCGTAGATCACCAGCGCGTTTGGCCCATCGGCCAGGGGCCGGCCGTAACGTCCCCATCCGCGGGCAGGCCAAAGAAAGTCGTTTGAGTCCGTGGCATAGGCGTTGGCGGCCACGACCATCTGCCGAAGATTGGACTGGCATACTACCGCGCGCCCCGCTTCGCGTGCTGAGGAGAGCGCCGGCAGCAGAAGTCCGATGAGCACGGCGATGATCGCGATGACCACCAGCAACTCGATAAGCGTGAAAGCATGGGCGTGCCCCGCGGGGCCGACGCCGCGCCGCCAAGCCCGCATCGGTCTGGGTCGATCGGATCGTTCGGAGTGAAAACGTGGCGTGAACATGGGAGTCTCTGCGTTGAGATCCGCCGGTCGATCATGGCGGTCTAGATGTCGTACTGGCTCCCCGGCTCGGGGCCTGGCGGGAGCTTGATCCACACGGTGAATGAAACCAGAGGAACCGGATACTGAACACGGAGGCGGTAGCCGCGGAATCGCTCGGGGTTCAGCCCTCGACGGGCGAAGACCTGAGCCAGCAACTGGGGGTATCGCGGCACTTCAGAGGTTTCGGTCGCGCCAAGTCCGACCCCAAGCGGCGAGAACGGAAGTCCGAGATCGATGCGATCGAGCTGAAACTCCGGCATATCCGGCCTGCGCTCACCTGAACCGATGCCCTGCAACGCGCTGCTGACGGTCGGCTCAGACCCTGAAAAGACATCATCATGAATGAGCACGTCGGCCAGCAGCACTTTGCAGGGCAATCTACAGACGTGCGACTCGAAGTGGAACGTGCGCCCGCCGCTCTGGTGGCGTGGCCCGGCGTTGCGAGCGACGAGCGCCGCCGTCAGCGACACGGGATGGTTCACTTCCGGCACCGAATCTGCGAGGGTGTAGAGCAGCATGCTGCCGGACTGGAACAGACTCAGTGGCGGCAGCGGCCGGGAGCAGAAATCCGGCATCAGATATGCGCGTGCGTTCTCGGGGTTCGCCAATCCGTCGATGGATTCGACTTGGGTCTCCGCAAGATTCTGTACGTTGGGGGTGCTGCGAAAGCCAAAGACGGTGATGGGTGAACTCGCCCTCAACCGGCGAACGCCGTATTTGCCAAGGACATAGGTGACATCGCATGATGTGTCATCACGCCCCGGCGAGATGATGGTGGTCGCGAGCACTGTGTCGGCCTGATAGCCCACCAGCGAGGACATGGCGCGATGAATGGCTTGCTTCGCGGCTCGCTCATTGCGATCTCGGAGGTCGCCATCGCGCTCGGCCATGGTGGCCTCGAGCGCCGATCGCCCGCCAGGAAACTCGAGAATCAGCCGTTCGAAACCGTTGGTCGCCTGCACAGTGGGCTCGAGCATCGCCTCTGAGGCCCCGGCGCGTCGAGCCGCGTCGATGATGATGCGCAGCCCGCCGGGGGCGGGCGACTCCTTGAGCGTTTCGTTGCCCGTCGCATCTTCTGAGCGTGCCGCGCGGACGATCCGTGCGGCGAGCGTGCGATCAATCCCAATCGACCTCGCGAGCGCGGCGGGCCGCATGCTTTGGCCCGCGAAGGTCTGGATCAGCGGCGAGAACGCTTCCTTGAGCCCGACTCCAACGACACGACATCGTTCAGGCAGGTCGATGTTGGCATTGGCCTGGACTTTGGAAGTGAGCATTGATCAAAGACTCCGTGGCTTGGCGAGAGTGAGGCGACCCATTCCAGATCAGTCTGGGACGCAGAGTGGTCCGAGAACGTAGTCCGCCTGCGTACCTGCACTCGACCTGCGACGAGCTGAAAGGAGTTGCTTCGCGCCCACGAGGGAACTCTACTCCAAAATCAAAGAAATTGCAAGACGAATCTGGAACGAGTCTCAGACTCGTGCTAGAGTCATCTGTGAGACTTACTCGGTGATCGCGTCGAGCTTTAGAGGAATGGAGAGGGAAGATGGTCCGCCTCGTTGGGAAAGTGACACTGATCGCGGCGGCCGTGGGATTGGCCGATTTGCCAGTGCATGCACAGGCTTTGCCGCCATCGACGACGGTGCTCAGGTACCGGTCAGGACAGGCGATTCCTGGGGTTGGTCTGATCAACAGTCCGTTTTTCAGTGGACTCAATGGCGGGGACGGTTTTCGGGGCGTGGAGGTCAATAACTCGGGATCGTTTGTTGCACAGGTTGGTGTGTATGCCAACCCGGGATTTGACCGAGCCGTGTTGCTGAGTGACACCGGGCTTGCACCATTTCTCGCGGCCGGGGTGGAATCGCCGGCGGCGGGGAGCATCGGGCTCCCCACGAGCGACTATGTGTTCAACCGGGCTTTTTCAGTCTCGATCAACACCTCGGGTACTCCGGCGTTTTCTCTCTCGGCTGGGCCGGGGGAGTTTGCAAGTGTCCCGCCGATCACTGCTGGCGCGTTCGGCAAGTCTTCGCTCCCGTTTGTAGAAGGCGGCTTGATCACCGCGTCCGGAGTTGCGCCTGGGACCACCTTCGGTCCGCTGGGTTCAGACGGCGTGGTTCGGTTGAATGATCAGAATGTCTATTTGTTTGCGGGCACGATCGTGGAGAACGCCGCGATCAAGAAGGCGATCCTGACGATCCGCGTGGATGCATCGGGCAACGCGATTGAGCAAACACTGGTCGCCAAGGTTGGAGGGCCTGTGGGCGTCACGGGCGACACCTGGACGAACCTTTCGACAACATCATCGTCTGTAGCGATCAACAACCTTGGGCATGTGATTTTCTCGGGCACAACCGCCGCGGGCTTGAATGGGGTGTATCGAACCAGTCCTGCGGGAGGCGGATTTGTCGTCAAGCAGGGCGACGCGACCCCGATCGGCAGCACCTGGAACTCGCTGATCGGTGTGCCGGTGGATATGAACGAGCGCGGACAGTTTGCGTTTCGCGGGATCGTTGGTGGAAGTGGTGTCTGGCAGGAACTTGGCGATGCGGGTGAGAGCATCGTCAACAGCTTCAGCTTCACGGCCAACTCCACGCTCGTGGGTGGTTCATTGCGTGAGATCGTGGGGGCGCTGTCATCGGATCATGACGTTGACGGCTACTTCATCACCATCGGTGATCCGACGCTGACGACGCAGGAGCCGTTCAGTGCGACCACGGTTCCTGATCAGGCGGCTGGTTTTCCAGGGGCTGCGTTCGACACCGTGCTCTATCTCTTTCGGGACAACTTCAACGCAAACGGCAACTATCGTCAGTGCGTTGGGCGCAGCGACGACGCGGGAGTTGGGGTTGCCCAGTCAAGACTCACCACCCTCAGTCTGCCATCGACGCACACGCCGGGGACGCGGTACTTTCTTGTGATCGGTACGCCCAAGACTCGGGCCGCGACAGGAACCCCACCCAGCACTCAGGAGCAGTGGCAACCTGATCCAAGTCGCATCATTGTGGCTGGCGGCACGGTGTACTGGATCGATCCGAGCGAGGGTTCGATCGGGCGTGCGGACGCGACGACGGGGGCGCTTCTGGCGCCGCTTGTGGTCTCTGAAGTGCCGCGGCAGACGACCGAGGGGCAATCTGTCGTCGGGGACGCCCCGGTGCTGAGCGATGTGGTGGGGGTATACGACAGCGGTCCGAACAGCAAGGTGTATTTCTTGTCGCGGGCGTTTGGGCAGGCGCGGATCCGCCGAGTGAATCCTGATGGGACTGGGCTTGAGGATGTGATCGCGTCGGGATCGCCAGGCGCGTTCAACACGACCGCGCTGACTGTGGACAGCGTGAATCAGAAGATGTATTGGTCGGGCGCGTCGGGTGGAACCACGAAGATCTTTCGTTCCGAGCTTGATGGCAGCGGCCGCGAGACGGTGCTGGATCTGGGCGTGTTTCAGCCGCTGAATGATCTGGCCATCGACACGGCGGGTTCTCGGGTGTACTGGATCAACTCGAGTCTGGGCACGATCGGGAGTTCCACGTTCACGGGCAGCGATGTGCGCACGGTGCTCTCGGGTGCGTCACCCACTCGACTTGCCATCGGCGCGGCCGCTCAGCGTTTGTACTTCACATCGAACTCCACCGGCCGAGTTGGCTCCATCGATCTTTCGAACGGAAACCTCCTGCCGGATGTCGCGCAAACGTCTGCCCCATCGGGCGTGACATTCGATGGATCGACGTCGTCGGTGTTGTGGTCAAATCCTCTGGAGCGTCGGGTCCGCAGGGTGTCGTCCGGAGGCGGGACTGCACAGGAGCTTTTCTGGATCGGTGCGGATGCGCGCGAAGGTCCGGGCGACGGCCCGGGGTATCTGGGAAGCACATCGTCGTTCACGCGGTTTGGGCAGGCGGGAGGAGCGAGTCTGCCATACCGCATTCGACTCACCGGCGCGACGCCGGCGAATCCCGCCGCGATGATCAGCAGGGATAACGCAGTCAAGGTGGCCTTTGCGGGCGAGCCGCTGCCCGATACCGGGAGCAATCCGGTGAACACGATCGGCGGGCCTGAAAGTCCGGTGCGGATCAATGATCGCGGGGCGGTGTTCTGGCGCGGACGATGGTCCGCACCTGGAACGCGGACGGGGATCTTCGTCGATCGTCGGCTCGCCCTGGTCGACACGCTTGTCCTCGGAACCGCTGCGGATGTGCTGGGGAGTGTGCCGGCGACCGCGGGCGCGTTTGACGTCTCAGACAATGGTCGTCACATAGTTGCGACGGCCACCAATGGATCGTTCGGCTTCAGCGCGGTGAACTGCGTTCTGCTGAGCTTTGATTCAGCACCGGGTTGCCCGGCCGACTTTGACGGCGACGGAGTGGGGACGGTGAACGACATTTTCGCGTTCTTGAACGCGTGGTTCTCCGGGGGAGCGGGGACGGACACCGATGGTTCGGGCGTAGTGAACGTGAACGACATCTTCACGTTCCTGAACACGTGGTTCCAAGGCTGTTGAAGCCCGGCGGATCGCGCGGGCAATCCGCGCCCATGCGCCGGGTGATCGTTGCTTCGGATCGGCATGCTGTCGATCCGCGCGGGTGGGACGGTGGTGGGTGAATCCGTGCTTTGACTTTTCCAAGCCGCAACGTTGTGTGCGCGGCCCTTGCTTGTCAGTTTGAAGGAGAGAGTTCCATGAATCGTACTTCCGTGATCGTTGCGTCCGTGCTTCTTGCTACTGTGCCGGCGGCACTCGCACAGGACTTTACCGAACAGCAGTCGGCGGCCGCCTCTGAAACCAACCACGGCGCGTTCAACTACTGGACTGGCGATGCCGGTGAGACGCTGCTGACCGCGAACATCACGTCGACGACCAATCCGCTGGTTGGGCTGTCGACGATCCGCGGCCAGCTCGCGGCAATCCAACGCCCGCAGACCGGTGGCAGCACTTTGCGTTCACTCGATGCCGACGTGTACAAGATCGCGATCACGCTGCCGAGCCAGTTCTCGGCAACCGTGACGACCGGCGGCGGAGACTCGGTGCTCGCGCTGTTTGATGAGCAGGGACGCGGCGTGTGGTTCAACGACAACCGCGTTGACAGCACCACCGCAACCGGCGCACGACTCGGGAACAGCGGCATTCCGGGGCTGACCGAAGGCGTGTACTACCTCGGCATCTCTCGTGTGGATGGCGGGTCTGCGACACGCCGCTTCAGCCGGCCCGTTGATGCCCTGGGCAATCTGGTCTTTGACGGTCCGATCCAGGGGTCGGCCGACAGCCCGACCGGACTTGCGCTGCGCCGTTCTGAGGTTGGTCCGCTGGTGAGCGGTGCAACGCTCGCTGGCTGGGAGTTGTTCCCGTCGACGGCGTTGCCGTTCAGCACGGCGTACACGATCACCCTCACGGGCGCGACCTATGCGATCCCCACGCCCGGGGCGTTCGCGCTCGCTGGTGCCGCAGGTCTGCTGGCGCTTCGTCGCCGTCGATAAGTCACATCCGTCATCGCGACCTTTGCAGGTCGCGATGGCTTTCTCGAAGTGTCTTTGAGCTGGAGTATCCGATGCGTGGCACTCGTTCTATTGCGGCGGCACTTGCGTGCGTGTTCGGTGGTGTGCTTGGTGGCAATCTCGCGATGGCCCAGCCGCCGTCATTCATCGTTACGTCGGTCGCCCAGACCGGACAGTTCGTTCCCGGCGTTGGCACGATCAACGGGCCGCTGGTGTTCTCGCCACCCGGGCAGGGCGGGCGTGGAACACTTCGTATCAGCGTGAACGCATCGGGCAGTTGGCTTCTGCACATCGATACGCCGAACACGTCTCGGGAGGCTGACGAGGCACTGCTCAGGGCACCGACCGGGCTTGACCCATGGGTTGCCGAGGGTGTGTCAGGGTACCTCACGGCGCCCACGAGCAGCTATGTCGCGACGGCCCTGCTCGCGCAAGATCTGAACGCGGCGGGTGATGCGGTGCTGGCGCTCGGACTTGCGCCCGATGAGTTCAGTTTCGATCAGCCGACGTCGGGCATCTACTTCAACCGTGGAAGGGTGATTGTTCAAGAAGGTTCTCTCGTCACGATCAATGGCGTCGCGCCGGGCTCAACGTGGGAGCCACTTGATGCCGACGTGCGCGTTGCGCTGACGGACACGCGAAACCTGCTTGTGGTCGCGCGGGTGCGTGAAGCGCACATCGTGCGGCGTGTAGCGGTTGTGTTGACGCTGGACACCTCCGGAGCCGTGCTCGCTTCGCGACTGGTGGCCAAAGAATCGGGCCCTGTGGGCAATGGGCCCGCAACGTGGACGGCGATCGCGCCTGGAGCCCATGCCTCGGCGATCAACGAATCCGGAGTGGTCGTGCTCTCTGGACGAACCAGCGAGAACGTATCGGGCATCTGGAGATCAGACGCACTTGGCACTGGTCAGTTTGTCGCCACCACAGGTTCGCCTTCGCCGCAGCCAGCGGTCGCGTGGGGGGATCTCTATGGTGTGCCCGTGGACATCAACGGTTCGGGCGTGGTTGCGTTTCGCGGCCTAACCGCCGACGGAGATGGGCAATACACCGAAACGACCGATGCTGGCGATGTGGTGGATGCTGAGGACCGCACTTTCGGGAATGGTCCGCTGAACCTCATCGCGGGAACGCTCAGCGATGAGCATGATGTGGACATGTTTCGCATCACCGTGACGGATGCCGCGGCGTTCAGTGCGACCACCGTGCCGGCTCCTGCGAGCGGCTTTGCTGGAGCAGCATTCGATTCCGTGTTGACGCTGATCGCCGAGCCGGGCAACGGCACGCGGGTGCGCAATCAATCGGATGACGCGGGCATCGGAACCGTGCAGTCGTCGATCTCGAATCTGGGCGCGATCACCGGGCGACAGTACTACCTGGCTATCTCGACACCCAAGTCCCGCGCTCTGGCACGAGTGAGCAACTTTGCGACGGCGTCCTTCCCGAAGCTTGAAGCGTTGACCGCCGATCCGTCGGACGTGATCGCCTCAGGTGGCGGGATCTACTGGCCCGATCCGAGTCGCGGAGTTGTGGGCCGATTCACCTCCAATGGCGTGTCGCTCGCGCCATCAACGACGCTCGCGGTGACGCCGTTCATTGCGATCGATCCCAGTGCTTCGAAGCTCTACTGGATCGATCGGGGCGTGGGCGGCGCAGGGGGCGGCCCGAAACTTCGCCGCGCGGAACTCGACGGCTCATCACCGCAGGATCTCGTGACCAGCACCGCGTTCGGCGACATCGGCATCAATGACAGTTCCGGTCTGGCTCTGGATCTGATCAACGGCAAGGTCTATTGGTCTCGATCAATCTCTGGCGAGATCAATCGCGCGAATCTGGATGGCAGCAATCGCGAGCGCGTCATTCAGGATTATCCGCCGACGGGTGCCGTCACGCCGGCTGCCGCGACGACTGGGACGTTTGCTCCGGGACGAATTGCTATCGATGCTGTGGGCGGCAAGGTCTATTGGATCAACGCCTTTCTGAACACACTCGAGCGTGCCAACCTCAACGGAACACAGCGGGAGACCGTCATCGCGAGCGCGAACGCCAGCGACCTCGCCGTCCACGCGGGAAAGCTGTACTGGACGGATACGCAAGCCAATCGCATCCGCCGCTCCGCGCTCGACGGCTCGCAGCAGGAAGAGTTCATCGTCGCCACGGCCCCTCAGGGACTGGATATCGATGCCGCAAGCAGCACGATCGTCTGGACGAATACCTCCGACCGAACCATCTGGCGATCTCCACTCGGTGCTCCGGCACCCCAGCTCTTCGCCACCATCCAGAGCGAGGTCGGGTCTCGCGGTTCCGACGGACTTGGGGCGACTGGGACGTTTGACTCGTGGCAGCGCGTTGGCGCTGCCGGCACGGGGCCGCTGCCGTACCAGATCAAACTGACCGGGGCAACGTTCCAGTATCCGCGCGTGATCATCGCAAAGGACAGCACCAAGGTGGCGGCGACGGGCGACGTGCTTCCGGGCATTGCGCCGAATCGCATTGCCGTGCTTTCATCGCCCGGCGGGCCGATACGGATCTCTGACCGGGGCGATGTTCTTTGGACCGGCTTCTTCCACGCGCCCACCATCTTCACGAACTTTGTGTACGACGGGCTGTTCTTCAATGGTGAGAAGCTGCTGGAATCTCAACAGGTCGTGACGAGTGTCAGCCAGCGTGTGATCAACTTCGTGCTCTCGGCGGATGCGATCGACGTGTCGAGAGACGGGCGCTTTGCGGGCGTGCTCGTGAACATGCAGGACCCGCCGTACAACTTCACGCCGCAACGGGACAACGCCCTCGTGCTCGAGTTCTCGCTGCCCCCCGCGTGCATGGCGGACTTTGACGGCTCGGGCACCCGCACGAGCGGGGATATCTTTGTCTTCCTGAACGCCTGGTTTGCAAGCGACCCCCGGGCCGACGTTGACGGCGTAGGTGGCGTGGCGATCGCGGATGTCTTCTTCTTCATCAACGCCTGGTTCGTTGGGTGCTGAGCGTGTGCAGTTCTTAAGATCGGATCTTGAAGTTGTCGAGCGGGTTCGGGTCGAGAGTTGGGGGGG
>JAIEOW010000004.1 GCA_019750095.1 Phycisphaerales bacterium
CCTCCATGCGGCCCACGCGGACCCACATCCGGTACGATCATTCACGCGCCGCGGTTGCGCGATTGTTCAGAGATTCCTACAGATGCTCGACCTGTCTTACTGCCAGATACTCGCACGCCGTGATCGTTCGGCATATCGGGCACAACACCGGAGCGCGATCCACGAGCTTGCGCACGACCTTCGATCCCCAGATGATCAGCATGGCCTTGCACCCAAGTGGTCTCAATACCCCAGCGTCTGCACCACCGCCTCCGCGATCCGCTTCGCGTCCGGCAGATAGTCCAGTTCCAGCTTGGCATACGGCATGATCGTGTCAAAGCCCGCCACGCGCTGCACCGGGGCCTTGAGATTCAGGAAGCAGCGCTCCTGGATGATCGCTGAGATCTCGCTGCCGAGGGAGCAGGTCTTGGGGGCTTCCTGCACCACGACGCAGCGGCCGGTCTTCTCCACGCTGGTGGCGATCGTGTCGTGATCGAGCGGGTTGAGCGTGCGCAGGTCGATCAGCTCGACGCTCGCGTCCTCGGGCAACTGGTCGAGGGCTTCGAGGCACTGAAAGAGCTGCGCGCCCCAGGTGATGATCGTCAGGTCGGTGCCTTCCTGCACGACCTTGGCCTTGCCGAGCGGGATGGTGTATTCCTCTTCGGGCACCTGCTCGCGATAGGAGCGATAGACGCGCTTGGGCTCAAAGAAGAGCACCGGGTCGGGGTCGCGGATCGCGCTGATGAGCAGCCCCTTAGCGTCGGCGGGCGTCGCGGGGCAGACGACCTTCATGCCCGGGTTGTGGATATAGATCGCTTCGGGAGAGTCAGAGTGAAACTCGGGGGCGTGGATGCCGCCGCCCCAGGGGACGCGGACGGTGAGCGGCACGGTGATCTCGCCGCGGGTGCGGTTGCGGAACCGGGCGGCGTGATTCACAAGCTGATCGTGAGCCGGACCCATGAACCCCTCGAACTGAATCTCGGGAATCGGCCGCATCCCGCCCATGGCCAGGCCGATGGCGGCACCCATGATGCCGGACTCGCTCAGCGGCGTATCGACGACGCGATCAGACCCGAAGCGCTTCTGAAGGCCTTCGGTGACGCGAAAGACGCCGCCGTTGAGCCCGACGTCTTCGCCGAGGCAGACGACGCGCGCGTCGCGCTCCATCTCCTGGGCGAGGCCCTCGTTGATGGCGTCGACGAGGGTGAGGCCTTTTTCGATCATCTGAGGAGTGCGGGGCATGGGAAGGGTCCAAAGGGCCAAAGAGCAAATAGCAAAGGGCCAAATGTGTCAGGGTCGTCTGGGTTTCTTCGACTTGGTCAGGATCGAACCGAGAATTCGTTTAAGTTCAACGGCTTCGGCGTCGAGTTCAGTCAGGCGATGCGGGCGAATCCATCCTCGGGTGGCCACAAAGCGAATCCAGTATCGGGTCTCCGCGAGTTCTTTGAAAGCGATGCTAAGGCACTTGCAGAAGTCTGGTCGGCTCATCGCCTCGTCCGCTTCCGCGATGTTCGCGCCGATGGATGTTCCACTTCCGATCATCTGGTCCTCGATTCGGTGTGACCGGCCATCGTCCCGCAAGACATCCGCGACATCAACAACTCTGTGAGCGAATGCATCGACCCGCTGCAGAAAGTCCTCCTTAAGTCTCCCCATGAACTGCTCCAGCTTTGGCCCTTTGCTATTTGCCCTTTGGCTATTTTCCCAGCTGGATCTGAGCCGGAAACTGCCCCAAGGAATGCGTCGCCCAGGTATCCCGCTGCCGCCGCTGTTCTTCCGGGATGTCGGCGAAAAGGTGGTCGAACATCTCGTTGCGATGCGGCGCGGGATAGTTCAGCACCTCGTCGACGATCTTCTTCGTCCACGCCTCGGCCTTGTCGAGGGTTTCCTTCTGCTTGGCGTCGTTCCAGAGGCCCTGGCCTTCGAGATACTTGCGCAGGCGGATCACCGGGTCTTTGCCGCGCCAGCTTTCGACCTCGGCCTCGGAGCGGTACCGGCGGGCGTCGTCGGCGGTGGTGTGATCGGCGAGGCGATAGGTGATCGCCTCGATCAGCGTCACGCCCCCGCCGTTGCGGGCACGCTCGCGGGCTTCGAGAACCACCTTGTACATGCCGAAGAGGTCGTTGCCGTCGACCTGCACGCAGTGTGCGCCATATGCGATGCCTTTCTGGGCCACCGTCTCGCTGTTCATCTGCTGATCCCGCGGCACGCTGATCGCCCAGTGGTTGTTCTGGCAGATGAACACGCACGGCACGTTGAAGACCGTGGCAAAGTTCATCGCCTCGTGGAAGTCGCCCTCGCTCGTGGCGCCGTCGCCGAAGAACGTCGCGACGACCTTGTCTTCCTTGCGCAGCTTGTACGCCCAGGCCATGCCGGTGGCGTGGAGCATCTGGGTGCCGATGGGAATGGCGATAGGGGTGCAGTTGACGCCTTGTTCCCCGTGCTTGTCGCGCTGCGGGATTGCGTTGCCACGCTCATCGCCGGCCCAGTGCAGCAGGATGTATTTCGGGTCCAGCCCGTGCAGAAAGAGCGCGGCGTTCTCGCGATAGCACGGCACAAGGTAATCCACGCCCACGCGGAGGGCGGCCCCCGCACCGAGTGCCGCGGCCTCCTGCCCCTTGTTCTGTGGATACGTGTACATGCGCCCGGAGCGCTGCAGCTTGAAGGCCACCTCGTCGAGATGGCGATACTCGATCATCTTGCCGTAGAGAAAGACGGCTTGCTCGTCGCTGAGGCGCGACGGATCGCCCTGAGGGACGAGTTTCTCATCGAGCTTGCCCTGCTCATCAAGGCACTGGATGTACTCGATCTGGGTGCTGTAGACGATCCGCTTGGGCATCGGAAACTCCGCTGGGAGGTGAAGCCACAGTGTAGGGCATCGCGCGTTTGGCGTCGGCGTCCCGGGCGTGATTCGCCCGGTCGTCCGGCCTGAATGCCACCGGATTTCCCTGGGTTGTGGGTGCTTCGGCAGCATCCACTGAGCTGGAAGCACGCGGAAGGGGCGCAGGAGCGACTGTGCCCGATCAGATCCCCACGCCCGAGATCCCGAAGCTATAGCTCGGTCGGGTGGGATCGTTCGAGAGAATCGTGACGCTTGCCGACCTCGTGCCCAGCGCGGTCGGGTTGAACCGCACGACAAACAGCGTGACGCCATCGCCCCCGATCTCCGCCAGCGGCTGGGCGGACACGACGAAGTCCGCGGCGTGCACCCCACTGATCACCACCCTCGGCGTGCCGATCAGCCGCAACGGGCCGTTGCCGAAGTTCGTGATCCGATATGTGCGCTGGCTGAGGCGGTCGCCCACCGTGACGATGTTGCCAAAGAACGTGCCGAGCGAGCTGTCGGCCGGCGCGCCGGGCGTGATGGTTGCAATCGTGCCGTTGCGTGTGACATCAATCCGCCCAAGGTCCACGCCCGTGCCGCGGATGGCAAAGCTGAAGACGGCGTTGGGATTGCCCGCAAGCGAGAACCGCACCACCGCGTGGCGAAAGCCCAGTGCCGAAGGGTTGAATCGAACGCTGAATCGTGCGACAGCTCCTGACTCGATACCCGCCGAAACCGGCAACCGAACCACCTCGAAGTCGTCGGCGTGCTCGCCCGAGAGCATGAAGATCTGCGCAACATCCCCAGCGATTTCCGGCGTTGCCAGCGTCACGGAGTTTGGTGAAACGTTGCGGACAACAAAGATGCGCGTCTTGGTCTGAGCTTCGACATCGATCCCACCGAAGTTCGTGCCGTCGAGCGTCGTGGGGGAGTCGTCGCCGACCGAGATCGGCACGCCGCGGCCCGAGACCTGGATGCTGTCAAGCTGCTGCAGGATCGTCGTGCCCGAGAGGGCTCGGGTCAGCGTGATGTTCGTCGTTGTTGTGTCAAGTGTGGTGTCGGTCGTGCGCTCCTCGCGGCCGATGCCCGCGCCATCGATCAACCAGAGGGTGATCGACTCGTTGATGTTGAGCGGCTGAGCACCATCCATGCTCGTCAGCGTCGCGCTGGTGATGAGCGTGATATCCACACGCAGCGCATCAAATGTGCCCGCGGGAACAGTGATCGACTCCAGCCCGACCACGCTCGCCGAGGAGGAGATGGTCCCGGTGACCGTCGCCTCGCCCGCGGTGCCCGAGACAAACTTGCTGTTTGAATACGTGCGGCCGTCCTCAAACTGCAGCGGCAGAATCGGCAGACCTGCGCCGTAGCGCAGCGCCGTGTCATCGACAGAATCCGTGCGACCAAACAACCGAAGCCCGGCGGGCGTGCCGCCCCATTGGGATTCAAGGGTGCGAGAGGGATCGGGTGCAAGAGCCGTGCGGACCTCGCGCATCCGCGTGACGTTCGTTTGGCCGAAGAGTCCGCCGTCGAGCGACTGCACGACCGAGGTGCCTGTGGCAAGTGCCCCAGCGTTGACCCGCTGCGTGGTCTGGTAGCCCCAGTCGTACCCGATATAGGTCGGGAAGTACTGCGAAGCGGAGAATGTGGCCAGCAATACGCGGGGCTCAAGCCCCTCGCAAGACGGCGGATCAATCATCGCGCGGCGACGTGGACGAGAGGCATTCATACGCGCGTTATCGGCTGAGGATTCACTCGACTGAAGCGGGACAGCCGACGAGTGCACGTCTCGACAAACTTCCACCTGGACCCCCACCGCCGATTCGGGGTCGAGCATGAGGACGGCTCACCATGGCCGATCGAACCGTCTGAGCGGGTCTCTCTGGTGCTCGATCATGATCGAGTTTTCCCCATCCTTTCCCCAGCGTGTGCTGGCTCGTCGGCGATCGAGCACGACTCCGAAACCCGGCGTGCGGCCAATGCGGTAGACTCTGCACTCGACAGGTTGCGGGATCGTTCGATCCGAGACCGGCGAGTCGGGCTTTCAGTCTTGGGCGGGGTGGGGCCGGAGTGCTTCCCTTGGACAATCGTCACGCTGTTTCGGGTGTCTCCCTGCGTCGTTCGTGCGGCTTGCTCGCCCTTGCGTGTGGCGGGTGTCTGGGTCTGGCGTCGGCGGCGCACGGAGATGTCGTTCCCGACGCGCGGATGCTGCGCTTCCCGACCATCAGCGATACGCAGATCGCATTCGTCTATGCCAGCAACCTGTGGGTGGTCGAGAAGCAGGGGGGCGTGGCGCGGCCGGTGGCCGCACCGTCTGGGGCGGTCTCCTGGCCGCGCTTCAGCCCTGACGGCAAGACCATCGCGTTCGTTGCCAATCTCGACGGCAACCGCGATGTGTACACCATTCCCGCGACGGGCGGCATTCCGCAGCGTGTGACGCACCACCCGGGCAACGAGACCCTCGTCGGTTGGTCCAATGCCGACTCGCTGTTGTTCTACTCAAACGCCATGGCCGGGAATACCCGGCAGAACCAGCTGTTCAGCGTGAACGCCGGCGGTGGGCTACCGAGCAAGCTGCCGGTGCCGTACGGAACGTTCGGCTCGATGAGCGCTGATGGCAAGTGGCTCGCGTACACGCCGCACTCGACCGACAATCGCACATGGAAGCGCTATCGCGGCGGCATGGCGACGGATGTCTGGCTGGTGAATCTGCAGGACGGCACCAGCAAGCAGGCGACCGATTGGGAGGGCACCGACACGCTTCCGATGTTCGGGCCGGCCGTCGCGGCCAAGGGTGGAGCGCAGACGGTGTATTACCTGTCTGACGCGGGGGCCGAGCATCGGCTGAATGTCTGGTCCTTTGACGTCGCAAGCGGTGCCAAGAAGCAGATCACGACCTTTGCCGACGACGATGTGCGCTGGCCCGCGATGGGTTCTGGCGGCGCGGGCTCGGCGGGCGAGATCGTCTTCCAGCTCGGCAGCAAGTTGATGTTGCTGGATCTGGCAAGCGGGCAGTCGAAAGAGATCGTTGTGAGCATTCCGGGCGCGCGGCCGAAGGTGCGGGCACGCATGGTGGATGCCGCGGAGAACATCACCGCGTGGTCGATCTCGCCGAGCGCAAAGCGCGTGGCGATCACCGGGCGCGGGGATATCTGGACCGTTCCCGCAAAGGAGGGGCCGGCCCGCAACCTGACCCGCACGGACGCAGAGTTTGAGCGCGACGCCACATGGTCGCCCGACGGCAAGTGGATCGCGTACTTCAGCGACAAGAGCGGGGAGTATGAGCTCTGGGTGCGACCATCGGACGCACGCGCCGCAGAGGCGGAAAAGAAGGATGCGAAGAAGCCCGATGGCGACAAGTCGGAAGCCGCCGAAGCTGCTGAGAGCGCCGGCGGCAAGAAGATTGAGCCCACAAAGCTGACCGATCTCGGCGCGGGTTTCCGCGCAAATCCGGTGTGGTCGCCGGACTCCAAGCACGTTGCGTTCACGGATCAGAACGGGAACCTGCGCATTGCGACGATGACCGTGGATGAGAAAGCCAGCACGGTCTCGGGCACGGTGCAGCTCGTCGACAAAGACCCGTGGATGGAGACGCCCAGCGTCTCGTGGTCGCATGACTCGGCGTGGCTCGCCTATACGCGCGGCAACGACGAGAACACGCAGTCGGCGATCTGGCTCTTCAAGGCCACCGGTGAGAACGCGGGAAGCAAGACGCGCGTGACCTCGGGCATGTTCGACTGCGGCACGCCGACGTTTGATCGCACCGGCGATGTGCTGTTCTACCGCGCCTCGGGGCGATGGTCTTCGCCGCGCTATGCCGACAACGACACGACCTTTGCCTATGCGGGTACGCAGCAGTTGATGATGCTGCCCCTGCGGCTGTACGTGAAGAACCCGCTCGCGCCGCGCAGCGATGAGGAAGAGCTGAAGAAGGCCGCTCCTGCTGCGAAGAAGCCCGACGAGAAGAAGCCGGAAGACAAGAAGGACGAGGCCGCTAAGGACGCAGAGAAAAAGGGCGATGAGAGCAAGCCCGACGAAAAGGGTGGCGACGAGAAGAAGCCCGAGGACAAGAAGCCAGAAGAAAAGAAGGACGAGAAGCCCGCGGACAAGGCCGCGGATAAGCCGGGCGACAAGAAGCCCGACGCCGTGAAGAAGCCGCTGAAGATCGATCTGGAGAACATGGAATCGCGGGCCCTGCTCGTGCCCGTGCCCGCGGGGAACTTCGGCCAGCTCGCTGTGAGCGAAGACGGCAAGCTGATCTTCGTGCGGTCCGCAGCCCGCGGCGATGATGATGGCCCGGCAGCAGGGGGGGCGTCGCGCACCGCGATCAAGATTCTCGACCTCAAAGCGATCTCTGGCGGCGAGGACAAGAAGGAAGAGACGGTCGTCGAGGGCACCGGCTCGTTCGACATCACGCCCAAGGGCCACAAGCTGCTGGTGCGCGTGCAGGGCAAGATGCGCATCGTCGATCCCGTGGCCGGTGGCGGCAAGGGGCAGGATGTCTCCACGTCCGGCATGCGCCAGATGGTCGAGCCGCGTGACGAGTGGAAGCAGATCTTCAGCGACGCGTGGCGGCTGCAGCGCGACTACTTCTACGTTGGCAACATGCACGGCGTCGATTGGCCCAAGATGCGCGAGCACTACGGCAAGATGCTCGATGACGCCGCCAGCCGGGAGGATGTTCAGTACATCATCGGCGAGCTGATCAGCGAGTTGAACATCGGGCACGCCTATGTGCAGGGCACCGGCGATGTCGGCGATCAGGGGCCGACCGTCGGTGTGGGCCTGCTCGGGGCCGACTTTGAACTCGTCGGCAAGCCCGGCGAATCGGGGAGCGCGTACCGCTTCCGCACCATCTACGAAGGTGCGGCGTGGGACGCCGACGCTCGCTCGCCACTGGCTCAGGGCGAGCCGGGCAAGCGTGTGAAGCAGGGCGAATATCTGCTCGCGGTCAATGGCCAACCGGTGGATACGACGCGCGACCCGTGGGCGGCGTTCATCGGTCTTGCCGATCGCTCAACGGTGCTCACCGTCAGTGACAAGCCGACGATGGAGGGTGGCGGGGCGCGCGAGGTGCTTGTGAAGCCCGTCGCCAGCGACGGCACGCTCCGATTCCGAGCGTGGATCGAGCGCAATCGTGCCTATGTCGAGAAGAAGAGCGGCGGCAAGATCGGGTACATCTACGTCCCCGACACCGGCGTCAACGGCCAGAACGAGCTCTTCCGCCAGTTCTTCGGCCAGCGGCATATGGCCGCGTTGCTCATCGATGAACGCTGGAACGGCGGCGGACAGATCCCGACGCGATTCATCGAACTTCTCAATCGCCCCGTGACCAACTACTGGGCACGCCGCGATGGAAACGACTGGACCTGGCCGCCCGACAGCCACCAGGGCCCCAAAGCGATGCTCGCCAACGGGCTCAGCGGCTCGGGTGGCGACATGTTCCCCTGGCTCTTCAAGCACAACAAACTCGGCAAGCTCTTCGGCACCCGCACCTGGGGCGGCCTCGTCGGCATAAGCGGCAACCCCGCCTTCATCGACGGCGGCAGCATGACCGTTCCCAACTTCGGCTTCTACGACGTCGATGGCACCTGGGGCGTCGAAGGCCACGGCGTTGATCCCGACGTCGTCGTCATCGACGACCCCGCCCTCATGATGGACGAGAGCGGCCCCGCCGGCCCGCACGCCGGAGTCGTCGGCGCCGAAGGCAAGGGCAAGGGCGGCGACCCTCAGCTCGACGCGGCGATCGCGCACCTGATGGAAGAGGTGGCCAAGCGGCCGTATGTGGCACCGAAACGACCGACGCCGCCGGATCGGAAGGGGATGGGATTGCCGGAGTCGGACAAGTAGTCCAGAGCACACGTTCAGCCAAGGCCCGGGCGGCACAGAACGCCCGGGCTTTTTCTCATTGGGCGCCGCTTGGACTGATGACGAAGGCAGGGTTCGGGAAGCATGCTTGAACGCTGTTCATGGGCGTTCAGTGCGAGCGTCAAAGTGATCATCGGTCGACCATCGATGGCGCAAGAGTGCCGACAAGCCCAGAGTCAAGGTGCAGCGGGGGCGTCCAGTTGGCGATCGCTCAGTTCCTGCACAGCTTCGCGGATCACCTCGGGCCGCTCCCAGGGAACGAAATGTCCCTGCTTCTCGAGCGTGACCACTTTGACGCTTGCCGCCGACGTGAACATCGACCGCATATACGCAGTGTTCCGATAGGGCACCAATGCGTCGGTGGTGCCGTGAATGACGATGACCGGACACGTGATGTTGGCGAGCAGCGGAGCGAGCAACTGGGTCTGTTCCTTGGCGTTGTCGAGTTCACCCATGGAGTTGTCGAGCGCTCGCGGAAGGATCGCACGCACGAGGGCGGTGGTTGCGATTCGTTGGCCAAGCCCGGGCTTTTCTTCTTCCGGATCGAGTGACCCGGCGACGATCACGAGGCCGCCAACCTTGCCCGGGTTTGCGCCCGCGATCCAAGCGGCGATCGGCCCGCCGAGCGAGTGCCCGACGAGAATCGGCCACTTCCCTGCGCGATCCACGAGCAAGGGCTCGATCGCCTGGGCCTGCTTCGCAAACGAGGGCTCGCCCTCTCCGCTCCGCGGGCCGGACTTGCCGAATCCCAGGCGATCGACGGCGACGGCCTCAAGCCCGGGAACCGGAGAAACGAGAAAGTCCGCCCAGCCGTCGGCGGATCCGGGCGTGCCGTGGATATAGATCACACGCGGGCGTTGCTCATCACCCGCGTGAAGGTAAGACAGCGATGGCACTATGCCAGATGCGCTTCCCGCTTCCCGCTCCGTAAGCGTTGCGCGTGAGAGTGCGGCGACTTGCTGCTTATTTGCCGTCGGCCCGGGCATGGTGCAACTCTGAACGATCGCCAAGCTCGCCGCGGCACACGCCCCGATCGAGAGCGCCAACCAGCGCCGCCATCGGCTGCGAGCTCGCGCCAACATCGAACCTCGCTGAATGCCCATAGCCAATGGTTGGGCGCATGCGGCTCCTCCGCCAGAAAGAAAAGCCCTCGGGAAGATCCCGAGGGCTTGCGAATTCAACTCGAACTCCGAATCCCGCGCGTCTTACCCCTTCATCTTCTCGGCCTTCTTGCGGGCATCATCCAGCGTGCCGACATACATGAACGCGCCTTCCGGCAGGTCGTCGCCTTCGCCGTTGCACAGACGCTCGAAGCTGTCGATCGTTGCTTCCAGCGGGCTGGTGACGCCGGGGAAGCCGGTGAACACCTCGGCCACGTAGAACGGCTGGCTGAGGAAGCGCTCGATCTTGCGGGCTCGGCCGACGGTCTTTTTGTCGTCTTCGCTCAGTTCGTCCACGCCAAGAATCGCGATGATGTCCTGCAGTTCCTTGTACCGCTGGAGGATCGTCTGCACGCGACGGCTGACGTTGTAGTGCCGCTGGCCGATGATGTCCGCGCTCAGGATGCGTGACGTCGAGGCCAGCGGATCCACCGCGGGGAAGATGCCCTTCTCGGCGATGCCGCGGGCCAGAACGACGAACGCGTCGAGGTGGCCGAACGCCGTCGCGGGCGCGGGGTCGGTCAGGTCGTCGGCGGGCACGTAAATTGCCTGCACCGACGTGATCGCGCCCTTGCTCGTCGAGGTGATGCGCTCCTGCAACTCACCCATTTCCGTGCTCAGCGTCGGCTGATAGCCCACGGCGCTCGGCATACGCCCGAGCAGAGCCGACACTTCCGAACCGGCCTGCGTAAAGCGGAAGACGTTGTCGACGAAGATCAGGGTTTCCTTGCCCGACTCATCGCGGAAGTTCTCGGCCATGGTCAGCGCGCTCAGCGCGACGCGGAGACGGGCGCCCGGCGGCTCGTTCATCTGGCCGAACACCATCGCCACCTTGTCCAGCACGTGCGCCTTCTTGCCGGCGGAGTCCACATACTCCGCCTCGGCCATTTCGCGCCAGAGGTCGTTGCCCTCACGCGTGCGCTCGCCGACGCCGGCGAAGACGCTGTAGCCGCCGAAGTTTCGGGCCACGCGGGCGATCATTTCCTGGATGACGACGGTCTTGCCGACGCCTGCACCGCCGAACAGACCGATCTTGCCACCGCGGACGAAGGGGCAGAGCAGGTCGATGACCTTGATGCCGGTCTCGAGGATTTCGGTGTTGGGGTTCAGCTCGCTGAACTCCGGCGGCTGGCGGTGGATGGGCATGCGCTTGCCGCCCACCAGATCGGGCTTCTTGTCGATGGCCTTGCCCAGCAGGTTGAAGACACGGCCGAGCACCGGCTCGCCAACCGGCACGCTCACGGGCGACCCGGTGTCCAGGCAGGCCATCCCGCGGCTGAGCCCGTCGGTAGACCCAAGGGCAACAGCGCGGACCTTGCCACCACCCAGGTGCTGCTGTACCTCGCCGACGAGGTCGAGATCGCCAAACGGCGTCTTGGCCTTGATCTCCAGCGCGTTGTAGATCGCCGGGAGCTTGTCGTCAGGAAACTGGGCGTCGAACGTGGAGCCGATGACTTGGGAAATCGTGCCGCTGGTGGCCATGAGCGAGAAGTCCTTTGAGGGGGTCTGTTTGGGGGTAGCAGGGTAGCGTTCAGGAAGGGAAGGAACAAGTGGGCGCGAGGGCAGGAGGCCAAGAGGCAGAGCGGCTAAGTGGCCAAGAGGCCGAGTGCAAGAAAAAGACCCCCGGCGATCGCCGAGGGTCTTGCCTGATGCCTTGCACTAATGCCCAGTGCCTGATGCCCAGTGCCTGCTTCATCACGCCGCGAGCTTCATCCCACCCTCCGAAGTCCCCACGCTGACAAACGGCACCGCGCCGCTCCCCGCCCCCAGCATGATCGTGTACACGGGGCTCTCCGGCCCGGTGAGGTTCATGCCGGTGGTGGTGGCGCGTTGGCCCTGGATGACGTACTGCACGCCGTTGGCGGCCCCGCCGCCGGGGAGTGCCGAGTCGGTGAAGGAGCTGAACGCGCGAGAACCGCCGCGGCTGGCGGGGACGGCGCCGACGATGGTGTAGTTGTTTTCGTTTCTCAACTTGCGTTTGATCGTGTACACGACGCCGCTGGTGGACTCATCTTGATTCGAACCGAGCGGCGCTGGGCGCGTGGGCTTCCATTGGAGGGTGAGCGCACCCGTCGGCTCGATGTTCGCGCGCAGGTCCGTGGGTTGCGTCGGCGCCTTTGCAGGCGTTGGGGGGGCGGGGGGATCGATCTGCGCGAGGGAATAGACCTTGGGGTCGCCGCTGGTGGAAGCAAACGCGCGAATGGTGCGAATGAGCGCACCCGCATCGCCGCGCGTATCGCCCATGACCTCGCCGAACGCGACGGTCGCGGCCTTGCTGGTCGCGCGAGCCGACTGCGCGGAGTCATACGCCTTGCGAGCATCAGTCACGAGCGTGCGCAGTGCCGTGACCTGCGCCGCCGTCAAGCCAATCTCAGCGGCCGACTCCTGCCAGCGGGTGAGGCGGGTTTC
>JAIEOW010000038.1 GCA_019750095.1 Phycisphaerales bacterium
ACGCATCACGCCCACGTCCTGGCGCTGATCCTCTCCACCACCGCCCACGGCGCAATGTGGTCGAGGTATCTGGCCGTGGTCGAGATGTCGGCGTGGCCGAGCTGCTTGGAGATGATGCCGATGTCGATGCCTTCTTCGCGGAGTTCGGAAGCGTGGGTGTGGCGGAGGCCGTGGGCATGGACGCGCTTGGTGATGCCCGCGTTGGCGGCGAGTTGGGGAAGGAGCCGTCGGACGTACGCGGTGGTCAGGTGCGTGCCCCAGCAGGTGCAGAAGAGCGGGTGGCGGTCGCTGAGCTTCATCGCGGCGCGACGTTCGAGCCACGGCGTCAGCATCGAGAGTCCTGCGTTGTCGATGCCGACGGTTCTTGCGCGGCCGCCCTTGCCGTGCAGAACGCGCACGGCCGAGCGATGTGAGTCGATGTCCTTGGGGTACACCGAGAGTGCCTCGGAGATCCGAAGGCCGGTGCGATAGAGGAACGCGATCACGGCGCGGTTGCGCACGGCGGCGACCGTGTCGCCACGAATCGCCGCGATCAGCGCGTTGACCTCATCGGTCGTCAGCACTTCCGGCGGCAGTCGGCGTGCGGGCTTGCGGCGGGTGCTCAACGGCATGGGGACCTCCAGCACCCCGCCCCCTCCCCCCCCCACCCCCACCCCACCGCTCCGCGTGATGGAGGTACCTCACCCCGCCGCATCAAGCAAGGTGAGCGCTACGGAATGACCGCGGAACGTAGCTGCCCCCCCTTCCACCCGCAGCGCGACGACGCGAACGCAGCAAGGCATTCCCTTGATCTCGCCGAGTGCTCGCGATCATGGCGCAGACGCCTTGCACTGCTCGCCCGTCCATGCCCTCATGTCTCGCACGCGGGCGGCAATGCCGTCGCCCCGCCACACAGGAGCCATCACCATGGCCAGCAGCAAGAAGAAGTCGTCGGGAGCGTCCCCTTCAGCCAAGTCCAGCGGTAAGCATGCCACGCCCCAGAGCTCGCGGAAGCTGCTCAAGGCCGCCCGGGACGAGATCGGCGACCGCATCGCCAAGCTTGAAGCACCACTTGATCCGGCCGCCCACGTCTTGAACGGTGAGGCCACGCCCATCCCCGCCACGGCCAGCGACGCGCCGGACGCCAACGCTTCGCCCACGATGCCGCCAGTGGCGAAGGGCGGCCGAAAGGGGAAGGACGGCGGGATCGGGGGCCGCGGCACGCGACGCACGGGCACAACTCCGGACTCGGCCAAAGCCCCCAAGGCCGAGAAGCCCACCAAGCCCAAGCGCCTGAGCGCCCTGGACGCCGCCGCACAGATCCTCGCCGACTCCGGCAAGCCCATGAAGGCCACCGAGATGATCGCCGCGATCGAAGCCAAGGGCCTCTGGAAGAGCCCCGGCGGCAAAACGCCCGAAGCCACGCTCTACGCCGCGATCATCCGCGAGATCGCGGCCAAGGGCAAGGACGCACGATTCAGGAAGACCGAGCGCGGGGTATTCGTGGCGAACGGCTGATCGCGACCCACACACCCCGACCTTCATCGACCCCGCTTGCGGGGTCTTTCTTCGGTGAGCGTGCTTACACGCACATCAATATGCTGATCAGCCATGCTTGAACCGTGGCCGGTGCGATCTTCGCCGCGACTCTGCTCACGCCTTCATTCCGCCCGCTCGCTGCTGACGGAACGCTCGACGCGAGAACCACCGGCGTACGCCGCGCCACGATTGACTCGGCGACCGATATCGAAAGAACCACTCCCTCGGCCACTTCAACCGCAAGACTTAAAGCGCCCGTGCGGCCGACCCGCCGCAGTTGAACGCCATCGGCGATTGCATATCTATGGCGAGCACCGACGACGCGGCACCGGACAAGTGCGGCATCCCGCAATCCGTGTAAAGCCTTACTCACGTCGCTCATGCTCACGCCGGTCAGGGCCGTCAGTGCGGACACGTCCAGCTCGGCCTCCGCATCGCGTGCTCCGCCCGGCGAACGCTCGGCGGCAGCAGCCAGCCGCAGCAGCACTTCCACGCGGATCGGACTCGAGAACGTCCGCGCCACGCCATTCAGCACACTCGCCGCATCCACAACGTCGTTCACTCTTGATGACGCACGCCCTGGAGGCGTGCCGTAGCCCTCGTGCGCATGTACGCTCCAGCCCATGCTCGTGCCCTCCCAAGGCAGCGACCCGTGCGAGCGACGCCAATGCAGGTCGCCATCACTCATACGTTTTCGCGGGTTCAGCGTGACGCAGAACTGCCACACTTGCAAGAATATTCTCTGCTGTTTGCGCGCACACGCGATGAACATCGACATGCGTTCCAAAGCCCACCCAGCATGGGGGAGGGCCGCGGAGTCGGGTTCAGCCAAGTTGAACCATGCTTACTTCGTGACTGCGATTCGCGACACGCACGTGGTCTTTCGGACAACTGAGTATTTCATAACTTAGCTCTTCAGCAGATTTCCATCGATGGCGTTTGGCCGTTCGCGTCGGCCGAGTGGCCAAGGGATGAAGGGCGTCGGTGAGGCACTTGTACCCTTTGGCTTCGCCACCGGTGCGCTCTGAGCGGTGGTGGTGGCGCATGGCAGAAAGGGTACAGGCCGTCGCGCACGGTGTAGATCGCCATGGGTGACGTTGGCCGCGGCGATGCTGGTGCGGCTTACGTCCGTAGAAATCCGGCCCCCACGCGGCGGCACGCGGGATCGAGTCGATGGAGCGCAAAGATCGCAGGTCTGAGTGGACCAACGATGCTCCGAAGCATGACCACTGTGGAACAAAGGAAGACCACTTTGGAGCACCGCGTGGCCGATATGGAGCACGGCTTGGACGGCTTGAAGCGGCGATTGGCCGGTTCAGGCCGACGCATAACCACGCGAGGACGCGGCGTGCATGCGACATGTCCGAACCTTGCCTATGCGTCTTCTCGCGAGCCGTTCAGCCAACTCGCATCAGAGGCAAAGACCCAACTCGCCAGATCGGCGAGCACGGACGACTCGGCACGTCATCGTCATCGCTGAACCGATGGTGGGAGGGCTTCATCATCGGTATCGACGGGCCGCGTGAGGGCGTTCCGGTTAGCCGATGGGGTTTCTGGCACGGACAGCCGCACCACCTCGCTCATGGCAGCGAGGTGGCGGCACTTCTTATCACGATGGGCTATTGCTGGGCGAGGTCAGGCCACCTGCTACGCGTGATCACGGACCGGGTGACCGACGAGTTTTCCTGCGTGCGGAGGTGCGTATCACCAGCTGCCCACATTCCGGACAACATGTGCCCCTAATGCCTGTCATGTCATAGCGGCACCGTGAACATAGCTTGGGATCGATCCGCATCCGGACAACAGTTCGAGTGGTGACACCAACAATGACTGCACTTACCAGCCAGATCATCGCTGGCCACCATGCTGTTTGGAGCATTGTGGCAAGATAAAGGAATGCCGCAGTTCCGCCGACACTCCAGAGCAGCAGAAACGAATACAAAGTAACTGCTTTATCCCAACCACGGAGAAACATCCTGGGTCTTGTACGCAGGAAGTAGACGCCACCAATGGCCAAGGCGACGCAAGTGGTTGCGTACAAGTATTGAGCAATAAACTCTTTCGGCATGCGCAGCCTCGATTACAAACGTCCGTCAAGTCCGAGCCGGAAGCTCCTGTTAAGCAAGGGCTCTCCGGGCGTTTTGTCTGAAGGCCCATCTGGCCAGATCGGCGCGTTGGGTGGTTGTATTACGCCTGACCCGGTGCAGTTAACGCCGCGATAGCCGTCCTCGCCGCGTGAACTCGGTAGACAAACTCGCGCCCGCTTAGCCAAACATGCGCAATATGCGACATTCGCTGCATTCGAAGCGTCGCGGAACGCTGCCAAACAGTTACTCTGTCCCCAGATCGCAATGAGTCCCTGGCCCGTCTCAGTCAGACCAAGACATATCAACACACATACAGGATATGCGATCGTCGACACGATGCAGCCAGCTGCACACACGGCTGCATTCGCAGGAATAGTCCAGTTCACCATCGAGGGAACACCATTGGCAGCAGTACATGCGGCAAGATCTGTCGCTGCGCGGTTCGTGAGCGAACCCCACAGGTTGTAGCAAAACAGCCCATCACCACAGAATGACGCTGTCGCTTGCAAGCCGGTTGGATCAACACTTACAATCGTCATTGAGCGAGCATACTGCACCAAACTCGCCCCATCGACATACCCCGCCGGATCGCGCTGGATCCACCGCCCAAGCCCCGTGTGCATGACGCGGTGGCGCACGTGCCAGATGTCGGCGATGCTGCCGCCAGTGAGTTCGTAGCCGGCGTAGCCCTTGCGGTTGTTGTTCGCAAGACTGGAGATCACGCCGCGGCCCAGGGTGAACGCGGGGTAGATCGCCGTGTCGCTGGTGTTGAGCACACCGTCGAGGTTGATGTCGGCACGCACGTCGTACTGACTCGCAGTGATGAGCGTGTTCGCGGCGGAGAGGTCGCCCGCGTCGTTGTCGCCGTCGGCGTTCAGATCGCCCGCGGGAAGCCCCCACGGCAAGCCGTACGCGCCGTAGCGGATCTGCTCAACCTGCCGACCGCTCTCGGTCAGCACGGCAGCGACATCCGAGCGCCAGTTCTGCGCGTAGTAGCGACGCTCTTCGAGCGAGTCGTCAGCGGCCAGCGGCCAGCCATCGACGGCGCACGTCAGCATGCTGCTCTGATAGGCATCTCGATCACGCAGGATCACGGTGTCAATATACGACGAACCGCCCAGCCCCGCAACCCCCGCCGAGTGGGCGTAGAACTGTTCCTTGGGATGCGCATCATCTTCGCGATAGGTCGCCACCATGCGCCACTTCTCGTCATACGTCATGTAGAACCAGGGGTCCATGCTATCGACAACGCCATCCGGCGGGCCGCCTGGTGCTGGCGGGAACGCCATTGGATCGCAAATCGAGGTCGCATCGTGCAGCCATGCGATGCGATAGCCCAGCCCGTTGTACCGGAACTCCTGGACAAGGGTTGTGTCGGGCTTGGTGATTTTTCTCAGACGATTGAAGGCGTCGAAGACGTAGCGGTACTGCGGGCCGTAGGAGCCCTGCGATGTCAGGTTGCCGTTCGCATCGTGGGCGAAGCTGATTCCGCTGATCGTGCTAATCTCGTTGCTTGCGTGCACGCGAGACTCATCCGTGAAAGTGGAACCGGAGGTCGCAACGCGATAGGTCTCCCAGTTGCCGGTTTGGCTGAGGGTGAGTGCGCTTGCATCGGTGAGCCACTTTTCGCCACTGGTCTGAGACGAGAGGGCCGTGCCGCTGAGGTTGCCGAAGAGGGCTTTGGTCAGCCGGTTGATGTTGTCCACGCCGTACTCGGCGTCGAACGCACGGGTCGAGCCGTTCGCAGCGGTCCTATGGATGTTGTCCTGAACGGCCAGAATGTTCGAGTTCCGGTCGTACGTGATGTCCACGTCATAGAACGTCGCACTCCCCTTCTTCCAGGTGTGATCAATGATCCGGTTGAACTGATCCCAACTCGGATACACGCCGGTGGTGGACGAGCTGAAGTCGGTCGAGAGATTTGGCTGGTCGAGCGTGGTCTTGACGAGCGTGCCGCGACCCAAGTACTTGTAGCTTGCGATGTCCACGCTGGAGAGCGTGAGCTTTTCCACAAGGGACAGATCGCTCACGACGCCCGAGCTGGCGTAGCCATAGGTCACGGTCGCGTTGTTCGGCATCGTCATGGTGGACCTGCGCAGCACCGTACGAGCGCCGGAAGGCGCGCTCTTGGTCCACGCATACTCAACATCGAACGCCGCACGGCCTGACGCGCCGATCGCCGAGTCCACGTCCTGGTCGAACTTGGTGAGGTTGCCCCAGTCGTCGTAGGAGTATTGGACCTGATCGGTGGCCGTGCCGCTGGAGGCGGCGTTGTACTGCGTGACGGTGTTCGGGAGCCCGCGGGTGAGTTAGGCGGTTTCGATGCGGCGGACGCTGCCATCCACGCCGGAGCCGAGCGTGGTGACGGCGCGGCTGGTCTCGCGGCCGAGCGCGTCGAACGTGTAGTCGATCACGTTGCCGTTCTGATCACGCCGCGAGCGCGGCTGGCTGAGCGCGGTGTAGGACATGACCACGGCGTCCGTGCTGGAGCCGGACTCAACGTTGGCACTGGTCGCCGCGGAGTCGGGGTAGATCGTCATGCGCAGCGCGCTGTTGGAGGCGATCTGCGAGGGAAGGAGCGAGGACGACTTGGTGACGCCGAAGACGTAGGTCGTAAACTGGTCGTCCGAGTCTTTGGCATTGTCGCCGTCGATATCGACCCACATCTCGGTCTGGCGACCCTTGTCGTAGGTGTAGCGAGTGTAGAGATCGTTGTCGCGGTTGGCGGTGGTCAAGGGGGGGGTTGCGCCGGTGTGGTTGGCGATGGTCGCCGTGCGGCGCCCGGCCTGGTCGTACTCGGTGCGCGAGGTGAGATTGCGCGGATCGGTCACGTCCTGCACCACGCCTGCGGAGTCATAGACATACGACGTGCGGAGCGCGGTGTCGGAGCGGGATGGCTGGCCGCTGGTCACCGTGGTGCCGCGGGTGTAGGTCCCGGTTGCGGTGGTTCCATCGCCGACGATGGCGTTGGTGCCGAGGTTTACCGTGTCGATGAGACGGTTCAGGTTGTCGTACCACATCGCGCTGATCTGGACGCGGCCTTTGACGTTGGCGGCGGTAATTGTGGTATCCACGCCATCAGCGTTGGTGTCCAGCTCACCGGTTGTTGAGGAGTCGTTCCAGTGGCGCGACACCTGCGCGCGGACGAGGGCCAGCCCGGTCTTACTCGTGTTGTCGTAGCCCGTGGAGGACTGCTCGACGACGAAGTCACCAACGACATCGGTCTTGCCACTGGCATAGACGTTGGCATAGGTCGTGTCATTGTCGCTTGAGAGAGTGAACTGCTGCACGGCTCGGCCGAGGCGGTCGAAGCGGGCCTTAGAGTGCTGGTTCTCGCCGCGGACCTTGATGACGCGGCCGACGGGGTCGAACCAGGTGAGCGTATCGATCGTGTCGGCAGAACTGCCCGAAGACTGTGTGATCTTGTGGCGCGTCGACTTCCAGACGCGGCCGAGCTCGTCGAACACGCTCTCGCGATACGCGATGCGGCCGGTGGTGGTGATTGGTGTTGTGGCACTCGAGACCGTCGAAGAGAACTGAGCAGCGGCCGTCGCGCGGCCAAGATTGTCGTACGAAGTAGCGGAGTGCGGAGCGAGCGGATTCGAGGTGACAATGACCCGCCCGCGGAAGTCGTAGATCATCGACGTGATGCGCTGGTCAGAAGTTGTGCCCCAGTTGCCGTCGGGGTCTTGGGTGCGTGAAGTCAGGCGGCTGTTCTTGGCCGTCGCGCCGGAGTCATACTCCAGGGTCTCGACCATGGTCATGTTGTCGGTGCCGCTGGACTCACCGCCGGCGAAGGAGGCGTCGTTGGTGCCGAGCCAGCGCTCGGTCACACGTCCGAGCGCATCAAAGACCGTGCGGGAGATGTCGCCCGCAGAAGACTTCACGCGGCGCGTGCGTCCCATGTCGTCGTAGCCATACGCGGTTTCGTCGAAGTTGCTGGTGGAGTTGCCCGGCCAGCCGCCACCCGCGGGAATCACGAAGTACGTGCGGGTGTTCTGCGGCCTGTGACCCGAACTGTCGTAGTCCGTGGTGGACAGCCGCACGAGCGTGCCGACGGCGAGCGCCGAGACCGGGTTGGTCGCCGACGTCGAGATCCACGTGTTCAGCGCGGCCGTGCTGGTGCCGGAAGAGAGCCCGATGACGCCCTGGGCCTCGGACTTGCCAGCATGATTCGTGATCGAATACCCGACCGGGCCGGAGTACGTGCCGGAGACGTCACGCGGGATGCTGAGCGTGACCATGCGGCCATCGCCGAGCTTGGTGTAATACATGCGCGAGACGCGGCCGTCGGGCGAGGTCGAGGTCAGCATCCGGCCCTGGGCGTCATAGGTGTACGTGGTCTTGTAGTGCAGAGCCGTGCCGGATGAGGTAAAGCCGGTCGGTGCCGACATCACGCTGGTGACGTCCGCGTTCGAGGTATCTGCATCCTGGATCGAGGTCTTGAGCTGCCCGGTCACCGTGTCATAGGCCCGGAACCCGATGATCCCCTCTTCGTTCTTGGTGAACGCAGTGCGGCCATCGATCGTCGCATAGCTTGATCGCACGTTCGATGCATCCGAGCCGTTGTTTCCAGCCGTGACAATCGGCAACGTCGAAATCGCCGACGCGATCATGAGCGAACCGGAGTGGGCGGTGAGCGCAACGCTGGTGAGGTTCGCCGTCGAGTCGGTCCGGCTCGATGTGGCCATCGGATAGACGCGCTGATCGTCGGCCAGCGGTCGAATCACGGCGACCGCGCCCGAGATCGTCTTTGTGAACGCCGTCAGGTCAGTCCCCGCAATCAGATCAGCAGACGACTCATACGTCAACGTGGAGCCCCCTGCCTGGCGGAACCTCCTCCCGATCGGCAACCCGGCCATGTCGCCGGTGGGCTGACGCTCGATGACGCTGATGAGCCCAGTCGAACCGGCCTCGGTCAGCGTGCCAGTGGAGTGCGTGTACGCGCTCACGCTCTCTGGCGTGCCGATCTCGGTCACCAGCCCGCCGGAATCTCGCGTGACGGACGTCGCCCACCACGTGGTGATCGTGCCCGTCGGGTCCTGGCCCGTCGTGACGCGGCTCAGCGGCTGGCTGACTTCATCAAAGTACTGCGTCTCATACGTCAGGTCCGGGCGCTTCACGACCGTGCGCTTGGCCCACCCGGTGTCATACGCAGTGCCGGCGATCCACGTGCCATAGGTCGACACCTGGGAGTACGAGAACTCGTACGTCCCGTTGCCGCCGCCACCGGAGCACCCGCACTCGCCGTTGAACGTCGCCTTCCTGATGTACTTGTTGCTGTCCGAGCCATCGATGTTGGCGTCGTGGTACTCCAGGACAACTGATGAGTACGGCGTCAACGTCCCGTCGCTCGCCGCATCGAGATCCGTCAGCGTATCGGTGAGCGACGAGTCCAGCCAGTCGTAACGACGGACGCCATCGGGAGCAACGACCATCTTGATTTGGCCGACATGCCCGGGGCTCGTCGAGCTGTTGTACGTCTCCGTGTAGTAGCGGTAATAGTGATACCGGTCCAGCGTCGTTGAGCCGTCCGAGAGGGGCGTGGACACCTTCACAAGTTTGAGATCACCAACCTTGCCCTTGCCGGAGACGTCAGTGTCGTAGTACGTGTACGCAACCGTTCCAACGGTCGTCCAACCCCCCGAGTTGACCTCGGCGATGACCTGGCTCAGGCGATCGATCCCTCCGATGTCCGCCCCGTACGTGTAAGTGAATCGACGGCCAGCGGAGTCGAAAGCCTTCAGGATCACGCCCGTACTCGGTGCGTACCCAGAGGTGATCGCCGTGACCGCGTTCGACGAGGAGTCGCCGACATACGCCGTCTTTGCGTTCGCATCCGTGATCTTCCAGAGCTGGCCGGCGACCGGATACGTTGTGCCGTCGTCATAGTCCCCAGCGAAGAACACCGTCTCTGTGCCGTGCTGATCCGTCCATGTGTACGTTCCCGGCGCTCCGCCAGTCCCCGAGGCGAAGTTCAGCACCCCGGCAGCGCCATTCAGAGACTTGAACGTGGTGGCCCCCGACGCTGTGGTTCCCGTGCGCTTGAACTCGATGTATCGATCGGCACCGTACACCAGATAGAGCATGTCCTTATCCGAGGTGCTCCCGGCTTTGAACACGAGTTCCGGCTGACTCATCTGGAACCAGAAGCGTCCCTGCGCACCCCCCGAATAGGTTAGGTTGAACGCCGTGTCCGTTGCGTTGAGCTGCACGGGATTGTGGGAGCGGCCGATCGTCCACGCGGGTCCGACACAGGGGAACGCTAGATCGATCTCCGTGGGTGAGTAGGTTCCAGTGTCAAGCCGGATATCGCCGAGCCATGCCATGCCCGTCGCGGGCTCCGGGAACGGATTCGCCGCGAGCGCCCATCCCTGGACGCTTGGCGCGCGAAGGCTGCCATCAATGTTCACCCCGCGCTGCGTGAACTGAGGACGAATCACCTGAATCGGCGTAACGTCGCTCATCAACACTTTGGTCAATGACGCGCCCGAGGTGTCCAGCACCTTCGCAGCGTCAGACTGCGCCGCGACGCGAGCGGTCACGACCAGCGCGATCGAGGCCATGCCCGCCAAGTGCGCGATCAATCCAAGGCCTGACTTCGTGCAAGGCACCGAACGGGTCGATTGAGCGTTCATGGACAAGCTCCATTCAGGAGGACACACGATGCGAGTGCGTCGGCGGATGCACCCGCGACGTCTTCCACATTGCCACGCGTTCGCGGGGCCGCACAACACTTTCCATTTGCCGCAAATGGCAAATGCTGGCACCACACCCAAGCACGGGACACTGTTCAGCATCTCCCGAACCGGGCGATACTGGAGCCGCCATGCCACGCATCAACCAACGCTCAAACCGCTCTCGCGCCGCTGCCGTTCGCGCCACGCTCGCCGTCGTGCTCGCCCTCGGGGGCATGGGCGTCGCCGCCGCCACCGCGTTCCGCGGGCCCCCCCCGCCCACCGACGCCCCAATCACGTCCGCGGAGCTCCGGGTCACGCTCTATCGCGCCGGGCTGGACCCTGCCGCCCTTACCGCGGTCGGTTGCTCCGCCCAGCAGCTGCAGCTGCTGCTGAATAGCGCCTCATCCCGGGTGTCCAGCGACCTGGCGGCCTTGCGAGCCGCCGATGCTCAACTCGCAAGCGCACGCACATCTCGCGATCAACTGTTCCGCAAGGTCCAGTCGGGGATCGGCACCGAACAGGATGCCGCGGCCCTGCGCGCCGCACAACTGACCCTCTCTACCGCTCAAGCCCAGCAGGCCGGAGCGTTCGAAGCCGTCCGGACCGCGGCGCTTGCACAATCGCTCACCACTGAGCAGATCGCGCTGCTCGCGACCGTCCGTGCCAACGCTCAATGGGATGTGCCCGTGCAGTATCGCACCGTGCAACGCACAGAAGCGGAATGGGTCGGTCTGCGCGACGCGCTCGCCGCTGTCGCCATCGCCGCACGCGAGGGACGCGCGGCCCCAGGCGCGGCCGCACAGATCGTCAATGCCGCTAATGCGGACACGCCGGTGGCGAATGCTACAGCATGGCTGGCCTCCTGGGGTCCTCAGAACGACGCGACCTTCGCACAGTTGACCGCTATCCAGCCGTGACGCCGTCGTCCCGACGGGGGCGTTGGCAACATCGTTGATCCGCCCCTGACCGCTACGTTCCCGAAGAAGACTCGTAGCGCTCATGCGTGGCGTCGCCCGAGCGTCGCCCCGCGATCCGGTCCACGAACACCACCTCGACGTAGCTGTTCATGTCGCGGCCGCAGTTCGGGCAGAGTGTCGGTTGCGGGTTTGAGCACGCCGCGAAGCCGGGCATGTCATCCTTGAAGAGTGCGATCACCCGGCGCTCGGCACTTCGGCACGCAGTACACGTGCTCCCGCCGGGTCCGCTCAGGCCGAGGGAACGCTCGATGCGGCTCAGCCGGTTTCGGATCTGCATGCGGGTTATATCGGCTTGATCGAGGCACCAGCAGCGCGCACGTCATCCTCCGGTCGCAACTCCACGATGCGGCACACATCCCCGCGTTCGCCACCGCAGACCGGGCAGGTCGGAATCACCTCGGGCGATCCTTCAAGATGGAAGATCAGCGGCCAGTGCGTCGCATGATCGCACGCTACGCATCCGGTGTGACGCGCGGGCGCAAGCACCCGGCGTTCCAAGCGCTCCACCCGTGCCAAGCCCCGGATCGCCATGTCACACCCTCCCCCACTGCCCATTCGCCCACGCCCCCACTACCCCACCCGCTCAACCACCATTCACATCCTCGCGATCACGTCCGCCAGCCCCGGCCAGTACGCCTTGGGATGCCCGCGTCGCTCACCCTTCTTCAATCGCCGGGGCGCGAGCGCTCGGCCATGCTCATCCAGCGCCAGCCCGCACGATCGGCACGCTCCGAACGCCAATCGCCCGTCTTCTTCCGCGTAGACGTATGCGTTCTCCCCCGGCACGGGGCCGCCGCACTCGGCGCAGTCATGCAGCACGCGGTCCGCGACCACGCGCTCCATCGCGACCAGCCGAGCGTGCATGCGGTGTGACCTCATCCCACCATCCCCAGCTTGGGCGTGCTCCCCTGAGCCGTGATCGACTCCAGCTTCTCGATCCGTTCGGCCAGATCGTCAAGCTCGATGCTCTCGCGGCTGAACTTCAGCATCGCCGTCGCCGCGCTCACCTTCGCCGCGTG
>JAIEOW010000078.1 GCA_019750095.1 Phycisphaerales bacterium
CTGGCGCGATTTGCAAGTCAATGCCAGCAAAGCAGTTGCGGCACAATCTGCTTAGCCATGGTTCACGGCGTTGGGTGGTATCTCCCTCGGATCAAACGGGCTCAAGGGCCAGATCATTATCAATCAGCGCAATGGTTTTGGGGGTATCGGGATAGGGCGTTGGGAGGCCCCGATCAAAGTCGGCACCACGAGCATCGCCATGAGCCCCTTCAGTCGGCCCGCCTCAAGCTCCTTCGGCGGCGGCTCGGTCACGCTCGCCCCACAATGCCTGTATAACAACGACTGCGTCCCGATCGCTCCCGCAATCGCTTCTCCAATCGTTCTGCCCGCTTCGGCGACATCACTGGTGCCCAGCGATCTCGACCCAAGCGGCCCCGGGGCTGTGATTCGATTCGACGGCCCCGTGCAACTCGGTTCGGGCGCGGTTTTCGCCGTGGACTGCGCGCCACTGAGCTTCGCTAATGACCTCTGTGACGTGCCCACGTGGCAGACCGTCACCTCCGGCTTCCAACTTCAAGGGCCGACATCAAGCACCGGTATCGGCTCGCGTCAGGTGACTCTGCGGGCTGCGACAGGGAGCACGATCGGCCCGGGAGTCTTCCGCGTGCGATTCCTGAACCTCAGAAGCATGAGCGTCAGCGGGACTCCGCTCGTCGTGCTGCCAGTCTATTGCTCAAACATCGATGATCCAGACTCGTCCCGCGCATACTACTTCCGCGTCGGCCCAGACTGCAACACCGACGGCATCGACGACATTTTCCTCCCGCCCCCGCAGGGCTCTCCGGCCTGCCAGACCGGTTGCGGCGATTTCAACGGCGTCGATGGCGTGAGTGTGGCCGACATCTTCGATTATCTCAACGCATGGTTCAACAGTTGCACGATCCTGAACCATCATGGCCGCCCCGAGTGCCTCTTCGGCACCACGTACCGCCACGCCGACTTCAACAACAGCAACACCCTCGACGTTCAGGATATCTTCGACTTTCTCAACGCATGGTTCGCGGGCAGTGCGGCTTGCTAAGCACTGAATAGCCGGTGGCCCGACCTGGTCTTGCGGGCTTCAAGGCGCGGTGCGAGACGCGAATCGCGAGGGCTTTCCTCAGAGCGGCATCCTGGACACGTATCGATGCGGGATGTGCTCCCTACCCTTTGGACACATGCCCATCCCTCGAATCGCCATCGTCGGCCGCCCGAATGTCGGGAAAAGCTCGCTTCTGAACATGATCGCGGGGGACAAGATCTCCATTGTCGATCCGACGGCGGGGACGACGCGCGATCGGGTGAGCGTGGTGGTGCACTTGATTCCGCCGTATGACTACGCGGATTCGGACAAGAAGATCAGCGCGGAGCTGACCGATACCGGTGGCTTTGGGGTGTATGTCGCCGAGGGGTCGCGGTTCAACGAGGTGGGGGCCGACCTGTCGTCGCTCACCGGCGACGTGGAGTTTCAGATCAGCCAGGCGGTGCGGTCGGCGGACCTTGTGCTGTTCCTGATCGACATTCAGAAGGGTGTGACGCCGCAGGATCATGAGGTGGCTCGATTGCTGCGCGAGCGGGTGCTTGGGGAGCGCGGGACGCGTGCGGCGCGGGCGAAGAAGGGGGCGGGCAAGCAGCCGCCGGCGCCGGTGCCCACGGATGATGAGGGGAAGAAGCTCCCCAAGCGGGACATCCGCGTGATGGTGATCGCCAACAAGTGTGACGGCCCGCGATGGGAGTCGCACGTGGCCGAGGCCGCGGAACTGGGGTTTGGCGAGCCGATTCCGGTGAGCGCGAAGAACAACTACTTTCGCCGGGACTTTCTGGATGCGCTGTATGAGAACGTCAGCAGCATTCCCGGGGTACACATTGGGCGACCCAAGCCGCGTCTGCCCGGTGAGAGTGGGGGGGGTGGGGCGGCGGAGACGGGGCCAGCGGACATTCTGCTTGCGGTCATCGGCAAGCGGAACGCGGGCAAGAGCTCGCTGGTGAACGCGATCGCGGGCGAAGAGCGGGTGATCGTCAGCGAGATCGCCGGCACGACGCGCGACGCCGTGGACGTGCGCGTGACGATGGGCGACAAGTCGCTGGTGCTCATCGACACGGCGGGTCTGCGCAAGAAGAAGAGTTTTCAGGACCGCATCGAGCACTTCGCATTCGATCGCGCCAAACGCGGGATCGAGCGGGCGGATGTGATCGCGATCATGCTCGATGCGACCGAGCCGGTGAGCCAGGTGGATCAGCAGCTCGCGATGCTGGCGCAGAAGTCGTATAAGCCGGTGATGATCGTGGTGAACAAGTGGGACCTTGTGGAACACTCCAAGGCCCGCGCCGGGAAGCACAAGGGCAAGCCCGTCACGACCGAGGTGTACGACGACTACTTGCGGAAAGAGTTCAAGGGGCTGGAGTTTGCGCCGATCGTGTTCATCAGCGCCAAGAACGGGGTGAATCTGAAGGGGCTCTTGAAGACGGCCTTTGAGCTGAATCGGCAGCAGAACGACCGGATCGGCACGGGCAAGCTCAATCGACTGCTGCGGGATGTGCTCTCGACGCGCGGGCCGTCGAGCAAGCTGGGGACGTTTGCCAAGGCGTACTTCATCGCGCAGGTGGCGGTGCACCCGCCGACGATCGTGCTGGTGGTGAACCGTCCGGAGCTGTTCACGCCGAACTACAACCGATTCCTGCTGAATCGCATCCGCGAGCGTGCGCCGTTTGGCGAGGTGCCGATCAAGATGATCGTGCGCGAGCGTCAGCGGGCTCGGGTGGGCGACCTGCTGGAAGGCGAGCGGCGTCGTCTGGTGGAGGAAGGTGCGCAGGTGATCGCGCAGGATCAGCACGAGCTTGCGGGCCTGCCAGCGGATGCGGACAACGCCGAGGGATACTTCGACGATCTGGAATCGGTGCCGGATACTGGCAAGAACGCGCACTTGCTCAAGGAGATCGAGAGTCTGCCGATGGAAGACGCGATCGACATGGATGAAGATGGCGATGAAGGCGATGGGGGCGCGGAGTTCTTCTTCGAGTCCTCGGCTGAGGACGATGACGATGTTGATGCGGGAGAGGGGATGGAGGACGAGGGGGCTGAGTCCTTTGTTGAGGACGAAGAGGTTGAGCCGGTGAAGCCGGTGAAACCTGCGAAGAAGCCCGCGGCCAAGCCCGCTCAGCCAGCGAAGAGCGCGAAGGCATCGGCTCCGAAACCGGCGAAGAAGACGTCCGCCGTGCGGCCTTCCGGCGGCGCACGCAAGAAGGTGGCGGGCAAGTCTCGCGGGAAGAAGAAGTAAACTCTGCGATCAAGGAGACCTTGGCGATGCGTCAGCATGTGAGCGATCGGTGCAGCTTGGCGACGATGGTGAGCGTGCTTGCGGCGTCGGCCGTGATACTGCTCAGCGGCTGCGGATCGAAGGTCGCCAAGAGTCAGGATGCGCCGATCGTGGGCGCGGCATCGTCGCTTCCGGCACCTGCGCCGGAGATCAAGGAACTCTCGTTCATGGCTGGCCGCTGGGTCGCGGTGAATCCGAACAAGAGTTTGGCCGAGGAACATTGGACGATGCCCGCGGGCAAGGGGATGCAGGGCATGTTCCGCATCATCCGCCCGAGCGGTGCGCCAAGCTTCTTTGAGATCACGGCGATCACGGTGGAGCCAGCGGGCACGTTCCTGCGACTTCGGCACTTTCACGCCGCGCTGGATGTGCATGGCGATGAGAAGGAGGCCAACGTCTTCAAGCTGGTCTCGGCGAGCAACGGTCAGGCGGTGTTTGAGGGCGTCGAACGCACACGCGGCGTGGCACGAGTGATCTATCGGGCCGAGGGGCGCGACGGCCTGTCGATGCAGGTGGAGATGGAGCCGAACTCCGGCGAGAAGGGGTACACCACGCGATACGCGCGGCAGTGAGTGCGTGGGCAGAATGGACTCACGCGATGGCTGGCAGATCGGCGAGCGGCCGAGCGATCTTGCGTCCGCGGGCCTGCAACGCGTAGATCATCGATCGACGATCGCTGGTGTCGCGCGTGTCAACCAAGAGATCGGCGGAGTGCATCGCATCAAGGCAGAGTGAGAGTGCCCGATCGGTCGCGCCGCCAAGCGCGTCGCGCATGCTGCCGAAACGCTCCGCACCGCGATGAATGGCGAGCAGGCAAGGCAACGTCCACTTGCGATTGCCAAGATCGGAGAGATCGTGTCGGTGGAGCAGGTCGTCGACGTGCTCGACCACCGGAGCCACGTCGGTGCCCAAGGGCGTGAGGATGAACTCCGGCCGAAGCGGGTGGCCGACGCCGGGATTGGGGATGACCAGACCGAGCTCGATGAGCGAGTGAATGCTGTGGTCGACGGCAAGGCGATGCCCGCCGAGGCGATGGACAAGCTGCACAAACTTGGCTCCGCCGCCGAGGCGACGTAACTCCGCGAGCACCGGCATCGACCACCGATGGTGGGTGATGCGTGCGAGTTGGTCGGGACGAATGAGCATGAATGTGGAAGAAAAAACGATCAGAATGAGACGATCGGGATTGACAGGGCGGTGATTTTACTATACTTTGTGCGCATGTCTCGGGCAACGAGTTCCGCCGAGGCAATCGCACGGGGCGTGCCCGTGGGCTTCTGGTTGAAGCGGGCGAGGTGGTGCCTTCGAGGAGTGCATATGGCCGTCGTGAACAACTTCAATGGTGGACTGACGCTCTCGATGCGGGTGAAGGATCGCGGCACGTCCGCGGAGTGGTATTCGGAGGTGCTTGGGTTCAAGATGCTCTACGACGTCGCCGAGATCGGCTGGTGTGAGATGGCGACGCACATTCCGAACGTGAACGTCGGGTTCAGCGATGTGCAGGACGTGAAGGCGTCGACGCTGGTGCCGACGTTCGGCGTGACCGACTTGGACAAGAGTCGCGGGGCGATGGAGAAACGCGGCGTGAAGTTTGACGGCGACACCCAGACGATTCCGGGGATGGTGAAGCTTGCGACGTTCTTTGACCCCGACGGCCACCCGCTGATGCTCTTCCAGGATCTTTCCGGAAAGTGAGGACGAAAAATGCAGTGGATGACGACCCTTGTGATCGCCGGGAGCGCGTGCGCGCTGATGGCCACGGCTCAGCCGACGGCAACGACCAACGCTGCCAACAGCGATCAGCCGCCCGCGGCGGCACCGGTTGAGACCAAGCCCACGGCGAGCCCGGATGATCTCAAGCCGCTGGCGTTTCTGGCGGGCGCGTGGTCATCTGACAGCGGCGGATCGTTGACCGAGGAACACTGGTCATCGCCGCATGGCACGAGCATCATGGGGATGTTCCGGTGGTGCAAGCCCGACGGGACGCCATCGATGTTCGAGATCCTGACGATCACGGCGGAGCCCGAGGGGGTGCTGCTGCGATTGCGGCACTACTCGCCGGTACTGGTCGCAAAGGAAGACAAGGACAAGCCGCTGGTGCTGAAGCTGGACTCGGTGAAGGACAACAAGGCGGTCTTTGTCGCACATGCGGATACCGGAAAGCTGTCGCGCATCACGTATCACGCTGCGGAAGCCGATCGCTTGAGCATCGATGTGGCGTTCAGCGAAGAGAGCAAACGCCCGCCGCTGAGGTTCAACCTGAAGAGGCAGGGAAGCAAGGGCTGAGCGAGGACGTGATTCAGGCGACGAAGACGAAATAAACGCCATAGATCGCGCTCCACACCGCGAGGTGGAGCGCGATCTTCTTCTTCAGGGACCAAGCACGCAGCGGCCCGTGGGCGATCCATCCAGCCAGAAGCGTCGTTGCGGTGAAGCGCACTCCGCGGGCGAGCGTGCTGCACAGAAGGAACATCGGCAGCGACATGCCCTGCGTCACGCTGGCGATTCCGTATAGCTTGTAGGGAATGAAGCTGATGCCACCCAGCAGCATGCCCGCCGCGCCGTGATCGCGGAGTTGCCGCTCAGCTTTGAGCAAACGCTCGTGGGTGGCCCCTGGCGTGCGGAGAACTTCCGAAGCGGCTCCGGTCACGTCCTTGGTTGCCCATGTGTGCATGGCCCACCCGCCCAGAAGTGCGCCAGCCAGCGCAGACGCGGCGGCGATGAGGCCAACGCGTGGCCGGACGACGGCCCCGGCGGTGGTCAGAACATCGGGCACGATGAAGAAGAGGAGTGCTTCTGAAAAGCCCCAGACCGCCGCGAGCGTTGCGAACCACGCCGTGAATTCTACGGACGATTGTGCCGAAGAAGTGTCCGAACGACCAGACATACTCGATTCTCTGGCGCGGCGGCGGATGCTCGATCAAGTCTTGCGTGTCGCGTCGGTTTGGCCATTGTCGCTGGGTTGATCGCGATTGACCTTGCCGAGCGCCGGGGGCAGCTCGATGCCCGCCTGGTGGGCGAGTTCGTGCAATCGTGGGAGCACGCCGACGAGGCCGCTGACCCAGTCGGCGGTGGTGTTGCGACCGTTGCCGCCACCACCACCATTACCGCTTGTGCCGCTGTCCCAGACGGTGATCTTGTCGATCTTGAGATTCTGCACCGCTTTGACCTGCTCGGCGACCAGCTCGGGGAGCTTCTCGATCAAGAGGAGCGTGGGACCGACTTGTGGGTTGGATCCGCAGGCCTCGATCAGCTTGCGATAGCCCTCGGCCTTGGCTTCCAGCACTTTCTGCGTGCCCATGGCCTCGGCTTCGTAGCGCGCGAGGATCGCGTCGGCGGCACCTTGGGCCTCGATGCGCTGCTTCTCGGCTTCCGCAGCCGCGGCGATCTCGATGCGCTTGCGCTCGATCTCCTGAGAGGCGAGCGTCTCCTTGCTCAGGCGAGCAAGCTCCTGTTCACGCTGAGCGACGAGAATCGCCTGGGCGGCGGTTGCCGAGGCCACTTCCGAGCGCCGGCGGCTCTCGGCCTGGATCTCGGCGAGCACGGCGTTGCTCTCGGCCATCTGGGCTCGCGAGGTGTTCTCGCCGGTGGTGGCGATCGCCTCGGCCTCGGCGACGCGCACACGCTGCTCCTGCTCGGCCTTCTTCTTGGCCGCCATCGACTCGGCTTCGCGCTGCGCTCGCACCACTTCCATGTCGCGATTCGACTGTGACTCGCCCGCGATCGCCTGGGCTTCGAGCGCGGCGACGGCGACACGCTTGCTCTGCTCGGCTTCCTTCTGGCCCTTCACGGCGGTGGCCGATTCGTTCGCCACCTGCACCGTCCGCTCACGCACCGCGAGTGCTTCGCCGATCGCGCCGTCGCGCTCCTGCTGGGCGACCTCGACCTTGGCGCGGTTGATCGCCTCTGCGGCGGCCCGCTTGCCAAGTGCCGAGATGTACCCGCTCTCGTCGGTGATGTCGCGGATGTTCACGTTGATCAGTACCAGACCGATCTTGTTGACCTCCTGCGCGACATTCTCGTTGATGAGCTTCATGAACTTCTCGCGGTCCTTGTTGATCTCTTCGATCGTCAGGGTCGCGATGACCAGGCGAAGCTGGCCCAGGATGATGTCCTGCGCAAGCTCGCGGATCTGCTGGCTGTTGATGCTGCCCAGTCGCTCGGCCGCCGCGGCCATCAGCACCGGATCGGTGGACACGCCCACCGTGAACGTGGCGGGCACGTTCACGCGGATGTTGTTGAGCGAGAGCGCGCCCTCGAGGGGGATGTCGATGACGATGGGTTCAAGGGAGATATAGGTGTAGTCCTGCAGGAGTGGCAGCACGAACGCGCCGCCGCCGTGGATGCACTTGCTGGCCCGCGCGCCGGAGGTTTTGCCGAAGATGACCAGGATGCGGTTGGGCGGGCAGCGCTTGTACCGGGTTGAGATGAACACGACCATGAACAGCAGCACCAGCAGGATGGCGAAGACGATGCCGCCCCAGATGAGATAACCCGTGTTGTCGCCCGAGCCCAGTCGCGATTGTGCGAGCGTGATCATGACCGAGTTCATTGCCGTACCTCCTCGAGAAGCCCCATGGTTGAGCGGTGTGCGGTTCCGATCAGGCGTTTGTCACTGATGAGACGGTGATGGTGTTGTCGCTGTTGGCACCTGTGACGCGCACGCGTGTGCCCGACGCGAGCTCGGGCCCGGTGGTCACGGCATCGAAGATGCGCTGCTTTCCATCGACCACCAGTTGCACCTGGCCCTTGCCAGAGCTCTCGCCGGCGATGCCGATGTACACGGTTCCCTGCAAGCCGACGCACGAGTCGATGGTGATGTTGCCGCTGGATTGCAGCTCAAACATGGCCCGCATCGCCGTGAGCAGGATCCACGCCGACAGCAGCCCCCCGCCGATGGCGGTGAGCATCACGCCGGTCAGGTGCCAATCGGTGAAGTGCAGCGCGGCGAGCCCGGCCCAGCCAAAGCCCATGGCAAACGCGATCACGCCCTGGATACTGAAGATCTTGAACGCCCCGGCGGAGTCGCCGTGCGCGTCGGCGGATGCGGCATCGCCCACATCGCCCACATCGCCCACGGTCTCGCCGCCGTGGTCGGCGCCGAGCATCAGCAGTACGAGTTTGATGGCAAAGAGCCCGGTCCCGAGCAGGGCCGGAATCCCAAACCAGATGGCGTTGTCCTTGAAGAACAGCTCGAGCATGCGCCCTCCCATCGCGCGTGTTGCTCACCGACTGGTTCGGCCCGACAAGGCCGAGACTGGCAGCGGTCATCCCACGCGGTTCTTGGGCGTTCATGGCCTGCGATTTCAGGTATGGGACGATATCACAACCGCCCGCCCGGTGCGAGACCGGGCGGGCGGGATGGGGACGGGGGGTGTTTCTTTGCTCGTCTGAGGCGTGGGCGCGAGCCCATGCACTTTCGAGTCGGCGAGTCCAACGTGCATGGGCTTGCGCCCATGCCTCGGATGGATCAGGCGGCCATGTCGCCATAGTCGTCGGTTTCCGCCGGCGGATCGCCCAGCATGCCCCACTTGTCCTTGGGCAGGTGGCGATGGTGGATGTGGATCACGCGGGCAAGCTGCGCGGCGAAGAGTTCGCCGACGGTCTTGAGCTGATCCAGCAGCGGCATCTGGTACGGCGAACGCCGATCTCTGAAGAGCATCACGATCGCCAGGCACTCGCCCTCGCTGACACAGGGGAAAGCTGCGACGGTCGAGCCGTTGAGCCAGTCGGCATCGTCACCGATGAACCGATCAAGCCCTTCCTGCTCGGTGATGTGCACCAGGCCGCCGACATTCTCAAATCGCGGTGCGACGGAATTGGCCAGGTGGTCCAGCAGCACGTCGCAGGTGTCCTTGGGACAGTCATAGTTGACATAGGCCCCGAGGGAGTAGTCTCCGCTCGTGGTGGGCAGGAAGACCGCAGCGTTGGTCGGGCCGGACCGGGCCAGCACGAACTCCAGCGTGGTGCGGAGCAGCTGCTCGATGTCGAGCTCGCCGCGGATAAGACCCTTGAACTCGGTTGCTGTGGTGACGTTGCTCATACGCTCCGCATGCTCCAGGTAGGCATGCAGAAGATCGACCGGAAGCGACACGTCATGTTCAGCGTGCAAGTCGGTTGAGGGCTCGATCTGCTCGGCGCGCCCGCACAAGCCGCGCGGCCCATCTGACCGGCGCATCCGCTGGTTCCAAGAACGCTCGGCAACGTCCACAATGCGCTGTCCAAGGTCCGCGATCGTGCATGTGCCGCGCTCCACCACGTCCATGGCCCCCAGGGCCATCGCGCACCCGGCGAGATCCAGATCCACGCTTTTTCCAGCCAGAATCACGCCGATTCCGGCATCCACGGCCCGTTCAGCAAGGCAGAATCCATCGCCATCGGGCAGCGCGACATCGACGACGCAGGCGTCATAAGGCAGAACGCCCGAGCTTGCCCCGGATTCGAAGGGCGGAAGGCCGAGGGCTCGCATACCGGCGTCCAGCGTCCGCACGCTCTCGCACATGCGTCCGAGATCAAACAGCGAGCGACGAACCTTTCGGACCCATGCCGCATTCGACGAGACCACCAGCACGCGCAGGTCGCGTTCGGCGGGTTTGCTTTGAGCACTTGAAGCCAATCCGCCCTTGGGAAACTGCACCCGCGGAGCGTCCGGCCCTGATCGAACGGTTCGTGGTCCGATCACCGCGCGGTGCGGCCCGTGGAGGAAGCGTGACTCAATGTTGTGCGGGTCCATCTCTTCGCCTCCTTCGTGTCGTTGGTTATGCCGCGTGCTTGGCGCGGGCGTCGCCCGGCGGGCGCCAGCTCTGGAGCCGGATGCTCACGGTCGTTCCGCGCCCGGGTTTGCTGGCCAGATCGATCTCGCCGCCCAGCACCCCGATCAGGCGATGCGCCAGCGCAAGCCCGAGCCCGCTCTGCCGCCCCGCGGGCTTCTCAGAGAAGAACGGATCGGTCGCATGCAGGAGCGCCTTGTCGGACATTCCTGCCCCGTCGTCTGTCACTTGAATCAGCAAGCGATCGTCGCTCCGCGGGGCCTCGACGCGGACCTCGACCCGGCCGCGCGGGCCGGATTCGAGCGCATTCACGAGCACCTCGATCATCGCCTCGCCCAGCACGCGTTTGTCGATGCGGGCGATCTCGATGCCGTCGGCGATGGTGAGCTTCACGCCCATGACCGAGAGCTTCTCGCCACGGGCCTGAACGCGCTCGCCGTAGTGGTCCTTGGCCTGGGTGATGATCTCTTCCAGGGTCTCGCGCAGGTCGAGCACTTCGGGCTCGGGCGTGGGCGGCGTGGCGATGCGATTCAGCCGCGTGATGAGCGTGGTCAGCCGCGTGGAGGCTTCGATGATCGATCTGGCGATCTGTCGATCGCTCTCTTCGCGCAACCGTCCGAGCAGCGATTGTGATCGCCCGCTGATGACGGTGAGCGGGTTGTTCATCTCGTGGGCCGCACCCGCGGTCATCTGGCCGAGCCGTGCCATCGCCCGTGCCTCGGCCAGTTCTCGCTGCGCCTGCTCCAGCTTGGCGTTTGCCTCGATCAGGTCCTGGTTCACACGCCCGAGCCGATGGTTTGCGCGAAGGATCGACTCGATCAGCAACTGCTGGCTCGGCTCATCGCCAAGCCCCAAGTCGCGCATCCGCGCGCTGGTCGCCTCATAAAGCTTGGTGGTGAGTCCCAGCACACGTTGTGCGTTGAGCCCGGCTTGCTCGCACAGTTCCGTCTCCTCGGCGCTCATGGCGTAGTTGCCCGACCAGCCGAGCGCGAGCTTGCGGCAGATCAGATCGGCCAGGTTCACTACCGCCACCGTGCGGCGGGTCGGCCCTTCGGGAAGCTGCGCGTAGCTCAGATGATGCCTCGCCATCGCATCACTCAACAGCGTCGGCAATCCCCATCGCTCGGCGAGCGTCCGCCCGGCAATGTGATGATCCAGCCCCACAATGGGCCGCTCAAAGTCGGCGATGTTCCCCTGACGTCCTTCGGCGAGTTCGATCACGCGGGCATAGGCCTTGGGCAACACCAGGTCGAGCGCGACTTTGCCCAGATCATGCACCAAGCCGCAGACGAAGCACTCCTCAGGGTGCAGTTCCAGTTCCGGATGCTCGCGTGCGATCAGATCGGCGCAGCAAGCCACGGCGATGGAGTGCTGCCAGAACCCCGTGCGATTGAACACGGCCTTCGGCTCCACGGCCCCGATTGTTCCTGGACGTGTCGATCGGCTCCCCTTGCCGGTCGCTGCACTCACCGCGCCGGCCCGGCGATAGCTGTCCGTCGTCTTGCCCGTCCAGTCAAAGATCGCGACGCTCAGTACAAGTGAACGCACGGCGTCCATGCCCAGCATGACCACCGCCATCTCTACGGTGGTGATCGGATGCCGCGTGCGATACGCAGCTCGCCGGCAAAGCGCCAGCAGCCGCGTCGTGAGCGCGGGATCAGACTCGATCACGCGGACAACTTCTTTCACAGGCACGTCATCGCTCGACGCCAGTTGCAGCACACGAGCCGCCACGGCGGGCAGCGTCGGCAGATCACCCAGCTCGCGGAGCACCAGCTCGGTGCGACGCGAGAGCACCTCGTCGCCCCCGCTGGATGGCCGAGCCACCGCGGGTGCTGCTGGCACCGGTGGCGACGCCGGGCGCGCCGGCGCACCCTCGGCCGGCGCAGGGGCGGCGGTCGGTGTCGTGCCGGTGGGCTTGGATCGGGCTGGAAAATACGGCTGCATGCGTCCCCAAAGTGCACTGGGTCTCTACGGATCAGTCCTGTTTCACAGCGTCAGGCCTGCATCAACAGATCTCGGACTCTCCCCATGAGCTGGTTCACGTCGAACGGCTTGCGGATGAAGTCGTCGGCACCGGCCGCCTTGAGCTGCTCCACCTCGCTCGCATCAACCACGCCCGAAACGAAGATGATCTTGGTGTCCTTGAACTCTTCACGCTCGCGCAGTCGCTGGCAGACGATGTTGCCGTTGACATCGGGCAGCATGTAGTCGAGCAGGATCAGATGCGGGCGGAAGCTCTCGGTGAGCAGCCCGGCGTCGTACCCGGTGCTCGCCGTGCGGACCTCGACGCCCTGTTCACGTCCCAGAAGGTCCTTGAACATCTCGACGATGTGCGAGTCGTCATCGACGAC
>JAIEOW010000084.1 GCA_019750095.1 Phycisphaerales bacterium
TGAGGGGATTGAGGCAAGAGGCAAGAGGCAAGAGGCAAGAGGCAAGAGGCAAGAGGCAAGAGGCAAGAGGCAAGAGGAGATCAGTTTATTGGTGGCACAAGCGTCCCGCCTGTGTGACTTGATGCCTCGATCCCTTGTTGCCTTGATGCCTTGTCCGACAAAAGGCTCGACGCGGGATTTCGCCCGCGTCGGCCGAGAGAGTGATTCGAAACTGCATCACGGCGTGTCGTTGTTGGGCGACTGCGAGATCGGGGCTCGCAGATAGGGGAAGATGTTGTCGAAGAAACTGTCATCCAGGAACGCGCCATCGGTGAAGGCGAGGTTGCCGACCGGAGCGTTGCCGCCCGGCTGACCCGCATCGGGATACAACGCCCCCATCACGGCACGCAGTTCGATGTCCACCACATCATCGCCCGGACGCCGCCCGTTGGGGAAGCCGGCGAGGTCGTTGCCCAGCACACCCAGTCGGCTCTGCGCACCCTTGGCAACCGCGGGCGTATTCAGATTCAGGCGCATCATCTCCGCCGCTCGCACGTTGGGCGGCTGGTTCAGGCCAGGAACGCCGGTGAGGAAGACGCTCACAAGGTCATTGCGCGGCAGCGTCGGCGCGGGCACGCTGAACAGCGAGCTCAAGATTGTCGGCAGCGTGGGATTGGTCACATAAGTGGCGAACTGCCCGTCATTGCGCGGGCGGCTGGAAGAGAACTTGTCCTTGTCCTTGAGCCCGATCACCAGCTCATTGACCAGCGGCATGCTCAGCCGCGAGACCTGACGCCAAGCACCGGTCTCTTCAGTGGCGTTATTGAAGCCCATGGGGTTGAAGCGGATGGTGCGGTTCTTGGGCAAGCTCGCGGTCGTCCACGCGCCGATGATCGTGGTGTTGGGATTGCCGCGGAGGAATGCCTTGGGAATCTCGATGCAGATCGAGGTGCAGTTGTCGTCGCTGAGCGAGTCGGCCTTGCCGTTCTCGGCGCCCAGCGGGTTGTTGTTCACCAGATCGAAGGTCTCGCCCAGGTTGACGACGAAAGGGTCCTTCCGCTGCCCGACAAAGACGCGCGAAGGGGCGCGGGTGCCGGGAATGCGCATGCGCGTGATGTGGTTGCGGGCATAGGCCTCGTATCCACCCGCGCCCGAGAACGTCTTGGCACCGACGTTGTCGGCGGGCTTCATGAAGCTCTCGCTGCCGGTGTCGAAGTTCGTGCAGCGCACGCTTCGCCCCGAGAACTGATCGCCGAAGGTCACGTCAACGGTGTAGGTTTCCAGGATGTTCAGCGAAGCGTTGGCGTCGGCGGCGGGGCCGATGGTGTTGATGTTGTACAGCGGCACACTCACGCTCTGGTTGCCGATCGGAAGCGCAAGATCGCGCAGCCGGTTGGTGAAGCGGAAGGTGAAGGTGATGTCTTCCCGCGCGTCGCCATCGTTGTCGATGTGGATCTGGTAGAGCGCGTCGGGGTCCATCTGAAAGAAGTTCGGACCGCCGTAGGGTGCCTGCAGCGGCTGATAGTTCGCGACGATGGTCACGAAATCCGATCGCCCGGCCTCGTAGCTGGTGAACATGTAAAAGTCGGTCGAGTCGACCTTGGGGGTTTCGGTCACCTGCGGGGCCTCGCGGTGGCTGGAGGCCACGGCGGATCCGGCGAGTGTGACCAGCGCAAGGGCGCTGATCGAGGCGAAGCATCGGCGTGGACGGTTCAGAATCGACATGACGGGCTCCTGTATGGCGCACGGATCGCCCATCGGGCGCGAGCCCGGAACGGCCGATCCTGCGAGAGGGTGGTTCTGCAACCAAGTCGGACATCACGGTCCGCTGGTGCGGGAAGGAGTACGAGCCGTCTGGAGATTGGGTTTTGCCCCCGGCGCCACGCGACGAATTTGACAGGTGACGTGATCTCAGGCGGGCTTGATCGGGTCGTGTTCATGCCCATCGCCCCGCAGGCGTCGCGCTTCATCCAGCCGCTCTTTGAGCAGTTTCTCCGCACCAAAGCCGGTGGGCTGGTAGTACTGCCTGATCACGCCGAGATAGTCCTGCTTGCCCACCATGCCCAGGAGCGACGATGGGATGCCGTCGTCGTGGGCGTACTTGTAGCCCTCACCTTTGCCGGTGCTGGGGCCGCCCGTGCTCATGTGGTGGGCCTTGCGGACGTTGCCGTCTTTGATGTGCTGGGGCACCTGCACAGTGCGTCCCTCGCGCACATCCTCAAGCGCGGCCTCGATCGCCGTGTAGCTCGCGTTGCTCTTGGGCGCGAGCGCGAGATAGCAGACGCATTGCGACAGCGTGATCCGCGCCTCGGGCATACCGATGCGTTCGATCAGCTCCCACGTCGCCGCGGCGACCATGATCGCCCGCGGGTCGGCATTGCCGATGTCCTCGCTGGCCAGGATTGCCAGGCGGCGCGCGATGAAGCGCGGGTCTTCGCCGGATTCCAGCATCCGGGCCATCCAGTACAACGCCGCGTCAGGATCGCTCCCGCGGACGCTCTTGATCATCGCGCTGATGACGTCATAGTGCTCGTCGCCGGTGCCGTCGTACACGGCTGCTTTCTGCTGAATGCTCTCTTCGGCGTCGGTGCGGGAGATGGCGATGGGAACATCGGCAACCGGCATTCGGGATTCGGCATTCGGATCGGACGAATGCCGAATGCCGGTTGCCGAATGCCGCTCGTTCGAGAGCACCGCCACCTCGAGCGCCGTGAGCGCCCGGCGTGCGTCGCCATCGCTTTTGGTGGCCCAGACGGCTAGCGCATCTTCATCCACCTGCAGCGCGAGCTTGCCATAGCCGCGCTCGGGGTCGGCGATCGCCCGCTTCAGCACGCCCACGATGTCGCTCTCGCTCAGCGGCTCCAGACGAAACAACGTTGATCTGGAGACCAGCGCACTGTTCACGGCGAAGAGCGGATTCTCCGTCGTCGCCCCGATGAGCGTGATCACGCCCCGCTCAACGTCGGCGAGCAGCACATCCTGCTGGCTCTTGCTGAAGCGGTGGATCTCGTCCAGAAACAGCACCGTGCGCTTGCCGCCGTCGCCCAGGCGACGCTTGGCGTCTTCAAGGATCGTCCGGATCTGGGCCACGCCGACCGACGCGGCGTTTTCCTTGGCAAAGTGACGGTTGAGGTGGCGAGCGATGACCTCGGCAAGTGTGGTCTTGCCCGTGCCCGGCGGGCCGTGCAAGAGGATGCTCGTGAGCCGATCGGCCTGCAGCATCCGCCGCAGCAGCTTGCCGGGGCCCAGAATGTGCTGCTGCCCGGCGATCTCTTCCAGCGTCACGGGGCGCATGCGCACCGCCAGCGGCTCAACACCCTTGAGCGCCTGGTCTCGGCGAGCTTGCCACAGATCGGTCATATCCAGCGAGGTTAGGTTGGCTTCTCGCTCAGAACCTGAAGCAGCAAGACAACGCAAGTGCCGCGATTCATGCTCAACGCTCGGCTGGTGGAGACCATTCCAAGTCGGGCTTTGAGGGCGAAGCCCTTTGGGTTCTTAGACGGGGGTCGCCGCGTAGCGGCACCCCCGGAGCATGATCGCACAACTCTGAGCACCGCGAATGCGGTGCGGATGAACAGGGCCATCCGGGCAGAAACTCGTCAAATCCCACGGCGGGATACGCACGCTCCCCGCACCACTGCGTGGTGCGACTTCTGGCGCGCCGCGATCCGGGGGTGCCGCGGTGCGGCGACCCCCGGCTATGCACCCCGACGGCTCCGCCGTGCGATACCCGCCGGAAGTCCTTGATGACCCTGTCCGAAACTCGCGTTCAAGCGAGAGTCCGACTTTCTACTCCGAGCTGGACTTTTCCGAATTCAGTCATGCACTCTCGTGCCATTCGGCAACCGTCGCCCTTCGGGCTCATACCCTCATGCAATGTCCTTCTGGCTCGCCATGATCCGTCTTGGGCTCAGCAACCTGTGGCTGCACAGGTTGCGGTCGATGCTCACGGCGCTCGGAATCATCCTCGGCGTCGCCGCGGTGATCATCATGGTCTCCATCGGCGAAGGATCCAAGCGTCAGGCGCTGGAGCGCATCGAGCGGCTTGGAGCCAAGAACATCATCATCCGCTCGCAGCGCCCGCCCGAAAGCGCGCAAATGGGCGGCGGACGCCAGCAATCGCGCTCTTCCCGCTACGGGCTCACCTGGGCCGACTTCGAAGTGCTCAAGGCCGCGTTCCCGGACGCCGAGGCCTGCATTGCACTCAAAGAAGCCGGCGGCCAGATCCTGAAAGACAACCGGCGCCAGACCAGCCAGACCTATGGCGTGACGCCCGACCTGCTCACCGTCGCCAACCTGCGTGTCGCCCGCGGCCGATACATCACGCAAGGCGATATCGATGATTCAGCGATGGTCTGTGTGATCGGGTCCGAGGTCGCCCGCACCATGTTCCCGTTTGAAGACCCGCTCGACAACACCCTGCGCATCGATGACAAAACCCTGCGCGTCGTGGGCGTTCTCAAGCCCGTCGGCCTCGCCGGCGGAGCGGCGGCCACGCTCGTCGGACGAGACTTCAACCTCGACACGCACATTCCGCTGAGCACCGCCCGGATGGTCTTCGGCGATCGGGTCTTCCGACGCACCAGCGGCAACTTCTCCGCCAGCGAGGTGCAGATCTCCGAGGTTTACATCATGGCCCCCTCGCGCGAAAGCGTGACGATCTACGCCGAGCTGGCCGACCGCATCCTCGAATCACGCCGCCCCGGCAAGCCCGACGTCGGCATGATTGTTCCCGTGCAACTTCTCGAAGAAGCCAAACGCAGCGCGCTCACGTGGCAGATCGTGCTGAGCTTCATCGCCGGCATCTCGCTCTTGGTGGGCGGCATCGGGATCATGAACATCATGCTGGCCAACGTGACCGAGCGCACGCGCGAGATTGGCATCCGCCGAGCGCTCGGCGCAACGCGCAAGCACATCGTCCTGCAGTTTCTGATTGAGACGAGCGTGCTGAGCATCGCCGGCGGGCTCATCGGCGTGGGGCTGGGGGTCGGGCTCTCGCTCTTGCTGGGCTATTTCGGCCCGCGCGCCGCCGAGGCGATGCGCGTGAACGTCGATCTCGCCACCAGCACGCCGATGTGGTCGGTGATCCTGGCCTTCTGCGTCGCCGCGGCGACCGGGCTGATCTTCGGGATCTATCCCGCGATGCAGGCGGCGAAGAAGGATCCGATTGTGGCGCTGCGACACGATTGACCAGAAATTTGGATCGCCGCACATTCAAAGCCCAGCCCGTGGCCATCAGTCCGAAACCGGTCTTCAGCACGAAGTGCTGGCCGCCAGTAGCCGGAGGTGGCGAGGCCCTGCGAGCCACCCCCGGAACAGTCGAGTCAAGACGGGTCGTTGGGTGGCATTTGCACGCTGAAGGCGTGCTCGCCGCGAATCGCTCTTGCCGCTCGACTGGCACTCTTTCAGAGTGCGATCGAGCGCAAACTGAACCGGGCGTGTCGCTGCGCTCCACGCCCGGCTACGAACGATCAGCCCTTCGGGCTGGGTCAGCCGAGTTCGATAGTGTGTGTGTTGCTGCCACACCCGAATCTCATTGCCGATTCGTTGAACGCATGCCGCGGTCAGTGGCACGAACTCACGCCTTCATGAACTGCGTCACAATCAGAATCAACCCCAGCACAAACCCATTGTGAATCATGTGTCCAAGCACCGGCGCGATGATCGAGCCGCGCCACTGGCGCAGCAGCGCGAACCAGAAGCCCAGCGAGCCGACCAGCAGCAGTTGCATGACCAGATACCCGTGCAGCGCGGCGAAGATCGCGGCGGTGACCAATGCCGCGATGATCATCGGCGTGCGTCCGCCGAAGAACCGCAGCAGTGCGCCGCGGAAGATCGACTCTTCGACCACCGGCGCCCAGATCGTCGCGAGCAGATAGATCATCAGCAGTTCGAACACCCCGCCACCCTGCACGATCTCCAGCACCTTGTTGCTCGGGGCCTGCTGCGGCTCGCCCATGATCGCCTGATACGCGAACATGATGATGACCACGACAATCGCCAGCCCGAAGTAGATCGGCAGAAACGCCAGATAGCCCATCAGCCCGCAGGCGAGTTCCTTGGTCGTGCCCTCGCCGCGATGCCAGCCGACATCGGCACACCAGCGCTTGAAGGGCATCCCACGCACGATCGGCCAGAAGATCGTCGGCAGCACCAGCCACTGCAAGCCAACGCCCATCACCCCCAGCCAATCGGCATTCGGCCCTGCGAACGATGCGATCAGCGAGCCGACGAGCTTTACGCCGAGAAACGCCGCGAGAAACACGACAAAGGTCTCCAGCCAGACCTGCCCCGGCCGCGCGAGCGCGGGCCACGGCCCCTGATCGGTCTGGCCATCGGGCGGCGTCGGCCACTCGTTCGCGGCGACCGGCTTCTTGAATCGCCAGAAGCTGCCCGAACGTCGCGACGCGAACGCCATCGCGCCGATGATCAGCAGCACCACGCCGGCAATCAGCGCACACCCGATGATCGCAAACGCGATCACGAACACGCCCAGCAGCAGCATGCCGCTGGACTGTGCATCGCTCACGATCTTGGCGTTCTTGTCGCCATGCGCGATCGCAAGATCCGCAAACCAACCATGTCGCCCGCGGAACGCATCGATCTCGGCCTGCGTCGGCGCGGGAATCTTCGCCGCCGGCGGCGTCTCCTCAAATGCGGCCGACTCGTCTGTCGACGGCCCCCCACGCGGACCACTTTGCACACCCAGAATCGATCGCACCACACGCAGATCGTCGTTCAAAGGCGACGCACCGGCGAGGTCCTTCTCCACATCATCCAATCGCCACGCCAGATGATCCTGATCCAATCCGAGTTGAGCACCCACGATGGTCGCCCGAAACCGCGTGACGGCCGCCGACGGGTGCTTCTGCTTCGCCGCCGGGTTGTCCGGCCCGACGAGCACATTCGTCTTGTCGCTCATCCACCCGGCCATCTGGTCATTGATCGAAAGAAAGGCATGAACCGGGTCATTCGGCCCACCCGTGCCCGCGCCGGGCATGCCCGCGGTGACCGACTTGATGGCCAGCCCGATCTTGCCAATGAGAATCAGATCACTGGTTTCGGGGGCCGTGATCTTCTCCGTCCCATCCACAAGCGCGGCCTGATTCGTCGGAGGCCCGGTGTCGGGTCGCTGGAGAATGATCACCGTGCCCAAAAGTGCAACCGCCAGCAGCCAGAGCCACCATGGAGTCAAGGCACGACCGCTCTGGTGTGAAAGGTGTTCAGGCATTCCCATGTTTCGGGGATTATCCGATGATGATTGGTATTGGTTTGGGTGCATGGAACTCATGGCGTGGGAATCATCGGCGGAACGGGGGCTGCGAGCGTCGGGATCGTCGAGAATCCTGGCGGAACGGTGACGGCTTGACCGGGAAAGCTGGGCCGCTATCCTCACTTCCCGGCTCATGCCGAGGGTGGCGAGATGCCACGATTGCTCAAAAGTTTGTCAGGCGTTGCAAGACGTCTGGCCCGCCCCGCCCGGTAGGCGGCGAGTTTCCCGCCCCCCCCCACAGGGCCGATGGCGTTTCCAGCGTTGCTGGTTCGGTCTCGGCTTGGAGGAGTTTCTCATGCGTCGGCAGACCACGCTCGCTACCCCCCAGACGGTTCCCGCCAAGACGTGGCGGCTGGTGGACGCCACGGATGTTTCCCTCGGCCGCCTCTCGGTGGATATCGCCACCGTCCTCATGGGCAAGCATCGCCCCGAGTACACCCCGCACGTGGACTGCGGCGACTTTGTGATCGTCATCAACGCCAGCAAGGTGGGGATGACCGGTCGCAAGGCCGAGCAGCAGATGCGGCAGACCTATTCCCGCTATCCGGGTGGTCTGAAGGAAGAGAGCTACGCCTCGCTGCGTGAGCGTCGTCCGGATCAGCTGATCGAGGACGCGGTCAAGCGCATGCTGCCCAAGAATCGTCTGGGTCGGCACATGCTGACGAAGCTGAAGGTCTATGGCGGGACCGAGCACCCGCACCAGGCGCAGCAGCCGGTGCCGATGGTCGTCTAAGACCACGCACTTTCTATCTCCTCCCCCACTCTGCAAGGCACGTTAAGAACGATTTCATCACGGATCACGAGAGATCCGGTTACAGAGCACACCATGAGCACCCTGAACATTCCCATCGCGACGAACATTGCCGGCCTGTCGACGGCGAACCCCCTGCTCGAGGCTCGTCCCGAGCAGATGACCCGCAAGCTTCGCACCCCGAAGGATGCGAAGAATGGCTGGTGGTGGGGCACGGGTCGCCGCAAGCGGGCCGTGGCTCGCGTGCGTCTGAAGCCCAACGCCTCGGGCGAGGGGACGATCAAGGTGCAGGTGGGTTCGGACACGTTCAAGCCGGTGAACGTGTACTTCGCCGAGCTGCGTGATCAGAACGACTGCGCCGCCCCGCTGACGGTGTGCGGCCTTGCTGGGAAGATGGACGTGATCATCCGCTGCAATGGCGGCGGGTTCATGGGCCAGGCCCAGGCCGTTCGACTCGGCATCGCCCGGGCCCTGCGCGACTATGACCCGACTCTGGAAGAGGCCCTCCGCAACAACGGCTTCCTCACCCGCGATGCCCGCGAGGTCGAGCGTAAGAAGCCCGGCCAGGCCGGTGCGCGTCGTCGGTTCCAGTTCTCCAAGCGATAACGCAAGCGCGAACAATTCGTGCAGCTGGTGGCTTTGGGCTTGCAGTCTGGGTCGACTTTGGTATGCTGTCACTAAGAGACGCATAGTCATGGCTGCGCCTTGGCCACCAGCGCCTCCGAACGGCGGTCAAGTAAGTGCCTGCTCACAAATGTACTAGCATGTTCGTGCTCACGGCGACAGTGGTATGTTCGCTCGTCGCATGTCAAGGCAAGTCTAGATCTAAACCCGTCCCTGTCGGTATGGGGGATATGACGAGTTCGATTGGAGCTCGAGCAGTATCTACCCCCAAAGGCTTGGAAGTTGATGTTTGTTGGGGCATGGCAAGCGATGCAACCCTGCTCGTTTTGGACGTGGCTCCCTGTGACAAGTACGGGGTTGTCTATCAGGGCGCTATGTCCCTGGACGGCAATTCAATTCAGCTCTCGGACTTTTCGGCAGCCATGGCCATAAGTCGCGGGAATGGATGTGTAACGGTTACCTTTGATACGGCGCCAACATGGCCTAGTACTTTTGAGGCATTCAAGTTCACTGCTCGCTTGGTTGGTAAAATTTCGATCGTGTTGCAGACGGCAACATCGGATGCCGCCGGTCGTGGACCGCCGTCGACACCCCGCACATCAGTAGAACTTTCTCCGGCCGATGTATCCACTACTGTTTTTCAAGGCATAACACTACAACACAGCAAAGCTGGTTTTAACGTAGAAATGGTTCCAAAACTGAAGGCGTTCAGTGCACCTCTTCGCAGCACAGCGTTTATTGAGTCATCAACAGACGCGTCAGTTCAGCTTGTTGTTCGCAACGAAACGAGGTAAATGGTCATGAAACACATAGCAATCATTTCTCACATTATTACTTTCTTCCTAGTTGCCTCTGCCGCCCTGGGCGACATCGTCATGTCCAAAGATGCCGCCGGAGTCAATTCGGCACAAGTGGCGACGCCCGGCTCCGTTGTACGACCGGCCGATTGTGGGCTCGAGCGCGTTAGCGCATCGGACGATTGGGATGTTTGCGTGTCAAAGTATGAGCTGTGGGCAAGCTGTGCCGTGGTTTCATGCTCGCGAACACTTCCGAACGGAGACGTCGAGCAAAGTAATTTCTATCCGTGGTTTGACAGCATTTCTAACCCATGTCACGTCGAGACTTTTTATTATCGATTAGCGTCTACTTCCGTCGACGGCAATGCATTCGCATTCTCTCTGTCGCGCCTCAATGCGATATCGGGATTAGTAGGTTGTATCGTTGTCAAACCAGGCACCAGAGTACAAATGTTTGATCCTGCGGGAAACTTGGCTCTGACTCACTCTGGCGCAAGCCAACTCATTGTGGCAAACACGGGCGCTCGTGATGCGGGAATCATCGCTGGTGGTTGCCAAACAGTTAACCCCGCGGCGATTTTGCTCCCAGGACACGCCTATGCAGACCTGGGAAAGTACTCCGTGTATTTCGGAATCTCGCCGGCATTTGTGTCGGGTTTGTCAACAGTGCCGTCTGATCGTGCGGCCGACTGGATTATTCCGACAGAGAGTATTTTGCCATATAGACTACATAACGATTCAAGATACATTCTTCGACGCTCGTCTACAGCTGATTTCTACGCTCGCGTCACGACAAACTTCCAGCCGTGTCACGAGATCGTGGCAGAGATCAGCCATTCGTTCAACGGAGTCTCTCAGTCTTTTTTGGCGATCCCGTTTCAAAACCCGCCCTATCCCAGCGACCAGTGGGGCGTTCGGCTCGTCACGACTACCGAGCTTTCTAATATTGATGATCTGATTGTTTATCATCTATACTTGTCGCTAAAACTTGTGATTCCATCAAATGCGGCTGTTGGAGAGTATAGCGTTGCACTCCTCATTCGCGAGAAAGACACTGAGAGAGTGGTGGCTCGCGTCGCTATGCCTCGTACACTGACTGTACTTTTCAACGCTACGTCACCGTCCGATCCTGTATTCTTTCCGGGCGTGGTTGATCGTGGATTCTACCTTTTTCGTGAAGGGGGTTGGATCTACAAACATCAAAGCAACCCTCCAACTGCTGAAACCTCCACACCATGGAACTTTGGTCAGTTTGATAGAGATACTCTGCTTGTGACATTGCGATTGTTGGATGGTCTCGGGCTTGAAGGACGACGCGATCCCGCTCTGGTTTCAAGATGGCTCTCGCGCAAGCTAAACGCGAATGGAATGAACGCGAGCATTGACGGGGTGCTGGTTGGAAAGTGGAGACCGGACCTCACTGCTCAAGACGCTGATTTGATCTACGGCAGAAGGCGATGGCTCGGATCAACTGCAATTTTTTCAAGGTACGTGCAAAATCAATACAGAACAGTTCGTGCTGGCCAGTGTTGGAATTTTGGTGGCATATTGACTTCATCATTGCGTAGCCTGGGCATCGCGTCGCGACCAGTGACGTGTTGGGGGTCCTCGCAGGACAATGACCGTGACGGGCTACTGACTTGGAGATGGCGGTTTGCAGACGAATCTGATCCACAGGGTACGCGCATTGTTCGAGATCAAGCTGCGCAGGTTGACTCCGTGTGGAACTTTCATGTGTGGACGGAGGCATTCTTTGCAAGAGGAGATCGGCCTGGTTACGCGGGCTGGCAAGCGGTAGATGCCACACCAGAGATCACCGGGGCGACTGGTTTCTTTGAGTGCGGGCCCGCTCCACTCGGCGCAGTTCTAGCAGACGTTGGTGGTAACTACGATGTTGATTGGGTGCGTTCTCAAGTCGTGATGCCGATAGTAAACATATGCAAACGAAGAGGAAGCAACCAAACGTTTGTCATCGACGCGACTACTCCGCGTCTCATTGTGCAAGTTCCTTCCGGCTCACGGGTCAATACCGTTGTTACAGAGCCGCGACAGCCGGCCAGTGTTGTCGGAGGGATTCCCGGCGTGAAGGACATCACATCGAACTACTTTAACCCACTTATCGCGCCCCCAGTGCTGAACATTGCACCCAATACGACTTCACTTGCATCATCAGTTGCCCTTAGCGACTCCGTAAACGGCGCATTGGGCCTTGTCAACTCTGACCCTGTCGATCGCGAGTACGTGTATTCCGTAACTGCAGTACCATGTGATACGAACGGAGCTGACGCGGGGATCGCTCCTGTTGATCTGTCGGGTCGTGTTCTGGTCCCGGCCAATAGTTCACTATCAGTTGCGATGGGCGTTGACAATCCCACGGTGCGAGCATGGTTCCTTGCCGCCGACCATGTTAGATGGCATCTCGGCGTGTGGTGCCCAGCGACCGATGTTGCTGATGTTGGCATCCACACGACGCAGCTTACCCCACCTGCTGTTGTGGTCACTTCGTCCAACTCGGGAATTTGCAGGCCGACAGGGTGGCTACTCATTTCCGCTTCCGCAGTAGCCCCGATCAACGCTAGCAGCGTTTCTGTAGTTTGGACTTCACCCGATGGTTCTGTTTTTTCTAGCGGGCAAAACGAGATTGAAGTTCCACTCGGTGGTGTTACTGCTGGGCAAACCATTTCTGTGTTTCAGTGGTTGCGAGGTGCATTTCCCGTTGAAGGAGCCATGGTTACCGCTGCGATAACTTTCGACAACTTTCCTTCGAGCGTTGGTGCGACGAGCATTAGTGTTTCGGGTTGCGCCGCAGATTTCGATATGTCTGGAGGCGTGGGCACAACCGATGTGTTTGAGTACCTAAACATGTGGTTTGTGGAGTCGTCACTTCCGTGCCAACTCGGCCTGAGTACGGACGTCGATGGCGACGGCTGCGCAACTACCGCAGATCTTTTCCAGTTCTTGAATTCCTATTTTAGTGGCTGTTAGCGAGCAATGTGTTGGGCAGGTGGCCCCATCTCGCCGATGGTGAGCCTGAGACACGTACCACCACCTCGCGGCTTTGGGCGAGGTGGTGTGCATCTCGAACGGGCG
>JAIEOW010000131.1 GCA_019750095.1 Phycisphaerales bacterium
ACCCGTGCACGCGCCCGCCGCCGCGGCAGCGGTTGCGCCGGCACCCGCGTCGGGTGCTGCTCCAGCCAGCGGTCCTTCGCCTCGCCCCGCGGTGGCCGCTGCGCCGGCGCTCGACCCGTCGCGATTCCCGGGCGGGATCATCCCGAGCAAGCTGCCGGATCGTCGCATGGGTGGGCGCGTGAAGACGGCTCGCAGCATGCGATCGGGTCCGGCACCGGCCGCGCCCCAGCCGCCGGCCGCTGAGCCGCCGGTGGGTTGATACTCAATCCGAGGCCCGAGCGCAAGCTCGGGCACGTTGGGCGTGTGTTTGTCAGCCAATCTCCGCGTATCGCAATGATCAACGGTGCCAGGGCTTGCGCCCAGGCCTCGGATTGAAGGCGATTCCCGTTCAGCGCGTCGGCGGCTTGGCCAACTCGGCCCACTTCGTCGCTTCGTTCGGCTTCGCGAGCATGGTGTAGAGCTTTTCCAGCGCCTTCGCCGCACCGCGCGTGCGGTCTTGATCGGCACCCAGCACGCGCTTCAGATCGTCGTACGCGCTCAGCAGCATCGGCTCGGCCTCATCGAGCTTGCCCGAATCGACCAGGCACTCGCCCAGATTCTTGCGTGCCGCAAATCGCAGGAAGTGATCCGCAGGCAGTGTGCGATCGAACGCAAGGATCACCGATCGGTGCACCGCCTCGGCCTCGTCGAACTTGCCCTGATTCTCCAGCACGATCGCGAGGTTGTTCCGCGCCGATTGCACGCCCACGGCGTCCGGCCCCTCCAGCACGGTGCGCTTCGCGATCGCGTCGACAAGCAACTCCTTCGCTTCCGTCAGTCGAGGTGAGTCCGTCTCCTTGGCCTTCTCCGCGAGCGTCCGTAGGAAGTTCGCGAGGTTGCTCTGATAGGTGAGCGATGTCGGGTGGTCCGCACCCAGCCGCTCGCGGGCCTGCTTCAGATTCTCGCGGGCCAGTGCCTCGGCCTCGGCGGACTTTCCCGCTCGGTCGAGCAGGATCGACATCAGGTTGCGGCTCGTCAGCGTGTCCGGATGTCCCGGGCCGAGCACGTCGCTGCGAGTGGCGATCACATCCTTGACGACCGTCAACGCTTCGTCGATCTCGCCCACGGCGTCGAGCGCCGACGCGAGGATGCTCCGCGCCATGAGCGTCGATGGGTGCTTGGGGCCGAGATGCCGCTCGCACGCCTCTGCCGCAGCCCGCGCCTGCGCGAGTGCATCGCGCAACTTGCCCTGCGTTTGGAGCAGATCGGCGAGGTTCATCATCGTCGCCAGCACTTCGGGATCGCCCGCGCCCATGACGCGCTTCTTGATCTCCAGCGATTCGCGCGTGAACCGCTCGGCATCATCCAGCTTGCCCTGATCCTGCAACACGAGCGCGAGATTGCTCATCGTCGCCAGGGTGTCGGGATGCTCGATTCCAAGGGCCTTGGTCTGCCCCGCGAGCGCCTCGCGAAAGACCGCCTCGGCCTCGTCGGGCTTGCCGAGCGCGGCCAGCGTGATGCCCGTGAGCGATCGCGCGTTCAGCGTCTCGACATTCTCCGGCCCCAGCGACGCCGACCAGTTCTCGTGCGCCGCGATGAACTGCTTCCGGGCCTTCTCGTACTCGCCGAGCTGGTAATAGGTCTGCCCGAAGGCCACCTGCACGTTGCCGCAGCTCACCGGATCATCCTTCAGCGAGGTCGGCGCCTTCTCCGCGGCGACCTCGAGCAGATCGCGCACCGTCGGCTCCTTGCCCTGGGCCTGACGCGGATCCACGGTTGTGAGCATCTCCTTCAGATACTGCGTGACGCGCTGGGCCCGCACGAACTGCTGCTGGGCCGTGTTCCGCGCGTCTTCGGCCTTGTGCCGCTGGGCCTGCTCGCTCTGGGCATACGCGGTGGAGAGCCCCACCGCGCCGAGCAGCCCGAGCACGCCGATCACCACGCCCGCGGCGATCGCCTTGTGCCGACGCGCCAGCACGCGCAGTTGATACGTCACGCTCGGCGGGCGTGCCGAGATCGGCTCATTGTTCAGGAACCGCCGAATGTCCGCCGCCAGGTCCGCCGCCGACTGATACCGGCGATCGGGCGACTTCTCCAGCGCCTTGCTCACGATCGTCTCAATGTCGCCCCCGACGCGACCGCCGCCCACACCCGTCGTGCCGCCAGCCGTGACGCGTGACAACCGCGTCGGCGTGTACTCGCGCACCACCCGCGCCGCCTCGTGCAGCGAGAGATGCGCCAGCTCATACGGCAGCTTGTTCGACAGCAGCTCATACAGGATGAGCCCGAGTGCGTACACGTCCGACCGCGTGTCGATCGCGTTCGGATCGGCCGCGATCTGCTCCGGCGACATGTACTGCGGCGTGCCGATGAGCACGCCCGCCTGCGTCTGCATCGTCCGCTCATCGCCCGCATCCTGCGAGCGCGCCACGCCAAAGTCGATCACCTTCGGCTGGGCCGCGCCGCTGCTGACATCCACCAGAATGTTCGCCGGCTTCAGATCGCGATGGATCACGCCCTTGCTGTGCCCGTGGTGCACGGCGTCGCACACCTTGGCAAACAGCTCCATCCGCTCACGCACGCCCAGGCCCATGGCCCGCGCGTGCTCGGTCAGCGTCCGCGCGTCGGGCACCATTTCCATCGCGTAATACTGAATCGGCGCCGCGATCATTCCTGGTGCGAGGGTCCCAGCATCGGGCGCGTGCGTCCCCGCTTCATAGATCTGTGCGATGCCGGGATGCCGCAGGCGTGCGAGAAGCTGCGCCTCATACTCAAAGCGCCGAAGCACCGCGGGCGACGCGATTCCCGCGCGCATGACCTTGAGCGCAACAACTCGTCGCGGATTCTGCTGCTCGGCCTCGTACACCACGCCCATGCCGCCGGTGCCGATGACCCGGATCACCGTGTAATCGCCGATGCGCACGCCCGCAGGTTCAAGAGCCGCCGTGCCGCCCGAACCTACAATGCCAACAAGCGCCGGCTCGGCCTTGGTGACGACGGTGGGGGCCGTCTGAGACACCCGCTTGTTCAAATCCCCCGCGGACGAGTCGCTCATGCGTGAACTCCCTGGCGAGCGCATCGTAGGGGCGTGCATTGGTCTGTTCGCCTCGGAGTCCTGCTTCATACCATCCCCCATGCTCCCCGTCCGCATCGGCTGCGTGCAATACCTCAACACCCTTCCCCTCATCGAAGGCCTCCGCACCTGGAAGGATTGTGCGCTCTCCACCGCCGTCCCCAGCAAGCTCTTCGGCATGCTCACTTCCGGCGAAGTCGACGTCGCCCTCGCCAGCGTCATCGACGCCGCATCGCTCGCAGCGACAGCCTCCGGTGGCACAGGCGGTGGCACAGGCGTCCCGCCCGTGTGCCTGCTCCCCGTCGGCATGATCGGCTGCGACGGCCCCACGCTCACCGTGCGGCTCTTCTCGCGCACGCCCATCGAATCGCTCGAACGCGTCAGCGTCGATCGCGACAGCCACACCTCGGTCGCGCTTCTCCACGTGCTCATGCACCGCAAGTATCACCGCCGCATCACCACCGTTGAGTTTGAAGCCCACGAGCACGTCGGCTGGCCCGACGCCGTGCTGCTCATCGGCGACAAGGTCGTCACCGACGCCCCGCCGGGGGGAGATGGCCCCCGCGGCTATCCCTACCAGCTTGATCTCGGCGCGGCGTGGAAGGAGCTCACCGGCCTGCCCTTTGTGTATGCCGTGTGGATGTGCCGCGCGGGCGAGGAATCTTCGCGAGCCGTGACCGCCGCCGCGATCATGCTTGATCGCGCCCGTCGGCGGAACGTGATGCGTATGGATTGGCTCGTCGCCAAGCGTGCCGCAGAGAAGAACTGGCCCGCCGACCTCGCGGCCCAGTATCTGGGCGATTATCTCCGCTTCGCCATCGATGAGCCCGAAGTTGAAGCCGTCGGCAAGTTTCTGCGCTGGGCCAATGAGCTCGGACTCTGCCCGCTCCCGAGTCCGCGCTGGGCCGAGCTCCGCGCGCCCGAAGCCGAGATCGCCGGCGCGCCGCTTGATCTTGATGCGACGTCGCAGGGTGGTGGGGGGGGCGGGGGGACGCACTGACATGCCTCGCCTGCCCGCGCTGCGCGTCGGCGTGCTCGCCGAGCTGGCCCGCCAGCTCCGCTTTGAGCCGCCCGCCGCCGCTCGGCGACACTTGGCTCGCGCCGAAGAACTTGCCCATCAGCTCATCGAGTCCGCCCCCGACGCGTCCGCCGCCAGCGGGTTTCCTGAGGATTGGATCGTCTTCCGCATCACGGGCCTCCGCGGCGATTCCGTGCTGCACCGCGCCAGCGAGTCCGCACTGGTCATCCGCGAGGCGCTGGTCGCCGATCTCCCCGCACTGATTGATCGCCTGAGCGCGGCGGCGGAGCTCGATCCCAAGGAGCATCCGGCGCCCGCATGGCTCTCGCCCGCCGATCTCTGCGCCCGCTGGAGAATCAGCCGAAAGACCCTCGAACGCTATCGCCGGCGCGGCCTGGTCTCGCGCCGCATCACCCTCGGCGGCGGAAAGCAGCGCGTCGTTTTCAGCCGCGCTCTGGTGGAGAGCTTCGAGCGTCGCTTCGCCGCCGAGCTTGATGCCGCTGGCGGATTCGCTCGACTCTCCAAGCGCGAGCGCGAACGCATCATCGCCCGCGCCGCCCGCTATCGCGCGCGCTTTGGCTGGTCGCTCCACCGCTGCGCACAGCGTCTTGCGCCGCGCATGGCCCGCAGCATCGAGTGCATCCGGCTGGTGCTGCGCGACCATGATGCTCAGCCGCTCACGCCGATCTTCGACGATCCGCCCCCGCTTGATCGCGCCGATGTCGAGCGTCTGGACGCGCTGGCACGCCGCGGCGGCAAAGTCTCGGCGGCCACCCGCGGCATGCGCAAGAGCCGTTCCACGGGCCATCGCGCCGTGAATATCGCCCGCGCCGAGCGCCTGCGATCGCTCACGCTCAACGGCCCGGTCGGCCCCGGGTTCGATGCGCCGAATGCCGAGCGCACGATCCTTGGCCACGACGCGGCACGGCTGAATCTCGGCACCGCCGGTGCGGGCAATGCGTCCGAGGTTCTGCGGCTTGCCGAGCAGATCGACGCCGAGGCCGCCCCGTTCGAGCGCGCCCGGGCCGCTGCGTACTGGTTCTTGCTCCACTCCGCCCGCACCGCTACCGCGCAGTTGCCCCGGCATCAACCCTCGTCCGACACGCTCGATCACATCGAGACGCGTTTGCGCTGGGCGTCGCGCATCAAGGCCGAGATGGTCCGATCACAGTTGCCACTGCTCGTGCGTGCGATCGAATCGCAGACCCAGCGCCCCGTGGACACGATTGCGCCCGCCGCCCGTCGAGAACTGATCGTCATCGGACTGGACGCGATCATCGATGCAGTGGATCGCTTCGATCCCTTCAAGGGCGGCCGCCTCGCCGCTCCGGTCGGTGTGGCGCTCGCGCGGGCGCTCTCCGCATTCTTGCGCGGCATCGATCCCGAGATGCTCTCGCTAAACCCGCGACTGGCCAGCCGCGCCGAACCCGCACTCCGCGGCATCGAAGACTGGACCCATCGCGTCCACGACTGGCAACGCGATCTCGATCTCCCCAGGCCCGTGCGCGACGCGCTCGACACACTGGAGCCCGAAGCCCAGCGCGTGATCCGCCTGCGCTTCGGCCTCGGTGCCGGGCCGCCGATGACCGTCAATGCCTGTGCCGAGGCCCTGGCCATCAATCCCGCCGCAATCCGTGCAATCCAGCGCCGCATCTTCGCCGCCGCATTCGGCCACCGGCCGGAGGACGCGCGGTGAGCCAAGCGATGAACACCCCGCCTCCGCCGCGACTCTCCGATATCCTTGCCCCACGCGTGCACATCTTCCACGCTGGCGCACTCGGCGACCACGTGCTCCTCTGGCCGCTCTTCAGACTGCTGTTGAACGAGAATCCCGGGCGCTCACTCACGCTCATCGCGCACACAAGCCACGCGCGACTCACCGCCGCCACGTTGGGCAGCCAGTTCGCCGACCCATCGCGTTTTCGCATTGCGAGCATCGAATCGCCGCACGCCTCGCGGCTCTGGCAACCCGATACCCAAGTGGATTGCCAACAGGTCGATCCGCACGCCAATGTCGTCCTCAGCTTCCTCGCCGACGAATCGACTCCAGGGGGCGCGGCATGGCTCGCAAACGCCCGCGCGACTTTCCCGAACGCATTGGTCATCTCCCTCGCGGGTCCAGCATCACCCACGCATGATCGGTTCTGGCACGAGGCGCGTTCGCATCCCGCCTCGCTCGTCCAGCCGCGGCACAACCCAGATGGCCCCATCCAGCTCTTCACCGGCGCAGGCGGCGAGCACAAGCGCTGGCCCATGAACTCTTGGCAGGCACTGCGCGAGGCGATCCGATCGCACGATCCACAGATTGAAGTCGTCACCCTCGCCGGACCGGTCGAAGCCGAGCGATTCACGTGCGATGATCGTGCCACCTTTCAAGCGCTCGGTGGCGTCATCTGCGATGATCTTCTCGATCTCGCGAGCACCATCGCCCGATCGCGCGCGTTCGTCGGCGCCGACACCGGCCCGACCCATCTCGCCGCCCAGCTCGGCGTCCCAACGCTTGCGCTCTTTGGCCCGACCGACCCCAACGTCTGGTCGCCCGTCGGTCCGGCCGTGCGCGTACTCTGCCCGCACGCCCGCAGCCCCGAATCCCAAAGACCAATGCTCGTGTTCACGCCCGCCGAAGTTGCCGAAGAGCTGCGCCGATTCATTGAACGCTGATCATGCCTGAGAAGCTCCCGACATTCGCCACTGGTCCTGAGGCCCTCGCCGCTCTCCTCTGGCTCTGGCGGAGCGGCGTCTCCGCATGGGTTGATCGCATCGACGAACGTGCCCCGCTCATGCCCGGGCTTCTCGCGGTCCGCTTGCCAAACCCCTCGTTCCGAATCTGCACGGCCAAGCCCGACCACGCCCGCGCCCTTGAACTGCTCGCAGAGTTCCGCGATCAGAACTCCGACGAGGATGCAGAGATACCCAGCGACGATGCCCTCGTCCTCTCCAAACTCAATCCGTCCTTGGCCCCGCCATGCCCCAACTGCCTGTTCATCCTGCCGCTCGACGCCGCGATCTCATCTTGCCCCCACTGCGCGGCGTCCGTGGACATCCCCGACCTGATCGTCCAAGCCCACGGCCCCGACGCCATCGCCGACGCGTATGAGCAGCTCCCCATCCTCGATGACGCCTCGGCCCTCTTTGCTCCAACGCCTTGTCGCAAATGCGGTTACGTGCTAAGCGGCCTTCTCCGTGTCGGCCGCTGCCCCGAGTGTGGTTCAAGCTTCGACAAAGACGAATCCATCCGCGCATGGTTTGCATAGATTGAACATCGAAAACAATAAAGTTCTATTCATTATGATTTTCTTTACACAGTCTTGACAGACTTGAACGATCCAGTACCTTGAGACTTCGGGACGATCTGGTCGTTATTGGCCAGGACTTTCCCAAAGGTGCTCAGTCGGCGTTCTTGCCGACGCAGTGTTGATGTGCTTCGAGATCGGTTCAGCAGCGGCCGCCCGTGCTACGTGCGTGTTCGGGCCGTCACATATCGCAGGGAGTCTCTTATGGCGAGCCAACGTCTCACGGCGTCGTGTGCCCGGTATCTGGTCGCGCTCTGTTTGCTCTTCATTCTTCCTGCTCAAAGCTTCGCCCAGCCCACGGGCGGTGCGTGCTGCCTGCCCAACAACACCTGCGTGCAACTGGACTTCTGTCCCTGTGCCGCTCAGGGAGGCGCGTTCCAGGGCACCGGCTCGGTCTGTACCGCGGCCGCCTGTAACAACATCGTCTTCGGCGCATGTTGTTCGCCTTCCAACTGCATCATCTCCGCGATCAGCAACTGTGCAAACATCGGATCAGTCTGGTTCCCCAATACCTCCTGCACCGCCGCCAACTGCACGTTCAATCTCGTTCCGCAGGCCTGCTGCTGCCCGAACTCGTCAACCTGCACCTTCATGGACGCGTTCTTCTGCGGCCGCATTGGCGGCACGCCCGGTGGCCCCGGCAGCACCTGCACCCCGAACAATCCGTGCCTCACGCCCTCGGGCGTCTGCTGCGACCAGCAGGGCAACTGCTCTCCTTGGATCGCCGGTACCCCCTGCAACGGGCAGATCTTCACCGCCACAAGCTGCCTCCCGAACCCGTGCCCGCCCGTGATCACGCAGGTCTGCTGTGATACAGCCGGCAACTGCGTCCCGTTTGTCCCCGGCACGCCGTGCAACGGCCAGGTCTTTTCCGCGACGTCTTGCACGCCCAATCCCTGCCCGCCCGCGTCGCAAGTCTGCTGTGACACCACCACCGGCCTGTGTGCCCCGATCTCCGCCGCCGGCACCTGCCCGCCTGGCTCCATCGTCGTCACTGGCACCTGCACGCCCAATCCCTGCAACCCGTTGGGGCGCGTCTGCTGCGATCCGGTGACCGGCAACTGCACGCTGGCCACCACCGCCGGCTGCCCGCCCGGCTGGACCGTCCTCACGGCGCAAGTCTGCGTCCCCAATCCCTGCCCGCCCCCCTCTAAGGTCTGCTGCGATGCCGCTGGCAACTGCACGCCGATCGTGGTCGGCACCGTCTGCCAGGGCACAACGATCAACGGCACGACTTGCACCCCGAATCCCTGCCCGCTTCCCGGCTGCTGCGATCCGAATACGGGCATCTGCCAGCTCATCGCGCCTTGCCCGGCCAACTGGATCCAGGTCACAAGCTGCAATCCCAATCCCTGCCCGCCCGTGCCGCAGGTCTGCTGCGACGTCAACGGCAACTGCTTCCCCTTCCTCCCCGGCACCCAGTGCAACGGGCAGATCATCACCTCCGCAACCGGCTGCAACCCCAACCCCTGCATCCAGCCCCCCAGCGGAGCATGCTGCAAGGCCTGTGGCGGCGGCTGCGCGATCGTGCCGGCAAGCCAGTGCCCCAACACCTCGCTGTTCTTCCCCGGCCAGCCCTGCTCGCCCACGCTCTGCCCGCAGCAGCCGGTCTTCGGCTCGTGCTGCCTCAACGGCAACTGCATCACCGCCACAAGCTGCGACTGCATCTTCAAGAGCGGCACCTGGACCGGCAACGTCCCATGCAACCCGGCGATCTGTGCTCAGGAGGTTCAGGGTGCGTGCTGCAACACTTCCAGCTTCGTGTGCACCATCACCACCTCGGGCACCTGCCAGCAGCTCGGACACGTCTTTAGCGCAAACACCTCGTGCAGCGCGGCGTTCCCCAACTGCTCCAAGCAGCCACCCGCATGCTGCTGCTGTGGATCATGCCACAACCTCGACGTGACCACCTGCGCCCTCGCCGGTGGCACCAGCGTCCCGGGCCAGACCTGCAACTCCTCGCCGTTTGTCTGCAATCCCGGCAGCGGCGCGTGCTGCGATCCGGCGACCGGCCTCTGCTTCATCGCGGCCAACGCCAACCAGTGTGTTGATCCGACCGGCGTCGCGCTGCTCTTCTACCCGGGCCAGACCTGTGCCCAGATCCCGCCGTGCAACCCGCCCTCGGGCGTCTGCTGCGACGTGATCACCGGTGCGTGCTTCGTGGCCCCGGCCACGCAGTGCCCGGCCCCGCTGTTCATCTTCCTGATCAACGGCACGTGCAATCCGAACCCCTGCCAGCCCACCGGCGGCGCGTGCTGCAACCCGGCGACGGGCATCTGCACACTCGTGCCCTCCGCAACCGCCTGCAACGGGCAGTTCCTGGGCATCGGCACCACCTGTGTCGGCACCACCTGCTTCCCGCCCTTCCTGGTCTGCTGCGATACCGCGACCGGCCTGTGCTTCCTCACCACCAACAGCTCCTGCCCGCCGGGTTCGATCCAGTCCACCGTCACCAGTTGCAACGCTCCGAATCCCTGCCCGCCGGTCGGCCCATGCTGCGTGCAGGGTCCGGCCCTGCCCTTCTGCACGATCACCACACAGGGACTCTGCCAGAATCAGGGCGGCGTCTGGGGCCCCGCGGGCGGCTCATGCACTCCGAATCCGTGCTTCAAGGCCTGCTGCAACCTGCAGACCGGTGCCTGCTTCCTCATCATCGGCACCCAGCCCTGCCCGACCAATGCCCAGGTCTTCGTCGGCCAGACCTGCAACCCGAGCCCCTGCCCGCCCCCCCCAGTGGTCTGCTGCAACCAGACCACCGGCGCGTGCGTCACCACCACCACCAACTGCCCGACGGGCTTCCTCCCGCTCTCGCCCTTCTCAACGTGCACGCCGCAGAATCCGTGCCCACCAGTCGGCCCATGCTGCCGAGTGAACGCGGCTGGTGTGAGCGTCTGCGGCATCACTACGCAGTCCAACTGCATCGCCAACGGCGGCACATGGGGCCCCGCAGGCGGCGTCTGCGTGCCCAGCCCATGCTCCGGCGCGTGCTGCAATGTCCAGTCCGGCGGATGCACCATCACCGCCCAGGTCAACTGCCCGGCCCCGAACCTCTGGGTCGCTGGCGGCACCTGTAACCCCAACTCTTGCCCCGGCGCGTGCTGCAACCCAGCGACCGGCGCATGTGCCACCATCGCTCAGAACCTCTGCACCGCGCCACGCGTCTTCCTTGGCGTCGGCGTCCCGTGCCCGACCACCCTCTGCACGCCGGGCGGGTGCTGCAATGGCACCTTCGGCTCCTGCTTCATCGCCACCAGCCCGCAGGCCTGCCAGGCCGCCGGGTTCGGCAACATCTGGCTCGGTGCCGGCTCTACGTGCAACCCCAACCCATGCCTCGGTGCGTGCTGCCTGCCCAATGGTCAGTGCATCATCACCAGCTTCTCCAACTGCGGCGGCACCATCGGCGGCTCCGCCGGCTTCTGGCTGGGCGCGGGTTCGACCTGCACCCCAGTCTCCTGCCGCGGTTCCTGCTGCACGACCGCCGGCTGCATCATCACCAACCCCAACAACTGCACCAACGGCACATGGGGCGGCCCGGGCACCTTCTGCACGCCCAACCCATGCCCCGGCGCCTGCTGCACCTTCAACGGCACCTGCGTCATCACCGTCCAGGCCAACTGCCAGGGCTTCGGGTCCAGCTGGCTCGGTGCCGGCGTCACCTGCACGCCCAACAACCCCTGCCGCGGTGCGTGCTGCAAGCCGCCGATCTTCGGCGGTCTCGGCAGCGTCTGCGTCAGCACCACCTTCATCGGGTGCCTCTTCCAGCAGGGCCAGTGGCAGGGCTATGGCACCACCTGCCAGACCCCGCCGGGATCGGGCAACTTCGTCACCTGCTGCAAGGCCAACAAGGACATGGTCGGCGGCCTGACCATCAACGACCTCTTCGCGTTCCTCAACGCCTGGTTCAGCAACTGCCAGGGTCAGGCCGGCGCGCCGTGCTTCGGCATGTCCGCCGACTTTGACAACAACGGCATCATCAACTTCAACGACATCTTCAGCTTCCTCAACGCCTGGTTCGCCGGCTGCTCCTAAGCCGCCACGCCCATATCGAGTTCTTTCTTTCGCGGCCCGGGATGCACACCCCCGGGCCGCGATTTTCTTTTTGCCTTTGGTGCGAGAAACCTCCGCGATCTCCGGAACAGAGGTGTCTGCGGCAAGGTCCACATGGACAGCCGCCACAACCACACCACACACAAGGAGTTTCCCATGTTTCGCACTCGCACCGTCGTCTCGTCCGTCTCCGCACTGCTCGCCGCCGCCGCCTCCACAGCGCTGGGCGGCATCGCCCCTGACCCGTGCAATCCGGCCCTGCCCTACACCATGCCCGACCATGATCAGGTTCGCGCCATGGGCACGCCGGGCGTCTTCGGGCTGCAGAACAACGGCACGCAGTACTGCGTCCCCACCTGCACCACCGACATCCTCACCTATCTCCAGAACCACGGCTACCCGAACCTCGACACCGGCACACGCCCCGGCCCCTGGCTCGGCACCAACAACATCTACAACCAGTTCGGCATGTCCATCGACGCCCTCGGCTCGATGATGAACACCGATCCCCTCGGCGGTACGGGCGGCAACGATGCCCTCGCCGGCGTCCGTCAGTGGATCGAGAACTCCGGCTACGAGGATGACATCGTCGTCAGCGCCATGGGCATGACGATCTCCAACGCCCCGGAACTCGGCGACATCGCCCTGGGCATGCTCGCACGCATCCCCATGTCCCTCAGCGTCGGGTGGTACGGCACCCTGCCCAACGGTTTCGTCCAGCGCAACGGCGGACACTGCGTCGCTGTCACGCGGCTGCCCAACTTCTGCACACCCAACCGCCAGCTCTCCATCCGCGATCCCGGGAACAGCATCGGCTCCAACAACACCACCCAGGGCGCCGGCACCACCGAGACCTACACGATCCAGACCCAGAACATCCTTCGCGTCGATGGCGACGACCCGAACCAGGTGGTCTATTCCGGCCCCGCCGAGCGCATCGTGGGCTATGGCACCCGTGGCATCATCGACGGCTTCCGGGCCTATCTGCCGGTCTGGGGCCTGAGCGCCTGCAACAACCCAGTGAACGGATCGTGCGTGACGCAGCACCTGCCCAAGCCAGCGTTCACGGGCCTGCCGCAGGCCACGCACGGAGCGTTTGATCCGGGGTCTAGCG
>JAIEOW010000097.1 GCA_019750095.1 Phycisphaerales bacterium
ATCGCGTCCGACGCGGCGATGGCGCTCAACGTCAGCCCGCAGACCGAGCAGATCATCGCCACGCTGATCGGCGCGGGCGGGCTCTGGGCGAGTCAATGCACGAACGTGCCGATGTGGAAGGCACTGATCACGAACCAGACCGGCACGGCCCAGCAGTTTAAGGGCAAGGTCGATGCGTACCTTTCGACGCAGAGCGATCCCGACGCGATGACCCAGATCATCTACGCCAACTTCGGCGTGTTCGGCGAGTTGCCTGTTGTCGCCGTGTCGCTGAGCGATGCGTACATCCTGATGGACCCTACGAACGGCAACCTGTCGGGGCCGTTTGAGTTGGGGTCGGCGCTGGATGCGCGAGGGTTGCTGGGGCAACATGGTGATGCGTATCAGGCGAACACGGGGGTGAGGTGCTTTGCGAGCAACGGGTGTCCAACTGAGGTCGCTGCAAGTTGGAAACCGTGGCCAGGCCCCGGGGCTGCACCGGGACGTGCGCCGCCGGTGGCACCGGCCACTCCAGGAGGAGGGACGGGCAATTTCGTTTGCAGAGCTCGCGGCGGTGGTGGCTATATCTGCGAGAGGTTTGCATGCGGAGCTCCTCTGCCCGCTTGCCCGCCGGGCGTAACGCCTGGCGTGCCGCCACTTGGTATCGTCCCGGCGACAACGTACCCCGTGCGTGAGATTTGTACACTTCCCGGTGGTTGCGAACCCTTGGGCTTTCCAGGTCCGGTATCGCCCGCATACCCGTGTGGTGCACCACGTCTTCCCGGAAGCGACGATCCATGCGCAGTGCCGCCCACGCAGTGCACACCAAAATGTCGCATTGAGTTCTGGTACTGAGTGTGCGGACTTTCGTCAGAAAGACCCTGGTTGTGAACGCGATGGGACACCCACGTGCCGAGAGTCCATGTCGTCTCATCAACTCGACACAAGATTATCGCTTCCTCGCACTATCGGCACAACTGTCGTTCCACCATCGCCGACACGTGCAGATGTCGCGCCTTGCGTACTGATTGAGCACCATGATTTTCAAACCTCGATCATTGTGGCCGTCGCTCTTTCGAGCGACGACCATTTTTTTATGTATGTGTCGGTATATGTATCGATTGGCCATTGGGATCGTCCTTGTTGCCATTGCATCTACAGCATTATTGATCATCACGCAGCTCATATGTGATCGAGCAATGCTTGGAGAGTGGGCTGAGCGGGCAAGGTGGCTTGAAATCGGCACAGTCTCAAACGAAGACCTCGCAATCGGGAGATCGTCGTGGGAGACATGGACAGCGGACATTCGGTTCCGTCGTGAGCGTGCACCGGGCCTTCTTTGGCCAAAGCACTCTCTGGCATGGGCACTGTCCCATCGAGAACAGTTGCTGACGGCAGTGGCTGCCCAAGCAGTCGGTTTAGCGCTTGGTGCCGCTCTCGGTATCGTGTGCGTTCGACGAGGGTTCTCGCTCGACACTCGACCTGCTGGCGGCGCAGGCTGGACAACGACATGGGCGCGTGCGACAATGTTCATGTGCAGTCTTTTCGGGCCTGTTGTCAGCGCTGCGGCTTGGTTTGTATCAGCCCCACGTGGCAAACAGTTTGTGACAACTGCGTTTGCCGTTCACATAAGTACGCAGCCGCTTATCATCTGGGCGTGCTATGCGATGGCAATTTCGTTTGCGGCATCGCGTGCGACTGAGAGCAGGCTGTTGTTCCGCAGAAATGCACTCGCTGGACTCTGTTGCCACTGCGGGTATCCGCGAACCGCATCGCTTTTGAAGTGCTCGGAATGCGGACGCAACTTCGAGTTCCATTCATTATCGTGGCGCCCGTTTGCTCGGCAAACGCTCACGATATGGTTTGTCTGTGTGGGTTTCGCATCCCTCGGATTCGTGGGGATTTATCTTGCTGATCGCATGGCAGTTCCGGACAGTGTTCGCCGTCGGGTGGACTGGCTGTGCATGCGGGATGTGGCTGCCAATCCGGGTCGTCTCCAGATATTGAGAGTGAACGCATCTGATGAGATTCTCCTGTCATGGCCGGATCAACTGGTACACACGAAAGCGGTATTGGTGCCTCGGCCAGATCCTGCTCGGGATGGCTCAGTGCCTTTGGCGGTAGTCGTAGCGATTCGCCACTTTGAAGTGAATAGCGTTAACGCACCGTTTGGTGAAGCCGTGCGAAACGAAGTTCGCGTGTACAGGTTTCCAACTGGAGAGGCGAACCGGCTGCCGATTAGGGTTGGTCGGCATCTCGTCACTCTTCGAGATCCTCTTGGTGATCGACCTTCTCTGTCGCGATCAATTGGATTCCGACGTTTGGTGAACTACGAAACCAGCGAACTTGTCAGTGTAGAGCGATACGCACACGGAACCCTTGGATATCCGTCGCTCCTGCTGGACGAGCTGATTGCTTCTGCTTTCAATGAAGAGGTTCTGGACGAGACGCGTGCAGATCTCGTGGTTGATGTTGCGTCGGAGTTGAAGCCAGGCGTCGAGGTGATCCGCCCGCCGCAGAACGAGCTACCCCCCCCTCCATAAAGCTTCCGTTAGGTTTTCTATCGCCCCCATTTGGCCGATAGTCAGGGTGCCGTTTGCCTTCCTACCCTCCCTGAGTCACACTGTGACGCAGTTGTTGCCGAAAGGCGACTTTCGGGTGATGTATGAGTAGTCCACGGAGCAAACCCAGTGCTGCCAAGCTGCCCACCGTTGAGGAGGCGGCGGGAGCTATGGAGCCCGAGCACTTTCTCCCCGCCGCGGCGTTTGTCCAAGGCGGGGCCGCCGTGAGTGCTCTGGATTACAAGGTGCTCGTCCTCAATCGTGCGTTTGTCGCGGTCCGAGTCATCTCGGCCAAGCGGGCCTTCTGCCTGCTGCTGAAGGACATCGCCGAGGTCATCCACGTCGAGAACGGCGAATACGTCAACTACGACTTCGCGTCGTGGACCGAGATCAGCCAGATGGCTCGCAGCTTTGAGCCCGACAAGCACGACTGGGTGCGGACGGTCCGCTTTGACATGGCCGTGCCGAAGATCATCCGGCTGCTCGGCTATGACCGCCTGCCCGCACAAATCGTCAAGCTCAACCGCCGAAACCTGTTTGCGCGAGATCGCAACCAGTGCCAGTACTGCGGCCGGCACTTCGCGACCAACGAGCTGTCCATCGATCACGTGCTTCCCCGCGCGCAAGGCGGCGGCGACTCGTGGGAGAATCTGGTGTGCGCCTGCATCAAGTGCAACGCCCGCAAAGGCGGCCGCACGCCCGACCAGGCCCACATGCACCTGATCCGAAAGCCCGTAAAGCCCAAGCGCAACCCGCTGATCTCCATCCGGCTGGGTCAGGATCGCTACTCGACGTGGAAGGCCTTCCTCGACGAGGCGTATTGGAGTGTCGAACTGAAGTAGCCCGAAGTCTCCGCACACAGCAAACAGAAACGCCATGCCGATCGGCATGGCGTTTTCATTCACTTTGGTACTTGCCGAAATCGTTCGATCAGCCGATGGTCACGCCGTCAAACGCCTCGGCAAAGTCGTACACACTCTTGAAGTCGTCGTAGCAGTCGCGATCGCCAGCGCGAAGCTCTTTGCGGTCGATCATCGCATAGACGATCACGCCGAAGTCTTCGGTCTTGCGCACGCCCCAACGCGTCAGCACCGTGTGGGCAAGCAGGCCATAGCGCTGCAGCGCAAGGTCTCGAAGCCCGAGGCAGAGCTGTTGCCCCGAAACGTGCCGCTGATCATCGCCATGTTCAGCAAGGTCGCCGAGCGTGTTGCCGATGCCCCGTTCGCCGCCAGCGCGGCGCTGCATGTCGGCGTGAACGGTCTCCACCGTGTGGCGCAGGCCATCGCGGACGAACTCAAACGCCTCTTCTGGAAACGTGGCGGCCCGAGATCGGACCAGCGACCAATCCACTGTGCTGCTGCTCTTCACAGGCCGTTCGCTCCTGAACTGCTACAACGCTCGATCATCCCACGAGCACCGGAATAATAGCCGTCGCCGGTCCTTTATCGACACACGCCCGCTTTTCTCGAAAGTCCTGGCTCAGCCGGACTTAGCCCGCACAAACCTGATCCGATTCGAGGTCTCAGCCACGCTTCCGACCTCATCGACCGATTTCCCGCGCGTCCACCACCCATCGCAGCGGGCGGGCGGCCCAGGCCCCCGCGGAATCGATGCCGATCCGAGGTGTCCGACGAACGTCGCGTCTCTGGATCGGCTCAAGCCCCGTCCCAGGGTGCGCAATCCACATCGACTCGCCGCGTACAAGATCCAGACCGTTGATGGTGCGATCCACACCCAGCGCCTGGCAGAGTTTGGCCGGGCCGGAGCAGAGATCGCGCTCACGGCGTGACGCCTCAGCGGAACCAAAGCGCCGCCGAGCCATCGCCTCCAACCCGATCAGCGGCCTGGTCGCCCTCAGCAGCACCGCGACGGGCTCATCGACTTCGCCGCAGACCACATTCATGCAATGGTGCATGCCATACGTGAAGTACACGTACAGCGTGCCGGCGCGGGCGTACATCATCTCGTTCCGCGGCGTGCGCCGCCCGCCATAAGCGTGCGAGGCGCGATCCTTCACGCCGACATACGCCTCGGTCTCGATGATCTGACCGGCGAGCATTTCGCCATCGATGACGCGGACGAGCACGCACCCGATCAGCGTTGCGGCCAGTCGCTCGGCACTGATCGCGAAGTCTGCATGCGTCAGCCGAGGTCCGATCAGGTCTCTCGGAACTCCCAGTGGCGATGACGTTCCGCGCCGGCCTGGCTTGCGATCAGGCATACGCGTGCAGCCCGGGCAACAACAGATTCACGCCGAAGTACGTCCACAGCATCACCACAAACCCAAGCACGCTCAACCACGATGTGGTCAGCCCGCGGTTCTTGAGCGGCGTGAATCGCATGTGGATCACCACCAAATACACGATCCACGTCACCAGCGCCCAAAGTTCCTTCGGATCAAACGCCCACCAGCGGCCCCACGAGTGATCGGCCCACCACGCGCCGAGAAGAATGCCCACGCCCAGCGTCCAGAACGCCAGTTGCAGGATGATCATCTGCGCCTTGTCCAGGTCGTACAGCACCCGCGCGGTGTTCGCCGACTGGCCGTTCAAACCCAACGCTTCGCCCGACGCAGCGGCGAAGCTGTCGGCCTCATCGCTCGGCACGACGACCGCCGCATTTGCGCCCGCGATGCTCGCCGAACCACCGCGGAACTTCGCGGCATAGTGCGTCGCAAGGTAGAACAAGCTCACCATGAAACCCAGCGCGATCAGCCCATAGCTCACCAGCACCGTGGTGACGTGGTATTTCAGCAGCACGCTGGTGTTCAGGATCGGCGCCTCGCGCTCCACGCTCACGCCGGGAATGCCCGTCTGCGTCGCGGTGACAAGCACCATGAACCCCACGCCCGCCGCGGCCGCGCCAAACAGCCATTGCCGTCGCACGAGCATGATCGTCGTGCCCACAAGCGTGGCGAAGAGACTCAGGCCCGTCATCGACTCAAACTGATTCTGAATCGCAAATCGCTCGGCGATGATGCATCGGCTGACAAACCCGAAGCCGTGCATGCCGATCGCGCCCGCAAGGGCAACAAAGCCGAACACCGCGAGCCACTTGCGCCCCGTGCCAAAGGCAAGCAGCAGCGTGAGCAGCGCGAGGGCATAGAACCAGTATCCCCACTCAAAGGCGTTCACGCGGTTGTACGCCGACTCGAGCGCTCGTCGGCTGGTCGGATACTTGGTCGCGTTGATCTTGGGCAGTTCGCTTGCCAGCTTGGCGATCGCAGCGTTGGCCTTTGTGGCATCGCCGGCACGCCACGCCGCACCAAGCTCCGCCGCGGCCTGCCGCGCGGGGGCATCGGCGGGCAGGTCGGCAATGTGCAGCCAGGGCTTCTCGACATCGTCCGACGCGACCATCTTCAGGTTGCGCCACGAATGCTGATAGGTCAGCAGCGCATTGCGAATCTCGTCGATTCCCTTGGCATATCCGGGCTCGAGTCCATATCGCGTTGTCACCGCTTCCAGATTGTCCGCGAGTTTCGACGGCTTCAATCGCCCGACACGCTTCCACCACTCCCGCTCTTCGGTTGAGGTATACGCCCGCTCAAGCACCGCCTCGCGTAGAGGCAGAAACTCCACGTGCACCAGCGGGCGGTCCACGTAGTACCCTGGGTCGATCACCAGGTCCATGAACGTGAACAGCGGGTCGTACTTCAGCTTCTGCGCGTGCCGCGTGTCCTTGGGATCGACGATGAAGTCCTGATAGTCCTTCCGGCCCATGATGAGCTGGATCGTCTCGCGAGAGAGCGTGTCCAGGATCTTGATCCGGCCCTGGTGATAGAGCGCCAGATCGCGCAGCGGCTTGATGTCCACCTGCGTGCTGAACGCGTGCTTCTGCTCCGTGCTCAGCGTGCTGGGCACCGGCTGGCCGAATGGGTTGATCATCTCCTGCTCGGCCTTGCCCTCGGCCATTATCTCGGCGCGCGGATGCTGGTTGCCCGCGGGGGCGGATTGTCCTCGGGCGTGTGAGATGCCGAGCACGCTCACCAGCATCGCGACCACCACAAAGGCCATCCGTCGGCTTGTGCTCGTCATCATGACTCCACCCTCGCTTCAACTGGTTGTGCCTGTGCCCGAGTGCCGTTGCTCTTGGCCGGCGGCGTTCGCCCCTCGGCGGCAAGCTGCTTCTGGATCGCCATCTTCCGCCGACGCATGATGATGGGCTTGATGTAGAACGCCCACGGGATCCCCACGCTCATCATCACCGCGCCCGTCGCGATCACGTAAATGCCCGGGTTGTTTCCCACGCCCAGAATCGTGAACCGCGCGTGTGGCCGCTTGAGCTGCCCCGCATCCACCGCCGCCTGGCTCTGTCGCCAGCCCCCCTGATCCCAGCCGGCCTGTGCAAACTTGTACTGATTGGGCGAGACCAGCGCGATCAATCGCCCCACCGCCGCCCCGAGAGCGGGCATGCCCTCGGGGGCGACAAACGGCGTGCGGACCAGCAGCGGCTCATTCAAGCTCGTCCGCCGAACTTCATCTCGCGCCTCGATGTCACCCGTTCGCGTTGGCCAGCGTGTGCTCACCACCACATCGCTGCTGTAGTCTCGCGGCGTTGTCGAATGCGGATACGGCGTCATCTCAAAGCTCTTCAGCCGCAGCGACATCGGCGGCCAGAACTCATGGCGCACACGTCCGAACGCCACCGTCACGCTCTTCTCCGGCTCGCCCGCCTTATGCGGCAAGTTAAACGTCCGCTCGGTCGGGCCATCAAGGTTCAGGTACTTCGAAAACGGCACCCACCGAACAATCTTCGCCCCACCGCCGGCCGATCGATCGGTGATCTCCACCGCCACCATGGCCGCCTGATGATTGCCGATCTGCTGGCGATCCCGTTCGGCTTCAGGTATCACACGCGGCACTTCAACGCTCATCGCTGCATCCACACGCTCCGCCAGCTTGATCCCCAGCTTCGGCGCCACGCGCACGACGTCGCCAACCTTCAAGCCGCTCGTGAGCATCGGATTCTGCCCGGGCATCCGCACGATCGATCGCACCGTACCATCCGGCCGCTCGTCGAGATACACCTGCAGCACCGACGTGTCGAGATACGTCAGCACGATCTTGCCATCGGGCGCGCGTCGCGCCGGCATACCACCGGCACCCTCGGCTGCCGGCTCCACCGAAAGATCCTGCGCAATCTCAGGAAATCGGTGATACAGCCAGCGATCAAAGGGCTTGCTATCGCCCGCGGCCGCGTCCGAAGTCTTCGGCGGCTGCACACGCACCACGCACACGCTGGACGTCGCGCCGCGATACCCCGCCGTCACGATCGGAAACTTCGGCTCGGGCGTCAGTTCCTTGATCGTCAGCACATACCCCGTCTCGCCCACCGTGATCGAAAGGTCTGGCTGAATCGCAAACACCTGGCGAAACCCGGTCGATGGAATCTCAACAAGCAAGGCATGCCGCGTCGCCGGCGGAACCGCCTCGCTGAGCGCACGCCAGCGCGTCTCGCTCGCGTTGAGCATGTATTCAACGCCCAGAAGATCCAGAAGCTCCCACCGCTCCGCCGGAACCTCAGGAGCCAATCGCCAGTACTTCGTCTCGATCGTGCCGAGCGCAGCCAGTTCCGGATCGATCACACTCTCCAATACCCGCAGCTTCTTCGAAGCATCACGCCCAAGCGTCCACCCCTCCGGAATCACATCGGCCATCTGCGCCGCATTGACCCACTGCTGCGCCGGTTCGGCAAAGCTCGCGTACCCGACGATGCGAAAACTCAGTTCCGGATCACACAGCATCGGATCGCCCGGCTGGCGATTCGCCTCGGGCACGCGCAGATCCAGCGGCGACAGCGACTTGACATCAGGATCAGCTCCAGCGACGACGTTCAACCCATAGTCGTTGTACCGCGGCACACCTTTCAGCGGCCGCTGCTCCCACCCGAGCGCCTTGTTCTGCGTCACCCAGAGCGCGGTCCGCGTGTTGTCATAGAAACCCGTCTCGGGCCGACCCACCAGCGGGTGATGCTCATCATCCAAGCCGTCGCCCGCGAGCAGGAGCATGTCGCCCTCCTGCTTGTGCGTCGCATACAGCACGCTACCCAGAGCGATCGAGACAATGCCCGTGTGCACCGTCAGCACGCCCAGATTCGGCACGCTGAACTCGATCCGACGCATCGTCGCCACGACCATGTTCGCCACAAACAGCATCAACAGCGCCGTCAGCGGCCACCAGGAATAAAACTCCAGTTCGCTCATCTCCATGCCCGGCAAGCGCCGCACTTGCACTGCGGAGTACTTCTGGACAAAGTCGCTGAAGAACTGCACCCCGCGGCCAGTGTACGGATCAAACAGCATCGCCGGATACAGCGTCTTGCCCCATCCCCACGACACCATCACCGTGAGCACCAACCCGCCCAAAAGCACCGACGCAAAACGAACCGCTCGACTCACGCCATGAGATCGCAACTGACGTCCAAGCAGCCACATCGGTAGCACCGCCAGCAGCCCTACCGACACCACCAACGTCATGCCCTTGAATAGCCATGTTGGCACGAGTGCCAAGAGCCCCACCGGAATGCTCGCCAGTACGCCATACAGCGAGATCAACGTCAGCGTCATGACCGCCAGCGGAATCGAACTCAGCGCGCGAACCACCCACTTTACGGGCGTCAGCGCGCCGGTAAGGTGCTGATCATCCCACGCTCGACTTCGGTTCCCTTTGGCGCTCATACGTTCCGTGCTGCTCGGCCCAAACGGGCGGACTTCCGTGCGCGACCCTGTAAATACGGAAACTTTCGATCTTAGGCCCTATTCGTACCAACACTTCGTGCGATTCCTGTTTCGCCGCATTTTTTCCCGCCAAACAGCAACTCTGGACGCTGTCGACTCCGTAGCACAGATTGCATCAATCCAGTCGCATCGGGACAACCGACCGAATCTGGCGATTCGACTTCGATCGCCAAGATGCCCGCCATTGGGCCAGAAATGAACTGGAAAAGCTCCGGTGCAAGCCCCAACGCAACGGCCCCATGCGTGGTGCCCATGGCCAGAGCTGTCAGTGGGTCCAAGCCGTCGCGCTCGAAGAGCATTCGCATCTCGTCGAGCGTGCTGATGCGTTCTGACCCGGCGGGCAGATTGATGATCGAATCCGTGCCCAAAGCCACCGGCACACCCGCACGCAGCATGTCGCGATACCGATGCGGGCCAAAGGACCGCTCTGCGGCGAAATAGGCCGATGCTCGTGGGCAATAGGCGACGCAGGTTCTGGTCCTTGCAAGCGTCTGAATCGCCGCATCCGAAGCGTCGTTCACATGGGCCACCAGAAACCTCGCTTGGGCAAGGACTTCTGAGAGGTGCTCGACGGGGTGGTTGCTTTGGCCAACGTCGTTCAGAATGGCCTCAGACCACAGCCCAAAGCGCTCCAGCATCTCCCGCTGCGGACCGGTTCCGTGAGCGACGAACTGACGCTCCTCGCTGGTCTCGGCCAGATGCGTGCTCAAGATCGGCTGGCCGCCACCTGCGAGCGTCTCAGTGTGCTCAATCGCGCGGCGGTACGCCGACCTTGCCACGGTGTTGGGGGCGTGGGGCTGCAGGCCAACTTCAAACCCCGGACCTCCATCGCGGCATGCCCGCGCCTCGATGGCCAGTTCGGGGATCATGCGGTCAAGCATGTCCAACGCACGTTGCTCGCCGTGGCCGATGGCGAAGAACTCCAGAAACGAGATTCCGAACAGCCCCGAATCTCGGGCGGCTCGCCAGGCCGCGGGGTTCAGTCGGCCGCCCGGAGCACCCGCGATATCGCCGATCGCGACCACCCCGCCCGCCAGCGAAAGCTCGATCCCGCGACGCACGGCCAAGGCGATGTCGGCCTCTTCTTGCGGGCGCGACCGCCGAACCATCTCGACCCAATCCACAAACCCGCGGCTGGGATCATGCGGCTGCGGGCCAACGCTGGTCAGATCCAGATGCGTGTGCGCGTTGACCAAACCGGGGATCAGCACAGCGCGATCGCGCCGGAGGCACACCAACTCTGGGGATTTGGCAGCCGGGTGTGCCGCGACCTGCTCGGGCGTACCAACGGCAAGAACCGTGCCGACATCAGCCGACAGGTCAACCAGCACCGAGCATGGCGAACATGCCCAGCCGGTGGCATCGACGGCACCGAGCGCATCGATCCGGATCAGGGCTGGGAATGGACTGTGATGGTGAGTTCGGATGGGCGAGAGGTTCATGGGACGGCGAGGCAGTGGTCGATGATAGAGGGTTGCCAAAGGGCGATGACCCTCGCCGGAGCGGGCGAAAAAAGCGGACAAACGCGCTCGCCACGGCGTACCCTGTGGGCGGAACGCCAGACACCACGATTCATACGGGAGCAATACGGATGACGACTCTGATCGCGCAGACTTCCTCGACACCTCGAACACGACGGCTCGGCATGCTGTGCGCCGGTGTGCTCGCCATCGCGGGGTCGCTGCTGGGCGGCTGCGGCGGGAGCAACAACGCGCTGCTGGAAGCCAACCGCGCCCTGACGGATCGCAACACCGCCCTGACGCAGCAGAACGATTCGCTGAATCGGCTGAACCAGGAGCTGCAGGCCGCGCTTGCCGCTCGCGATCGCGCGATCGCCGAGTTGCAGTCGCTCGTGGCTGATCTGCGTGCTGGGCGATCCGGGATGGAGGGCCAGCTCTCCGATATGGAAATGCGACTCAAGGGCTTGAACTTCGGGAACATGGCGCTCGACGCCGAGACCGATGCAGCACTCCGAGCGCTTGCGGCTCAGCACCCGGACCTGCTGGAATTTGACTCCGTCCGCGGCCTGCTCCGCTTCCGCGCCGACGTGACGTTTGACTCGGGCTCAGACAAGGTGAAGGACGCGGCGCGGCCGACGCTGCGTCAGTTTGCCCAGATCCTGAACGCCGCCGCCGCTCGGTATGACGTGCGGATCGTCGGGCACACCGACAGCCAGCCGATTCGCAGTGCCGCCCAGCGTGGGCATCCGACGAACATGCACCTCTCCTGCCACCGCTCGATCAGCGTGCGAAACGAACTGACGGGCAACGGCGTGGCTGCGGAGCGCGTCGAGGCCGCGGGCCGAGGCGAGTTTGATCCGCTGGTGCCCAACACCTCCAGCGGCAACACCCCGCGGAACCGCCGCGTGGAGGTCTACCTGACCCGCCCATCGCGCGCCGCCGGCACGGCTGGCCCGGAAGTGGGCTCGGCACCATCCGCCCCCGCGACGGCCCCGGCGCCGACGCAGCCGAGCAAGGGTGATGAGATCATGAAGTGATGATCGATTGGCTGCTCTGACTACGCGAGCGGCTCATCCTGTGAAGAACGCAAAGCCCGGCCTTGATGGCCGGGTTTTTTCTGCGCTGACGTCGGCGACGATAATGTCTGATACGGATTTCAAATGCCTTTCGCGCGTTCTCTGCGGCCAATCGATTTAACGCGGGTGCACACGCGGATTCTGCCTGCGGAGCAGGCAAAGAGCCGGAGCCCGGTGCGTGAGCACCGGGAATAGGTGCCGCACATCTTCACACGCGTTTGAGTTGATCAAAGTCCGCGGAGCGGACGACACGTCCTGGCGTCATGCAGACGCTCTTTCGCGTGCTCCGCACGCTTGAACTCGCCGGCAGTATTGCGTGTTCTCCGCGAGCTTTGGCCCGGAGCTGCCGCAGCCGGGCTATGGCTCTTGTTGCCCGCTCCGCAGGCTGCTGAATCCGATCGTTATCGCACACGGTGCGGATCGACTCGCCTGTTGTGCGCGCCTTCGCCGCGTGGCATGCGAGAGAATCGGTATGACTCTCGATCAAGGCGCGCCGTTTCGTGAAACGAACCCACCGCTTGCCAGTTCCTCGGGCCGAAGGCCATCAGCATGGTCTTCGCATTTGAGCCGCGACGCGATAAACTGATCAGATCATGAAGCCCCACCCCAGAATCCGCAGGACGATCATGTGGGGAGGCCCAGCTCTGACCCTGGCATTGATCGCGCTCTGGGTCGCGAGCGGGTGGTGGAGTGTGGGTTGGACCAGCCGCAATGGCGTTTTTTTCGGAGCTGGTGTCGGCCTTATTGCGTTCGGGATTTCGTTTCGATCTCCAACACCCATCGATCGCATCGGATTCAGTACCTTCGAGCATTCACAGTACACACTGTTCTGGTGGGACCCTTTGTTTGGAAATCCAGATCCCCAAGAGGCTGTGACTCTGATCCCTCTTTGGATTCCCACGCTTTGTGTTTTCACCGTGACCACCATCGCCTGGCGCCTCAACATCCTCGCCCGCCAACGAGAACGCATCGCTCGGCTCAACCTCTGCCCCGCATGTGGCTATTGCCGCGCGGGTATCTCTGGCGATGCGAAGTGCCCCGAGTGTGGGGAAACGCATTTGAGTACTTGAGCCATGAAGAGCTGAACTGCTCCCCCCGCCGAACGCATCAGGACCCCCTTGGGGTGCACCTGAAATCGCAGCACACTGCAAGGTCATCGCTCAGTACCGCACTTGCCATCAACTCTGAGTCAGGGCTCTGTCCAACGACTTCAGACCGCACAACCCGCAACGAAATCATAAAAACCGGCCTTCATCAAGGCCGGGTTTTTCTTCGCGCCCACCTTCGTGCCATTCAGCGGCTCTATGCGCCGCGAGGTATCTGGTGCCCCGCCAACTGAAGCTCTTCCTCAAGCTGCGCGTAGGACTTGATCGGCACGCCATGCTCTTGGGCCGCCTGGATCTTGGCTTCGCCCGGGCTCTCGCCCGCCAGCACGAACCCCGTCTTCTTCGAGACACTTCCCGAGACCTTGGCACCAAGGGCCTCCAGTGCCTGCTTGATCTGCTCGCGATCGTGCGTCGCAAAGGTGCCCGTCGCCACCACCGTCTGGCCGGAAAGCGGCCCTGCGGCTGAGGACTGACGCTGGAACTCACGGCTCTCGAGATTCACGCCAACGGCACGAAGCTCATCGAACGCCCGCTGCCCAACCTTGCTGTGGAGATAGTTGAAGACGACAGAAGCGGTTTCCTTGCCGAGCCCGGTTTCAAGCCGATCGATCGGTTTTCGGTCGAGGCGGAGAATCGTTGCCGCCGGGTGATTCAAATACGGCGTCACCGCGTTCTTGCTCGTCAGACTCTTCGGTCGCAGCAGCGGCTCTGGAAACGTCAACAGGTCGTCATAGTTCGTGACGAAGGCGCAGATCGCCTTTGCCGTCGAGTCGCCGACATGCCGGATGCC
>JAIEOW010000074.1 GCA_019750095.1 Phycisphaerales bacterium
CGCCAGCCCCGCCAGCAGCCCCGCGCCGACATACATCACCAGCATCAACCAGGTGGGCCTCCGGTCCATCACGCCCCCTCCTGCGCACGCCGAGCGCTGAGCCGCAGATTCACCATTGAAAACGCCAGAATCACCACAAACAGCGTGATCCCGATCGCACTCGCCAACCCATAATCCCCCCGCTCAAACGCCGTGTCATAGATCAACGGCACCACCGTCTGATCTTCCACCGGCGCGCCCTTCACCGTCACATACAACTCTTCAAAAACCTTCAACGCCGCGATCGACGAGATCACAAACACCAGCACCACCACCGGAAAGATGCTCGGCAGCGTCACGTGCCGAAACACCCGCCACCGCGACGCCCCATCCAGATACGCCGCCTCCTTGAACTCCCGCGGCACCGCCAGCAGCGCGGCCAGAAAGATCATCATGTAAAACCCAAATCCCTTCCACAGCGTCACCAACATCGCGCTCACCAGCGTCCACGGCCACTCCGTCAACCACGGCGCACCGCCCAACCCCACCACCCGCAGCACCGAGTTGATCGCCCCGTCCCGCTCCGCCAGAGCCGCCTGCCACGCAATCGCCGCCACGATCGTCGGCGTCACCACTGGCAAAAACAACACCACCCGCAACCACGACCGCGTTCCCCTCAGCCCCGCTTCCACGACCATCGCTGAAACCAAACTCAACGCAATGATCGCCGGTGTCACCAGCAGGTACAAGAAACTATTCAGCAGGCACCACCAGAACCGATCCGTGCTCAGCAGCCGTCGATAGTTCTCCAGCCCCACCCACCGCGGCCCATCCGCGCTGAATGGCGTGTACCGCGTCAGCGAGTAATACCCCACCTGCACAAACGCCAGCACAAAGAACACCCCCAGCACCGCCACCGCAGGCAGCAAGAACCCCCACGGCACAAACCACCGCTGTCCCGTCGGTGTCCTGCTCATGCCTCTTGCCTCTGGTGGCACAGGCGTCCCGCCTGTGTGCCTCTTGTCTTCACCGCACCAACCACCGGCAACGCATCCCCCGGCGCATCCGCCGCCGCATCCAGAATCCGCACCCACTCCGCATCGATCACCCGCAACGCATCCTCCACCGGTTCACCGCCAAGCATCGCCCGCTTGATCCGATCCTCAAACGCGCGCCGAAGGTCCGGCCATTCCGCCAGTGCCGGCGTAAAAGCCACCGCATTCTTCAGCGAGTCCGCCGCGATCGCCTGCGCCTCCGCCAGCTTCCGCGCCGCTGGTGTCATCACCGCCGACGCCTCCGGCGCGCGGAACATCCCGCTCTCCAATGTCGCCCGAGTGCTCGGCAAGACCGGCACGATCGAACACAGCGCCCGCTGACTCTCATCCCCCGTCAGCATCCACGCAAGCTCCGCCGCCAGCGCTGGCTCCTTGCTCTGCGCGCTCACGCCCATCACCATCACCGCGATGTGCGCTCTCCCAAGCGCCCCCGTGATCGTCGGCCCAAGCACCGTCGCTTCATACACCCTCGGCGACTCCTGCCGAATCACATTCAGAAAGTTCGGCCCAAAGTTGATCACCGCCACCCGCCCACGCTTGTACAAGTCCGTCAAATGCTGCACCCCCTGCGTCGCCGCCTCCCGCGGCATCGCCCCCTCTCGAAACAACTCCACCCATTCCTTCACCACCTTCACTACGTCCGCATCCATCAAGTTCGCCCGCAGCCGCCCCCCCCGTGCACCCGCATCCGCCTTCATCGGCATCAGCCCATCCGCAAACAGCATCTGCAAAAAATCCGATTCATGCCCCAGCGGCACGCTGAACAAATACGTCCCATCATCACCCACATGCTTCCGATACCCCCGCGCCGCCTCCCGCATCCCGGCCCACGTCTTCGGTAATGTTGCCGCCGTCATCCCCGCACGCTTCAGCAACTCCTCATTCACCAGCGCCGTCTGCGTGGTGAGATACCACGGCAACGCCAGCAACTGTCCCCGCATCCGGCAAAGCCCAAGCGCCCCCGGCAGGTACACGCTCGCCGCATCGCTCCCCTTGGGCAAAATCGGCGTCAAATCCCGCAGCGCACCCAGCCCCACAAACCGCGCATAGGTCTTGTCCGAAAAGTTCACCACATCCGGCGCACGCCCCGCCGCCGCCGCCGACATCAGCTTCCGATCCAGCTCCCGAAACGGCACATCCACCCACGCCACGTCCACACCCGGTCGCACGCGTTTGAACGCCGCGATCTGCCCCTCTACATACTCCTCAAGCTCCCGCCGCCCCTTCAGCGCGAGCGTCCAAAGCTCAATCGAATTTCCCCTGCCGCGCGATCGCCTTGAAGCGCACCCCCCAAGCACACTCGGCACAGCCACAGCGCCAAGCGCCATCGCGCCCGCCGCCGTCAATACTCGCCTTCGTGTCCAAGTGGTCCCGTGCTGCACAAGATCTCGTTTGCCTTTCGCGATGCAAGAACACGCCGAGTATACAGACCGGGCGAGTGGCCCTGTCTTCGGTGGCACAGGCGTCTCGCCTGTGTGCATCACGACGCGTTTCCGCACCCCCTCACGGCCCCGCATCAATCTCAAAGTCCTTCGGCGACCACAAGGTATCCATCCGCGACTTCCCGTTGCCCGAATTGAACAACTGCGTCGTTGTCTTGATCTCGACGTGCCCATCAACGTATCCGAAGTACGCGCTCCCCTTGATCGCTTGTCGCTCCATGGTCCGATTCGGGTGCCGGTAGTACGGGATGTAGCTCCTCGGCACGGACTGAAACTCCGGACCCACCGGAGATGACAAGTTGAAGTCGCTCACCCCCATGCCGCCACCGAATCGCCGACCAGGCGTCTGCTGTGCGCCAATGGTCGCCACCGTCCAAAACTGCGGCTGCCCCGTGATCGAGCTGTTCTGCCGAGCCGTACCCCACGCCTCGCCGATCAGCATCATCTTGCTTCCAAGATCAACGTCAGCGTTGAACCCCTTGCCGCCTGATCCGCCCGACCCGCCCGGAGCCGTCGTCTGGTTCGTCGAGCAGTCTCGAGCGATGTAAGCACTCGCCCAGAAGTTCATCGTGTACGACCGAGCTCCTTGCGGATGATTCGGACACACGAACACGCTTCCGCCCACCGTGTTCTTCACCTCCCCGCAATCGTTGAAGCTCGGGTCGGGATTCGACGAGTTCAAGACTTCGATATTCCCATCCGGCATGTACTGCCCAAGCCGCGGCGTGTCATACCAGTACTCGTTCGACACGCTCGGATTCGTGTTCGGCGGGTAGAAACTCTTATTGTCATTCGCATACAGCGACAACGCGATCACAAGTTGCCGCATGTTGCTCGCACACTTCACGCCACGCGCCGAATCCCGCGCCTTCCCCAGCGCCGGCAGCAAAATCCCCACCAGCAGCGCGATGATCGCGATCACCACCAGCAGCTCGATCAGCGTAAATCCACCAACCGTCCGCCAACATCGTGTTCCACGCGTCATGCTGTTGTTCATGGATCGTGCCTTCATGCTGCACCTCCGGTGCCTCTGGCCGTCGCCTGTGCCCGTCCGTCGCGCGTTGACGCGACGGCCTTCACCCCGATCGTCCCACCCGCCCCTGCCGCAGCCCCCGTCCCCGTCGACGGCGCGGCCGTCGACTTCCGAATCACCAGTTCCGCCTCCAACAGCGTCCGCTGAACCGTCGGATGCTCTTCGCCGATCTGTTCAAACAACCCGCGCCCGCCCTGCTTGCCCAACTGAATCAGCGGCTGCCGCATCGTCGTCAGCCCCGGCGAAAGGTGGGCCGCACTCGCGGGATCATCCACCGATACCACCGACAGATCGCCCGGAATGTTCAGCCCCGCCCGCCCCGCCGCCTCATACACATCCAGAGCAAAGTAATACCCCGCCGCAAAGATCGCCGTCGGCCGCTTCTCGCTCTTGAGCAGCCGCACCAGTGCATCGCGCCCCGATTCTTCCAGTCGCCACCCCGCCGCACCCACCACACACGTCGGATCGATCGGCGTGTTCAACCCCTCCATCGCCGCCTTGAATCCGCTCCATCGATCCCGATCGTTCGGCACAAGCTCCTGCCCACCCACATACCCGATCCGCCGATGCCCAAGCCCGTGCAGATGCTGCACCGCTTGCCGAGACAGTGCCCGGTTGTCGGTATCAATCCAGCTCACCCCGGGACGATCAAACGACGCGCCCACCACCATCAGCGGATGCGATCCTTCCAGCTTCCCGTTCCGCTCCTTGGGCCGTGATCCAAACCGCGGCGGGCGATCAAGCTGACCCTCAAACGGGTTCACATACACATACCCCTGACACTCGTTCCGCCAATCCTCGCCGAACCGCAGCAGCACCAGATCCACCCCAAGTTCATCCGCCGCCTGCCGCACGCCCTCGAGCACCTGGCTATGGAAGAAGTCGCCCAAGCTCGACTCGCGATGGAAGACCAGCCCAAACCGCAGCCCCGTCGACGTGTCGGCACGCCGCCCATATTCCTCATGCACATACGTCCCGCGCCCCTGCCCCCGCCGCAGCACGCCGCTCGCCACGAGTTCTTGCAACGCGCGATGCACCGTCACGAGTGAAACATCAAGCTGCTTGGAAAGCTCCTTGGTGCTGGGCAACTGATCCCCGGGATTGAAGATCCCCGAGTCAATCGCCTGCCGCACCGCCTTCTGCACCACCGTGTACAAAGGCCGCCCGGGCTCAGCGTCAACCGGCGGGAGAATGGGGGGCTTCGCCGTCATAGGGAAGGCCGATCAGTATGCGAAGACTTCGGCAGAACACCGACGGGTCCTCGGTCCTTGAATATTCTAGAACAATCTTCGACAAACGCAAACGATGTGTTGCTCCCCACAGTACGTCCTGTGGAAACTCTGTGAATTCTGCTCCCCAGCCCCACTTGGACCGACTGCCGCGTGCCGCCTGCTTCAAGCCAGATGCCTGTCCCCCGGCCCGGAGGGCCGAAGGGCTGTAGCCACGGGTGAAGCGCAGCGCAACCCGTGGAAACCGGTCACTGAAACCAAGTCGCCCCGGCAGGGGCGAAGGAAGTTCCCCTACGCCAAGAATCGCATCGAAAACACCGATTCGGGTTCCCCCGAATCGGCATGAGAAGGTCATCAGAATCAAGCCCGACGACGGCGAGCCGCCAGCAGACCGCCAAGGCCCAGCAGGGCCGCCGAGGCGGGTGCCGGAACCGTGAACGTGAAGGCCTGGATGCCGTTGTTGGTGTTCAAGGTGTAGATGTCGGCGGTGAGATTGACATTGTCAATCGCGCCGAACTTGATCGCGCCCGAAGCGTTGCCGTTGGCGTTGACGATGCCGGTCTGGGCCGCGAGGCCGAAGGGGAACAGCGACACCGGAGCCGCCGGGTTGGAGATGTTGTAGACGTACACGCGGCTGTTGTTCACGTCCAGAGCCGCGAGGTACGGCACGCCGCCGATCACCGCGAAGTCGAGCTGGCCTTCGCCCGCCGACGTGAGCGCCGTGCTGGTCGCCGACAGACCCGAACCGCTGAGCGCGGCGTTGTACAGCGGCTGGCTGGTCACCTTGCCGAGGATGTCACTGGCGGTGGCGCCGAACGTGAGCCCCAGGCGAAAGTTCGAGCCCGAAGCGCCCGTCGCGGGGCCCGTGCCGGTCATGCCGAGCGCGCCCGGCGGGGGCGTCGGGGTCGTCGAGTTGGTGTAGACCTGGCCCGTGGGAGACGAGCTGCCGGTCAGGGTGAAGAGCCCGTTCAGGTTGCGATACCCGGTGGCCAGCGTCACGTTGGCCCCGGAGCCGAAGGCGTCGAGCGAGTCGCCAAGACGCGGAGCGGTCGTGCCAGTCCCGAACGCCTGCGTGCCGCTGAAGTGCACCGTGGGCCCGGACGCCGTCTGGCTCGACCACTTGTACACCTTATACGCGCTGGTGCGGGTGTCAGCGGTGAGGTTTGAGATAAAGATCTGCCCATCGTCGCTGGCGGCGACCTGCAGGAACGGGAACGTGCCGCCGGTGATCACGCCGGAGCCAAAGGCGAGTTCGCCCTTGTCGCGACCGGTCGTCGTGTCCAGGACGCGGAACGGGCTGCCCGTGGCGTTGATCGCGCCGTTGCGGGTGGTGAGAATCAGGTCGTTGGTGGCCGGGTTGTACGCCAACCCGCGCTCGTTGTCGCCGGTCGCAGTGAGGGCGAGGTACACGCCCGCGGGCTGAGAGCCCGCGCTGTCACCAGCCACAACCACTCCCGGGGCGCGCCAGCCGTTGACGCCGAACGTGGCCTTGGGCACCAGCGTGGGCTGGGCAATGGCCGCCGAAGAGACCGCAAGCCCGCAGGCCGCGGCCAGAACCATCGAAATCGCTCTCATGACGCTCTCTCCTTGATAAGCAGACAAACTTCTCTCTCACTCTCTCGAAACCGCCTTGGCCGCCGCAGGCAATCCGGATTGCGCCTGAGGCACCTCGGCAACAATTGATTCCCCGAATCCCTACTTCCCGCCGCCCTCCTTGATCTCGTTCTTTTCCGAGTTCGCAGCTTTGGTCGCCGGAGTGACCTTGAAGCCCAGGCAGTTGGCCACCGGCCGAAGCCCCGACTTCTCGCTCGGCCGATTCATCTGATACGCGCTCTGACCCGGGTCGCGATACACGAGCGTCGTCGAACCCCCGCCGTCGAGGTTGATCGCATCGTGCGCGCCCGCCTGCATCAGCAGCACGGCCAGTTCATCGAGATTCATCCCGACGCTCCACTCCGGCTGGCGACCATCAATCGCGACGACGTACAGCGTCCATCCATCAGCGCTCACGCCCACGCCCGTGCGCGGGTGGCGCTTCTCCGGTTCGACACGCGCCTTGCCCGAGGTGTTCTTGCCCGCCGTGACCAGTTGATCACCCTTGTCCGGATCGCTCTCCGATCCGCCGATCCCCGCGACCGCGTCATAGGCCCCAGCATCAACGTCCTTGCCCACGCGGCGGATGCTCGCCTTGCGATCCTTCGCGAACACCAGCGCGGGGTCGCCCTTGCCCTTGTACTCCCGCGCCGACGAGACAACCTTCCCGTTGCTCACGCTCAGCCCGATGACATCCGACGCCACGCCGGATTTGTACCCGCTCTTGCCGTCGGCACGTCCAAAGAAGTTGGCATTGATCGCCAGATCCGCGTTCACGCGCTTCGCCCATGCGTCCACGGTTTCAAGCACGCTATCGGCCTTGGGCTGATCCGCAATCGGCGCGGCGAGCGGATCGGTGACGAGCACTTCCAGCCGCGGATCACGAAGATCGATCGTCGCAAGCACCCCACGAATCGGCTTGCCATCCGCCGTCGTCTTCTCAATGCGCGTCACGACCATCGGCCAATGCCGCTCGCTCGCCACGATCGCTGGTTGTTCTGTCGGCGCAGCCGTCGTCTGGGCACGCCCGCAACTGCTGGCGACAAGCCCGGCGGCATACATCAGCCGACCGAACGCGCGAAGCACAGGATTGCGACGGATTTGGCGCACTTTCTCTCCTCTTGGCCGCGGGTGCGCGGGCAAGTTCTATAAGCATGCAGAAGATTCAGGACCTGTCAAGAGGAATTGACCAAGACCACCCCAAACACCGGGGGTATTTGTGGGTGGTCGCCTCTATGGTCCAAGTGCGCAGCGACCCAGTGTTTCCACTGGGTCGCTGGGGTTGATCTATCGCTTCATCCGGATTATTCGATGGTCGGCACAGCGACCCACTCGCCGCCGAGGGCGATGGAGCGGTTGCCCGCATCCATCACGGCGACGTTCTCGACGATGTCGCGCAGGTCGACCGGAGCGGGGCCGCCCTCGAAGAACTTGACCATGCCTTCGACCAGCCGTGTGTAGACGGGGGCAAAGTCGACGACAAACTGGGCGACGGACTTGGTGCCGTGGATGGTGGCGCCGAAGGCCCAGGCGCCGTTGCGGTCGCAGCGGATGCGAGCGAGGCGGCCGTCGTGGTATTCGAGGTCGAGGAGGTGGTAGCCGTGCTTGGCTTCGACGCCGGGTTGGGCATTCTGGCCCTTGGCAAAGGGGGTGGCGGACTTCACGGCGGAGACACGCTTCACGCCGGCACCTTGGCCGAAGTGGCGGAAGATTGCGTCGACCATTTCGATGGAGTGGCAGCCGTAGTGCCAGAGGTCGGGCATGATGTCCATGACTTCGCCGTTGCCGAAGGCGTCGATGGCGACGATGTCGCCGATCTTTTCCTTGTCGAGCTTGGGGATTTCGGTGACGAAGCGGAGGGAGCTTGCGGAGTAGCAGCGGGCCTTGTAGAGGCGGCTCATGTTGAGCAGGGCGCGGGCCTGATCGGGTGAGCAGGTGAGCGGCTTATCGACATAGGTCGGGAGGCCCTTGGCGAGGGAGGGGACGGCGAGTTCGAGGTGGCGGTGGCCGGAGATGTTGAGGACCATGACGCCGTCGACCTGGCCAAGAAGCTCGTCGATGGAGTTGACTTGTTTGGCACCGTCTTTGATGGTGTCTTCGCGCCACTTGGCGACGTCTTTGGCGGATTGGGCGGGGCCGTCGGGGTGCTGCCAATCGGGGTGGCCGGGATCCCAGAAGCAGGTGACTTTGCACGGCGTCTTGCCTTCTTTGTTGAGGGTGTTGACGCGGTTGGTAAAGACGGGGGTGTGGGAAGAGTCGATGCCGATGATGCCGATACGCATGGGGTGGGCCTGGGGGAAGTGACGGAGTGACGGAGTGAGACGGTGAGACGGTGACGCGGTGGTGATTCTAACTGGGCTTTGGGGCGAGTTCGACGGTGTTGGGGACGCCGTAGGTTTTTCGGAGGGCGAAGTCGAAGAGGCGGGTGGGGAGGAGCCACTTGGAGATGGCGCCGGCTTTGGCGTCGGTGCCGACGAGGATTCGGGCGGGGGCTTTGGAGCGGGTGAGAGCGCGTTCGACGGCTCGGGCGACGGCGATGGCGGGGTGCTTGGCGACTTTGTCGACGCCTCGTTCGAGGTTTTTGAGCATCTGGTCGTAGATGGGGAATGCGGGGTGGGCGCGATCCATGGCGTCGGCGCTGGACTTGCCCTTGCCCCAGATGTTGGACTCGAACGCGCCGGGTTCGATGAGGGAGACCTGGATGCCTTGCGGGGCGAGTTCCATGCGGAGCGCATCGCTGATGGCTTCGAGGGCAAACTTGCTGGCGCAGTAGGGGCCGAGCATGGGCTGGGAGACTTTGCCGGCGACGGAGCTCATCATGACGACGCGGGCCGTGCCGCGGCCTTTGGCGCGGACATGATCGCGGAGCATGGGTAGGAGGGCCTGAGTGACGGCGATCTGGCCGAAGACGTTGATCTCAAACTGGCGTCGCCACTCGGAGAGCGGGACGAGTTCGAGGGGGCCGACGACGGAGGTGCCGGCGTTGTTGACGATCGCCGCGAGCGTGCCTGGGTTGATGAGTTGTGCGAGGTCAGTGGTGGCGCGGGCGATGGAGTCGGCGTGCGTGACGTCGATGTTGAGTGTCGCGAGGTCTTGGATGTTGAGTGCGCGGGCCTCGCTGACGATGGATTGCGCGTCGGCATCTTTGCGGACGCCGGCGATGACGCGCCAGCCGCGCTGGGCGAGGTGGAGGGCGGTGACTCGGCCGAGGCCGGAGCTGCAGCCGGTGATGAGGATGTTCTTGATGGGGTGCTGGGTGATCATGATGACTTGGATGCACACAGTTGTGACGCGTGCGCCACCAGAAGGCAAGAAGGCACACAGGCGGGACGCCTGTGCCACCAGAGCAGTCAGAGAAGTCAGAGACTTCAGGCGATGAAGACCTGGGGTGTGGCGGTGGTCATGCTGGTGCGTTCGGTTTCAAGTAAACGCATGGTGCGGACGGCGTCGTCGATAGTGGCGTCGAGGTCGCGGGCGGTGCGGTTGTCGCGGATGGCTTGGAGGAGGTGGCGGACCTCGGCGTGGTATCCGCTGCCGTCGGGGAGTTCGATGGGTGTGGACTGGCCGTTCTGATGGAGGATGAGGTTTGGCGTGCGAGCGATGTCAAAGTCAGCGGTGGCTTTGTCGAAAGCGACGACGTAGCGCATGCGGAAGCCGAAGCCGGGGGCGTAATCCTGCGCTCCCTCGGCGACGACGTGGGTCGGGCCGGCGGGATAGCGGTAGATGGTGGAGACGTGCATCGCGGTGCCGGTGGAGCTGACGGATTGTGGCTCGCCGAAGCACCAGCGGATGAAGTCGGCGTCGTGGATGTGGAGATCGATGAGTGCGCCGCCGGAGCGGTTGATGTTGGCGTAGAACTCGGCCCAGGTCGGAGGCGAGCCGAGGCGTTGGAAGGTGGCCGAGAGTGTTTTGCCGTAGGTGGCGTTCTTGACGGCATCGCGGAGCCATCGCCATCCGGGCCAGAAGCGCATGCACATGGCGGGCATGCAGAGGGTGCCGCTTTCGGCAGCGACTTTGGCGAGTCGAAGGGTCTCGGCGGAGGTGAGAGCGACGGGTTTCTCGACGAGGACGTGCTTGCCCTTTTGCAGGGCGGCGATGGCGAGATCGACGTGGGTGTCGGTGTGGGTGCAGATGCTGACGAGATGGACGCGCGGGTTGTCGAGGAGTTCGCGCGGGTCGAAGTAGCCGCGGACTTTGGCGGGATCGAAGAGTCTCTCTGACGCGCCGGTATTGATGTTGCCGGCGGCGAAGGGTTTGCCGGAGAGGCGTTCGGCGCTTTTGTCGGCGACGGCGATGAGCTCGCAGAGGCCGTGGGATGCGGCATCTTGATAAGCGCGGACGTGCGTGGAGCCCATGAAACCCAGGCCGATGACACCGACGCCGACGGGGGCGAGGTTGGCGGAACTTGGCAGATGATCGGAGGCGGGAGGTGTCATGCGCGAAGGTGTTCCTCGACGAGCTTTCGGGCGATGATGGCGTCGTCGACGCGTTTGTCGCCGGCTTCGCGTTCGATCAGGAGATCGCACCCGATGCCGCGGTGGGCGATGGCCTGGAAGAAGCGTGTCCAGTCGACGGAGCCGTTGCCCGCGGAGACTTCGTCGCCCCATTGGCCCTTGGCGGGAGCGGGGACGGCGTCCTTGATGTGGATCTGGACGATGCGTGGGGCGAGGAGTTCGAGCGCGGCGACGGGGTTGCCCATGCCGTAGAGGATCATGTTGGCGGGGTCGAAGTTAACGCCGGCGTGTGGGCGATCGAGTTCGCGGAGGGCGTGGAGGAGCGTCTCGGCAGATTCCTGGCCGGTCTCGAAGGCGACGCGGACGCCGACGTCGTCAAAGACATCGACGAGTTGGCGCAGGCGATCGCTCATCTTGGAGCGTTCGGCCCCGGGATCGTGGGGAATGAAGCCGGCGTGGAAGGTGACGAGGGGGATGTCGAGTCGGCGTGCGAGACGGGCGTTGGCTTTGGCGGCGGCGAGATTCGCGGGCCAGGTGGTGTCGGGTCGGACGCCGCCGGTGCGGGCGATGGCGTCGAGTGAGGAGTAGTCCTCATTGAGCATGGACATCATGCCGCTGACGATCTCGACGCCGGCGCGGCGAAGGACCTGGAGGGTTTGGATCTCGCCCCAGTCGGGCTTGGATTCACGGATGGGATCGAGGTGAAGCTGGATGTGCTTGACGCCGACGCGATGGACGAGTGCGGCGAGGTCGAGTGCGCCGGTGGGGCGGAGCGACCATGAGCAGACGCCGACGCGATGGGCGTTGGGGCTGCAGGTAAAGCCGGCGGCGTGGCGGAGGGCGTCGGCGACGCGCGAGATGGGGTTGAGGTCGGACATGGGAACAGATGGTAGAGATGCGCGCGGAGGCACACAGGCGGGACGCCTGTGCCACCAAGGCGGGATTCAGCGTTTCTTGCGTTTCTTGCCGTTGGAGTGTTCGTGGGCTTTGGCGGCTTTCTGGTCGCCGGTGAGGGACCAGGCGACGTTGTCGCTGGCGGCGGGTCGCCAGCGGACGAATCCCTCAATGGCTTCGTACTCGGCGAGGCCGAGCTGGTCGTAGAGCTTGGCGGTGTTGCGGTTGCGGTCTTCGGCGCGTTGCCAGAACTCGCGCTGGTCGTTTGGGCCCGGGAAGAGGGCCTTGTCCTTCTGGCTCTCGTGCTTGAAGATGGCGAAGCGTTTGCGGAGGACTTCGTCGGGGCTGAGTGGGACGGCCATTTCGATTTCGTGCGGGTCCCACTCCTGCCATGCGCCGCGGTAGAGCCAGAGGGTGCACTGTTTCATCCAGGCGCGGTCGCGGAGGCGGTGCATGGCGGTGATGATGGCCGAGAGGCAGACGCGGTGGGTGCCGTGGGGGTCGGAGAGATCGCCTGCGGCGTAGACCTGGTGGGGTTTGACTTTTTCCAGGAGGTCGCAGGTGATTTTGATGTCGTCTTCGCCGAGCGGTTTTTTGCGGACTTTTCCGGTTTCGTAGAAGGGGAGATCGAGGAAGTGGATGTGATCGTCGCGGGTGACGCCGCTGAAGCGGGCGCCGGCGCGGGCTTCGGTGCGGCGGATGAGCGTCTTGATGGTCTGGAGTTCGGGGATGTCGATCTCGCCGGCTTTCTTTCGGCGGATGAACTGTTCGACGCTTTGCTCAATTCTCTCGGCGGCTTTTTCGCCAAAGTGGGGGAAGCTCTTGGCGAACTCGGTGACGAAATCGGCGTGGCGGAGGGCGGTCTCATCCCAGACGGCGATGTTGCCGGAGGTTTGATAGGCGACGTGGACGTCGTGGCCGTGGGCACAGAGGCGGATGAAGGTGCCGCCCATGGAGATGACGTCGTCGTCGGGATGGGGTGAGAAGAGGATGACGCGTTTGGGGAAGGGCTCGACGGAGGCGGTGGATTTTCTGTCAGAAGCGGGCTTGTCAGAGTCTGGTTGCACGGCCTGGGCGTGGGCCATGGTGGGCGTCCAGGTGTTCTGCTGACCACGAAGGGGTGCGGGGGGCTTGCCGCCGGGCCAGCCGGTGATGGTGGATTGCAGGGCGCGGAAGACTTCGATGTTGATGTCGTACGCGGAGCCACGGGTGGAGAGGAGGTCTTGCAGGCCGTGCTCGTTGTAGTCTTCGTCGGTGAGTTTGAGGATTGGTTTTTTGAGTTCGCGTGCGAGCCAGATGGCGGCGCGCTTGGTGAGGGTGGCGTCCCAGGCGAGGCCGAAGTCGCGGACATCGCCCAGGAGCCAGGGGGTTTTGAAGCGTGTGAGTTCGGCGGCGGCGGCGGCGTCGAGGACGATCTTGGCGCTGCGGTGTTCCTGGAGGAAGCTGGCGGCGATGTGCTGGGTGATCTCGCCTTCGACGGAGCGCTTGATGACGCCGGCCTTGTGCTCGCCGAAGGCCAGGAGAACGACTCGGCGTGCGGAGAGGATGGTGCCGACGCCCATGGTGATGGCTTTGCGCGGGACGTTCCACTCGCCGAAGAAGTCGCTGGCGGCGTCCATGCGCGTGACTTTGTCGAGGGTGATGATGCGTGTGCGCGAGTCTTTGCCGGAGCCGGGCTCGTTGAAGCCGATGTGACCGGTGCGGCCGATGCCCAGGAGCTGGATGTCGACGCCACCCAGAGAACGGATTTTTCGTTCGTAGTGCTCGCAGAAATCCTGGACCTTGTCGCGCGGCGTGGTGCCGTCGGGAATGTTGATGTTGCGTTGATCGATGTCGACGTGATCGAAGAGGTGCTCGCGCATGAAGCGGACGTAGGACTGGAAGTCCGTGGGCTTCATGGGGTAGTACTCGTCGAGGTTGAAGGTGACGACGTTCTTGAAGCTGAGCCCGTCGTGCTCGTGCATGCGGACGAGCTCGTCGTAGACGCCAGTAGGTGTGGAGCCGGTGGCGAGGCCGAGAACGGCGCGCTCTCCGGCGCGTTGTTTGGCGCGGATGAGGTCGGCGATGTCGG
>JAIEOW010000024.1 GCA_019750095.1 Phycisphaerales bacterium
GTTTCGACTGGGCGGGCCTCGACCGCTTCGACCTTGGGAGGTGCGGGTTTCTCAGCTCGATCTTCGACCACATGCGCGGCGATCGCTGGCTCGGGCTTCGCCGCGGGTGCTGAATGGAGATCGTGCTGGGCCTGGGCCAGAACCTTCTCGGCATTGGCCGCGAGTTCATCATCGAGCTTGCGAACATCCTGACCCGGACGATCCGATTTTTCCGGAGCGCTCGCCTGCACGGCCACCGGCTCGGGCGCGGCGAGTTCCTCGGGCAAAGGCGACTGAAACTCCAGATCAACCTCAGCCCCCGCAGGCTCAACTCTGCTGCGCGTTTCTGGCACGGGGGGCGTCTGACGTGCCGACTCTGCCTCGGCAAGATCGTCCGCCACCGCAGCGAGCGCGTCATCTAGGGCCGCCGACGAAACCTGGGCAAGCGGCGAAACCGCCGCGCTGCTCGCCGGTGATGCTGGGGGGACGGCTTCAGCCGCGGGCTCCGCCTCGTGTGCGAGCGCGTCCGCGCTCGGGGCATCATCCTGAACCACCACCGCGGGCGCCTCGGCGAGCGGACCGGGCGCGTCGTGCTCAATGTCGCCCGCGACCGCCGACATGACATCATCGGGATGCGAAGGGCTCTCGGCTTCGGGTACAGGATCAGCCGTGGGTTCAGCCACGGGTCCTGCTGCAGGTTCCGCAGCCGGCGCCTGCGCATCGACTTCCGCCGCGATCTCTTCCAGCGCTTTCGACGCCGAGTCCGCCGCCGCGTCGATGCGATCGACCAGCGCATCGACGTGCGCATCGAGATCGGTCGCCGGCGGCGCGATCGGGGGGGGCGGGGGAATGTTCTGGGTTGTGCCGCTCATGCAAAGTGGGCGCGTGCGGGGCCGCTGGCGTACTGAACTGCAGCATGATCGACCGAGAAAGGGGGCGACTCAAGCGGACAAACCCCGATCACGGGTGGAAACGCGCAGATTTTGCCTCGACGGGCACGCAAACCCGCTCAACGATCCCGCATGCACCGGGTGCACTTCCCCCATCTTCCCAGCAGTTTGGTCGGCCAAACCATCGATGTGACCGGCGACGAGGCACAGCACGCACTCCGTGTGAAGCGCGTCCGCGATGGCGAAGCTGTTGAACTGCTCGATGGCCAAGGCGGAATCGCCCGCGGCCGGGCAGAGATCGACGAGAGCGTGCGGAGCCGATCCAGCAAGAAAGCCGAGCCCATGCTGCGCGTGAAGGTCGATCAGGTCGATCGACTTCCGCCGATCGCGCCCAGGGTCGAGATCTGGTGCGCCACGCCCAAGGGCTCGCGCGTGGAGGACATGGTCGAGCAGCTCAGCGAGATCGGTGTCGCCGCGTGGGTTCCCATGCACACCGAGCGCACGATCGTTGATCCGCGTGATGGCAAGCTCGACCGCCTGCGCCGCATCGCGCAAGAGTCCGCCAAGCAATGCGGCCGCGCGTGGATGCTGGAGGTTGGTTTACCGAGCGACTTTGAGCAGGCGATCGCCGCACCCGTCGGCACACGCGTGCTGCTGGGCCACTGGACGGGTCGCGTGCTCGACGGGCCGCCCGCGGTCGAAGCGGGCGGCACGATTCGACTGCTCATCGGCCCCGAGGGCGACTTTTCAACCAGCGAGATGGACCGTGCCGCCGCTGCGGGCGCAGAGCGGGTCCGGTTCGGTCCCCACGTCATGCGTGTCGGCACGGCGGCGGTCGTTGGAGCAGCCATCCTCATGTCGCGGTCGATCTGAGCGCATCTCGCCTGCAAGAACTGCGGCGCGGCATGCCCATGCCGGTATATCGTGAGCCACACCACCGGAGCTTTGCGCATGTTCACCCTTACCTCTTGCCGAACCATCACCGCAGCCGCAATACTGACCGCGTTCACCGGCAACGCGTGTCTCGCACAGACCGACGCCAAGCCGCTCTCGCCCGAGGCCCAGAAACTCGCCGAGAAGGTGCAGCAGACGACCAAGCGCGTCACCACCTCTGTGGGCCAGGCCAACGTGAAGGCCGAGGCCGAGGCGATGATCGAGCGGGCCGAGCGCTACTTGCGTTCACGCCAGGACAAGACCACCGGCGGGTGGTCGATCCCGCAGCCAGACAAAGACGGCAACACCCCGCCGCACCTGCCCGGAATCTCGGCGTTGATCCTCACCGGCATGCTCATGGACCCGCGCGCCGACGCCGAGAAGGACCCGACGCTGAGCGCGGGCGTCAAGTATCTGTTGAACTTTCAGCAGCCCGACGGCGGGATGTACGACCGCATGCTGCCCGGGTACAACACCGCACTCTCGGTGAGCGCGCTCAGCCGCGTGAACACACCCATGGCACGCGAGGCTATGACCAAGGGCGTGAACTTCCTGCGCTCGCTGCAATGGAGCGAGATCAGCGACCCCAAGAGCGGCGGCAAAGAGGCGTCAAAGCCCGTCAACAAAGACCATCCGTTCTATGGCGGCGTGGGGTATGGCAAGCACGGCCGACCTGACAACAGCAACTTGAACATCTTCATCCAGGCCATGCAGGACGCGGGCATCAGCCCGCAGGATGATGCGGTGCAGCGGGCCCTGGTCTTCCTCAAGCGCACGCAGATGGACGATCGCATCAACGACATGCCCTACTCCAAGGGCTCGCGCCAGGGTGGATTTGTCTACGCCACGGCCGAGAATGCCGAGAGCGTGGACGGCCGCGCTGGCCAGAGCATGGCGGGCAAGATCGAAGAGACCCTCAGCGATGGCACCAAGGCCAGCCGACTGCGTGCCTATGGCAGCATGACCTATGCGGGGTTCAAGACCTATGTCTACGCCGAGTTGCCCAAGGACGACGTGCGTGTGACCGCGGCGTGGAACTGGATCCGCCGAAACTACACCGTTGAAGAAAACCCGGGCATGGGCACCGACGGATTGTTCTACTACTTCGTCGTCTTCTCCCGCGCGCTCGCGGCATGGGGTGAACCCGAGATCGAACTGCTGAACGCCGACAACGCCCCGACCGGAACCAAGCGCCAGTGGCGCACCGACATCGTGGAGCGTTTGCGCGGCCTGCAAAACGCGGACGGCAGCTTCAAGAGCGTCGATGATCGATGGATGGAGAACAACCCCGAGCTGATCACCGGCTACGCGCTGCTCGCGCTCCGACAAGTTCTCCGCGACTGATCCCCGAACCCCGCCCCGATCGCCGAACTTGGGCGAGTTGAACGAATCCCGCCCGGTGCGCCAATAATGCTCCGATGCGGGACACCCAGTTTGTCAAGATTGCCAAAGCCCTCGCCGACGCGACGCGGCACCGCATGCTCATGGAGATTCGCGACGCGGGCGAACTGAACTGCTCTCAGGTCTGCGAAAGGTTCCCCCTCAGCCAGCCGACGATCAGCCACCACATCAAGACCCTCGCAGAGGCGGGCGTCATAAAGATGCGCAAAGAGGGCCAGTTCCACGTCATCAGCGTGGACGAGCAGACGCTGAGCGCGTTCGCGGCGGACATTGTTCCCGCGCCAATTGATACCGAAGCATCGCCCGCCAAGAAGCGCGCCAAGCCAGCCGTTCCGCGCGAGTAACACGGCCCCCTCGTTCCGGCGATTTTCTTCACATCGCGATCTGTTCGCGGCGAACGCAGACCAAACTGTCACGGAATCTTCGATTTCGTGCGTCACGAACATCGGGTCGTCGGTATCGCATAGATGTTCGTCGATATACTGAATCGCCGCTGCCCGAAGCGAGGGCCGGCGTCGCGGCGGGCCAGCGGGGTGAAGGAGCAACGCATGAACGGCTTGAAGGACAAGGTCGCACTCATCACCGGCGGCACCAGCGGCATCGGCGCCACCACCGCACTCGCGCTCGCCCAGGCGGGCACACACGTCGTCATCACCGGGCGTCGCGACAAAGAGGGCGAGGCCATCGCCGAGCAGATTCGCAGGCACGGCGTCAAAGGCGTCTTCGTGCGCGGCGACGTCACGAACGAGCGCGATATCGAGAACGCCGTGAGCACCGCCGTCGCGCTCAAGGGCAAGCTCGACTTCGCCTTCAACAACGCCGGGCTCGAACTCGCTGGCGTCACCGCGGTCGACACCACGGCCGAACAGTATCGCCAGGTCTTCGACATCAACGTGCTGGGCGTGATCCTGAGCATGAAGCACCAGATCCGCGCGATGCTCAAGAATGGCGGGGGGGCGAGCATCGTGAACAACGCCTCGATCGCGGCCAGCATCGCCATGCCCGGCCTGGGTGTGTATGTCGCCTCCAAGCACGCGGTGCTCGGGCTGACGAAGGCGGCGGCGCTGGAAGTGGCCAAGAGCGGCATTCGCGTGAACGCCGTCAGCCCAGGCGCGATCGACACGGCGATGTTCGATCGCTTCACCGGCAACAAGCAGCCCGAGGCCATCAAGTACATGGAATCGATGCACCCCATCGGTCGCGTCGGCAAGCCCGACGAGATCGCCAAGGCCGTGCTCTTCCTCTTCTCGCCCGACTCGAGCTTCATCACCGGGCATGATCTCAAGGTCGACGGCGGATTCACCGTTCCCTGATCATGTTCCATCGTGGACCTCTGCACAGCCGGTCGACGCCAAGGTGCGTCGGCCGGTTTGTGTTCTATGGTTCGCGACACTTTCTACAAGGAGCCGGGCACCATGAGTGATTCGCGCGTTGCACTGATCACCGGAGCGAACAAGGGCATCGGCCTTGAGACGGCCCGGCAACTTGGGCGCCTGGGAACGATCGTCCTGCTCGGATCGCGCGATCAGGCCAGGGGCCAGCACGCCGCCGAAACCCTGCGAGGCGAGCGTGTCGACGCACGATTCGTACCGCTGGATGTCACAAACTCCGATTCCATCGCCGCCGCCGCCCGAAGCATCGAGCGCGACTTCGGCGTGCTCGACATCCTCGTGAACAACGCCGCGGTGATGTTCCACGGCGAAGACGGGCTGGCCTCCACGACATCCATGCGCATCTTCCGCGAGACGTTTGATGTCAACTTCTTCGGCATGATCGAGACCACCCAGGCCATGCTCCCGCTGATCCGCAAGAGTCCATCGGGTCGCATCGTGAATCTGACCAGCAACCTCGGCTCGATCGCCGAGCACTCGGATCCGCACTCCTCGATTTATCACGTGAAGATCAGCGCGTACGACTTCTCAAAGGTGGCGGTGAACATGTTCACGCAGCACCTGGCCCACGAGCTGCGCGACACGTCGATCAAGGTCAACGCGGCGCACCCCGGCTGGGTCAAGACCGACATGGGTGGTCCCCATGCCCAGCTTGAGCTCGCCGATGGCGCACGGACCGGCGTCCAACTGGCGACGCTGCCCGCCGACGGCCCCACCGGCGGGTACTTTCACATGGGCGTGCACATGCGGTGGTAAACACCGTTGAGCCAGGAGCAACATGCTCGAACTGCTGTCATCGATGAAACTCGGCCCCTACGAACTCGCGACCCGCGTGGTGATGGCACCACTCACGCGCTGCCGATCGCCAATGGGCGTGCCGAACACGATGAACGCCGAGTATTACGCGCAGCGGGCCGACCCGCACACCGGCTGCGCACTCATCATCAGCGAAGCGACGATGATCTCCCCGCAAGGCGGCGGATATCCCGATACCCCCGGCCTGTACAACGACGCTCAGGTCGCGGGGTGGCGCTTGGTCGCGAGCGCGGTGCACGCCAGGGGCGGCCGCATCTACGCCCAGCTCTGGCACGTGGGCAGCATCTCGCACCCGGACTTTCAGCCGGGGGGCGAGCTGCCGGTCTCCGCGTCGGCGATCAACCCCGGCGGAGAAGCCCGCACGCCCGCCGGCGCACGCAAGCCCCGCGTTGCGCCGCGGGCGCTCAGTGCTTCGGAAATCCCCGGGATCATCCAGGACTATGCCCACGCCGCGCGCAGAGCGATGGACGCCGGATTCGACGGCGTGGAGCTGCACGGGGCCAACGGCTATCTGCCTCACCAGTTTCTCTCTGATGCTTCCAACAAACGCACCGATGACTTCGGCGGGTCGATCGAGAACCGCGCCCGCTTCATGCTGATGGCGGCCGACGCGTGCATAAGCGTGTGGGGACCATCGCGGGTTGGCGTGCGACTTTCGCCCAACACCGGCTCGCCAGCGATCATGGACTCCGACCCGGTGGCCACGTTCTCCTACGTCGTCTCGCGGCTGGCCGAGCGGAACGTCGGCTATCTGCACATCATGGAGACCGTCCCGACCTGGCCCAGCGTGACGCCGCCGATTCCTGTGCGCACCTTTCGCCCGCTGTACAAGGGCGTGCTCATCACCAACGCGGGCTTCACGTTCGAGAAGGCCGATGGGTACGTGCGCGGGGGCGACTGCGACGCCGTGGCGTTCGGACGAGCCCTGCTCGCCAATCCCGACCTGACGGCCCGGTTTCGACGTCTCGCCAAAGGCGAGAAGGAAGTGCCCATGAACGAGCCGAAGCCAGAGACGTTTTATTCTGCCGGGCCGGAGGGATACACCGACTATCCAACACTCGGCCACTAAAGTGGACGCATGCTCATCCACACCCTTTGGTTCGGCGGCGGGCTGCTTCTTCTTCTCGTGGGCGGGAAGCTCATGGTCACGGGTTCGGTCGATGCCGCAAGGCGGCTTCGGGTTTCGCCGCTGGTGGTCGGCCTGACTCTGGTGGCATGGGGAACGTCAGCACCTGAACTGGCACTGAACCTGATCTCGGCGTCCAAGGGCCGCAGTGACCTTGCGGTCGGGAACGTTTTGGGTGCGAATATCTGCAACATGGCTCTCGTACTGGGAGTCTGTGCACTCATTCGACCTCTCGTGGTGCAGGAGCGGTTGATCAAGATCGAGATCTGGCTGAACGCCGGAATGCTTGGGATCGTCTCTGCGCTCGGGCTCACCGTTGGGTTCTCGCGTGCTTCGGCGACATTGATGCTCGGCCTCTTCCTGGTCTACAGCATCTGGACAATCATCTCGGCGATGCGATCTCCTCATACCGCCGAGGGTCTCGATCCCGCGACACGAAGCGATTCAAGTCCCGATGCGACTTCGCCCGGTCCGCCCATGGGCTGGCTGATGATCGGGACTTCGTTCGTGGGCGGGCTGGCGTTGCTCGGTATCGGCGGCTCGCTCGCCAGTGATGGTGCGGCAAGCATCGCCGTCGGTTTCGGCATTCCCGCCGCCCTGGTCGGGGTAACGATCGTGTCGATCGGCACCACGCTTCCGGAACTCGTCACCAGCGTGGTGGCCGTGAGAAACAAGCAGACCGACCTCGCCATGGGCAACTGCATCGGATCCTGCCTGTTCAACACCGGCGCAATCTTTGGTATCACCGGCCTGATCACCCCGGTGGCGAGCATCGAGGCGTTCATCGTTCCTCTTTGGTTTGCCGGCGCACTCGGCATCGCGCTGATCATCATCAGCCGGACCTTTGACAAGCGCGTGTCGCGCCTCGAGGGCGGTCTGCTTCTGGCAACCTATGCCGCGTTTCTCATTGCCTCGGCCTATCCACTCCTCGTGGGTTCTCCTCCAACAGATCTCCGCGCCACTCCCTGACCCACCCGACGCGTGTTGACCCGCTGGGACCCAAACGTACACTTGGTTGTTCAAACAATGACATTCAAGGAGCTGCTGATGCCCGTGACCATCGCGATCGTGTACCACTCCGGCTACGGCAAGACCAAGATCGCCGCCGAGCACGTGCTCAAGGGCGTGCAGGGCGTTGCGGGCGTCTCGGCCTCGATCATCACCGCCGAAGACGCGGCAAAGAACATGGACACCCTCCACGCCGCCGACGGCATCATCTTCGGCTGCCCCACCTACATGGGCTCGATGTCGGCCAAGATGAAGGAGTTCATTGAGGCCACCAGCAAGCACTGGATGGCCCTGAAGTGGAAGGACAAGATCGCCGCCGGCTTCACCAACTCCGGCGCACCCAGCGGCGACAAGCTCAACACCCTTGAAGGGCTCATGATCAACGCCATGCAGCACGGCATGATCTGGGTCGGCAACGCCTTCATCCCCGACGCCTCCGCCGGACCGGACAAAGAGGTCAACCGGCTCTCAAGTTTCGTCGGGCTGATGACCCAGGCCCCCTATGGTGCACAGCAGCCGCTCGCCAGCGATCTGTACTCTGCGGAGGTCTTCGGCAAGCGCGTCGCCGAGGCGACCGTGCGCTGGGTCCGCGGCCGGGGTTGATCCACACGTCTTGAACCGCCTGATCCAAGGAGCATCCATGGCCATTCGTCGCACCGCACAGGCACGCTGGAACGGCACCATCAAAGAGGGTTCGGGTTCGCTCACCGCTCCGGGCGGCGCACTCAAGAACACGCCCTATTCCTTCGCCTCACGCTTTGAAAGCGGCGCAGGGACCAACCCCGAAGAGCTCATCGCCGCGGCTCATGCCGGGTGCTTCTCCATGGCCTTCTCACTCTTTCTGCAGAACGCCGGCTTTCCACCTGAGAGTATCGAGACTTCCGCCGCACTGAGTCTTGAACAACAAGGCGGCGGATTCACCATCACGGCGATCCATCTGGACGTTCATGCCCGGATTCCGAAGATCGACGACGCCACCTTCCAGCGCGTCGCCGCTGAGGCCAAGGCCAACTGCCCGGTCAGCAAGGTGCTGAACGCCAAGATCACCATGACCGCCAAGCTCGGCTGAAACCTGGGTGCGGTGAACCCGCCCGTTCCGAGCCGGTATGCTGAGACGGCTGGCGCTGCCCCGGGCATCGCCGCCAAGGAGCATGCCGATGGTCTGGGCCGGTTGCCGATGGGCGTCGTGTCTGCTTGCCGTGGTGTCGCTCGCACTTCCAGCGGTCGCACAGCCGGGCTTTGGCGAGCGCAAGAAGCCCGCCGAGCCCAAGCCCGCACCCGAAGCGCCGGCGCCCATGCCCGGGCCCGACGCCAAGCCCCAGAGCGTGACCGCCCCACCGGAGTGGACCGACAAGGACCCGGAGCGTAAGCCCCCGAGCAGCGACGCCGAGCAGGGCGTGTACTTTGCCCACAAAACCGCCGACGGATTGCGGTATGTCTGGTCGCTTCCCAAGCCGTTTGAAAAGGGCAAGGCCTATGACCTGATCGTGATGCTGCACCCCGACGGGCAGGATTTTCGATGGGGCCCGGCGAATCATCCGCGGCTGAAAGACGGCCCGGTCTTCAAGCCCGACTGCATCATCGTGAGCGTCGACGGGATCGCCGCCGACGCGCGTCGGCCGGGGGCACGGTACTTTGAGCCCAGCAGTGAGAACGCGGTGCGGTTCCGCGACGTGATGCTGGAGTTCAGCCGAGTCTTTCCCGTGCGCGGGATGTACGTCTATGGCCAGGGTGAAGGCGGTAAGTTCGCGGCCTATTTCGCGTGCAGCTTTCCCGCGCTCGCCGACGGCGTGCTGGCCCATGGCTCGGGCATGGTCGATGGCAGCGCGGCCAAGAACAGCGTGCCCATGGTCTTCATGCACGGCGCAAAGGACTCGAACACATCGCTGCAGCTCTCCTTCGACGCCGCCGAACAGTTTACCTCACTCGGTCATCCCGCCGCCCATGTCCGCGTGCTCCGCGGCTACAACGATTTCACCAGCGCGGTGAGCGCGGCGGACATGATCGACTATCTCCGGGCCATGCGGACCGAGAGCCCAGACGTGATCCTCGAGCGCGTGCGGAGCATGCTGAAGCCCAAGCCGCCGGATGAGCTGAACTATCGCCCGATTCCCTGGTTCGCCGGTGCGACGCGTGCGCTGAAGCGCATCACCACGCCCGAGATGCTTGAGAAGCCCGCCACCGCCGAGCAGAAAGCCGCGGCCCAGGCCCTGCTGGACAAGATCGATGCCTTCGGCGGTCAGCTCTCCACGCGCGCCCGCGAGATGCTCGCCTCGGCGGACCTCAGGCAGCCGCCGCTGGAACTCGTGGGCGGGGCTTGGCTCGGCTATCTCACCGCGCTCCGCGATGACTTCCGCGGCGTCCCGAGCGTGGATGCGCTCGCCAAGGAGATGGACTTTGACAACGCCACCGCCGACCACATGGCCAAGGCCCAGGACCTGATCGAAACCTGGAACACGAGCGCCAGCGACACGCGACGCTTCGAGGCGGCGATCGATGCTCTGCCAGGGTGCTTTCTCTACGAAGGGCTGCCTGTGGACATGCCGGGGCGCATGCGGGCCTCGATGCGCAAGGCCGACGAGCTGGAACTGAGCACAGGCGACCGCGACCGCTACGAGTTTGTCACGCTCTATGAACAGGGCTGGCGCGACGGATGGCGCGACTATCAGAAGGATGTCCGGCGATGGCGGGTGGAGTAAAACGATCGGCCCATCGCCGTGATCGCGGACTCACCCGCCCAGGAACCAGTCATTCAGAAACTCGAAGATGTCGGCCACGGCGATCGTTCCGTCGCCGTTCCAATCTGCGCCGAGACCCGCGGCGAACCACGCGTTCAGGAAGTCGAACACGTCGCTCACCGAGACCACGCCGTCGCGGTTGAAATCCGCGACCGGCACGCGCGGCATCAGGGCCATCACCACGTTGTACGCCTGGTCCGGGCTTGTTGAGCCCGAGCCCGCGCCGCTCGGATCGGCGAAGACAGCGTCGGCGTTGATGTCGTACACGATCTTCGCTCTGAAGGCCAGCGCGCCAAGCGAGAGCGAGCTGCCATAGGCGGCGGTCGCCGGTGCCACGCCCGCGATGGCGTCCTGAACAACGCCCGATGAGAACACGCTGCCCGAATCAATGCTGTCTGCGTCGGCGACGCCCAGAAACTGGATCTGGAAGTTCCGCCCCGAGTTCACGCCCGGCAGCACGTCGCCCACCGCCGCGAGCAGCTCGAGCTTGTACCCATTGGTCGTCGTGTCGAGGTTGGCACGCAGGAGGCCCGTGGTGAAGGTGGTGCCCGAGGTGCCCGTGAGCGCGATGGTCGAGATGAAGTAGACGTTGCCGCCGCGATCGATCGCGGGGCTGGAGATGCTCGGGCCAGTTGCGGCGGACCCGAAGACCTCGGTGTATCGCGCGAGACGGCCGATCACCGCCAGGGGCCCACCGGGCGCTACTCGCCCGAAGATCGCCTTGCTCTGACCGCCCGCAAAGCCCGCTGCTCCGCCGGTGTGTGCGGCGATCGTCCATGTCGGTGTGCCGCCCGAGGCCGGAACGCGCGCCACGGCGATGTAGTTGTCCTGACTCTGCGGCAGAGTTGATCCGCCGCCGGTCGCAGCAACGGTGGCCGCGACGAGCAGGTCGCCGCCAGAGAGCTGAACCATCGCGACCTGCGAGTTTCCGCCGCGGAAACCGGCCTGCGAGGCATAGTGCGTGAACTCGTGCCCGCTCAGCGCGCCGTGGGCGGCGCCGGGGCTGAAGCTGTCGTCACGATCAAAGAGATCGGCGTTGAGCGTGGGCAGCGTGAGCGCGACCTGGCCACCGACGCCGCCACTCGATGACACGCCAAAGACCTGAATCCCGCGGGTCTTGGTGTTGGCGTCGGTGCGCACGAGCGTCGCCGCCGTTCCGATCGGATTCGTCGTCGCGGCGACCGGCGTGTGCACCTGTGGCACAAACGCGAGCGACCCGCGCGGCGAACCCGTGCCGCCGGGCAGATACGACGTCGTCTGCGTTGTCGAGTTCGCCGTGCCTTCGAAGACGAAGTTGTTGGCCAGATCGGTCGCGAGCATCACGGCCCGCCCGAGCCCGCCGGGCGCGGCAGCGGAGATGATCGTGGGCACGGTCTGCATGATCGAGGCAGCGCGGACCGTCGTCATCGCACCGCTGTCGGTGTACAGCACGTTGACGCCCGACCCGAGCACCTGATTCACCACCGAGCTTTGCCGAGCGCCGAGATTGGCGCGGATCAGCGCACGCACGTTCAGTCGCTGCGGGACGGTCATCGAGAAACCGTCGGCGAGCAGGTGGACGTTGCCCGCCGAGTCCACCCCGCCCACGCCGAACGACGCCGTGCCGCTGGATGCGGTCGTTGACTTGTTGTGCAGCGCGGCGATGCGTTGCACGAACAGGCGATTGGGGCGGCGGTACTGCGTGTTCACGACCGCGCCGATCACCGAGTTCTCATCGTCGCCCGAGCCGAACGCCCCATCGGAGCCCGCGCCATACTCCATGAACGCCAGAGCAAACTGCTGGCCCGACCGATTCAGCCCGAGGAACGAGCTCGTCCACGCGTTGTTCAGAGGAACGTTCACACCCGTGCCCGGCGAGGCGGTCCAGAATCCATAGGCGTCATTCGTGAAGAACGAGCCCGAAGAGAATCGGTTGGACGCGGTCACCGCGCCGATGAGCTGATCAAAGTACCCGCCGGCGTTGGACTTGCTGGCCTTCACCACCGGACCGAGGGCATAGCTCGAAAGCCATGAGCTCGGCTTGGCGGGGAGATCCACCACAAAGCGGACGACCTGGCGCGTGTCGGCCACACCGCCGCCCTGATACGCGCTCACGGCGTCACCGGGCAGACCGTTGAAGGCCGAGACTGAGTCCTGGGCCAGAACCGACGAAGTCAGCCCGACACTCAACCCAGCCGCAAGAACCACGCTCTTCGCCATGCGCATCGGTACAAACTCCGAAATCGTGCTCGTGATCTCGCGGCGACCCTTTGCGCAGCGCGATCCAAACCGCATCCGAACGGATTGATCGGATGAACAGACATTTGACTCTACACCGGAATTTCTACTGGGACACAGATTCGCCGGCCATGGACCCAGAATCCCGAGCGGCGTCCTTGACCATCTGGTCAAAACGCATGCTGGCTCGGCGCATTCGGTCAATCCAGAACGGATCGCGTTCCAGCAGCAACGCCGTACGGATGCGTTCCAGCGTGCGGGCCGTGGGCTTATTTCGGACCTCTTCAACCACAACCACGCGGCGGAGCGCGGGCAGATAGTTCTCGTCGCGCTTCAGGGCCTCGTCATACCAACGGGCCGCGTCGTCGTAATACCCAAGACTCTCCCACAGCGTGCCCAGGTTGTGCAGCGGGCGCGGGTCCGTCGGCGAGAGCTCGCTGGCGGTCTTGAAGGCGTCGGCGGCTTGCAGGTTCTCGCCGCGCTCCATCAGCAGGCGACCGACATTGTTCCATGCCACCGGCAGCTCGCGATACTCCGCGATCGCGGCGCGATACTGCTCGATCGCCTTGGTCTGCTGGCCCGCAAGCTCAGTCCGCTCGGCCTGACGCACCAGCTTGGTCGCACGCGCCAGCTGCGCCTGAATCTGCTCTGGAGTTTCAGCGCCAAGCTCAGCGGGTGTCGTCGCCCGCGGCGTGCTCTTGCACCCGCCGGAAAACAGCACCATCGCTGACAAGCCCAGACCGACCGCACCGAGACGAATGATCCCTGATCTTGTGCCGCAGTGTGTCACTTGGTCTTCTCCCAGCGTGTGAACTCAACCTCGGTGTACCAGCCCCCGCTGACCCCACCCCCCCCACCACCACCCGCACCACCACCAACGACCGTGCCCACGCCCGACCCCGGCACGTTGATCGTGTTGGCAACGCCCGGCGTGCCCGGGTTGGGCACCACCGGCCGCGTCGGGATCGGCGTCCCCGGACGCAGCACCAGTCGCGTGATCTCCAGCCCCGGCGTGAGCGGCGAGGTCTGTGTTGATGCCAGCCAGTTCAGCACGTTCAACGGGTCTTCGCTGTTGAGGCGGGCCGTGTACTTGCGCTGGACCATTCCACCGACCGATGCGCCGCCCAGAAGCTGATCGGTCACCGTCGGCGGGGTGCTGATACCGGCGGTGGAGGCGAGCTGTTCGATATGCTGGCCTGTGCGCGGATCGGGGATGGTGGCGCGTGAGGCGAGCTTGGAACTCTCCACCTCAAGCTGATTCCGCAGGTCCACGAGTCGCTTGGTCTTCAATCGCTCGCGCTCGGCCTGCGCCAGTGCCGTCGAACGCTGCGACCACGCCCAGAGCGCGAAGATGCACGAAGCGATCAGCAGCAGCACGCCGAGATACACGATCCATCGCGGCTGGTTGGCGCGCTCCGCGGCGCTTGCCGCCATGGAGAGCTCCATCCGCGCTTCTTCCCGACTGG
>JAIEOW010000179.1 GCA_019750095.1 Phycisphaerales bacterium
CAGCGCCACCCGCTCGCAAATCCTTGCGGCCAAGGCCTTCCGAGCATCCAATCGGGCCTCATAGTTCACGGCGTTGCATCCAGCTCTCCGGGAGCGTCTGCATCGATGTCGCCAAACTGATGTACGAGCGTCTTGGCGTCCCGACGGTGATCCTCTCGGCATATGCCGACCCGGAGCTGATCGTGCAGGCGCGGAATGCCGGTGTTTTCGGGTATCTCGTCAAGCCCCCCCAGTCGGCGCAGATGGCCGCGGCGCTGGATGTGGCGATCGCCAGATCATCCGAATACCTCAAGAGCAGCGAGCGCACGCGCGAGTTGCAGCGCCAGATCGACGAACGCCGAGAGGTGGAGCAGGCCAAGTGGTTGCTGGTCCGCAATGCCGGGCTGACCGAGCCCAGCGCGATGAAGGCGCTGCAGGACGAATCCCGGCGCACGCAGCAGCCGCTGAGCGCGGTTGCCAAAGGCGTGATCAAGGCTGGGCGACTTGTGCCAGCCGATCCGCCGAAGCATCGGCCGTAAATCTGGCCAGTTCTGGCCAGACCGTCATCCAAGCTGATCGTGAAAGGCATCTGAGAGCCGATTTGGGCTTGGCACAACACTTGCAGTGGAGCCCAGGGACCCCTTTTCTCGGAGAAGCTCTCAATGCGTATTCCATCTCGATTTGCCGTTTCGTTTGCCGCGGGCCTGATGTGCTCGCTGGCCGCCCAAGCTCAGCCCACGGATCGCCCTGCGGCATTCACGCAGGCGATCAACGCCGCGCTGTCCCTCTCACCCGGGCTGAACTTCTATGAGGCGAAGCTGGAGAACGATGACGGGGTGTGGCTGTTTGACATCGAGCTGTTCAACACCGCCGGGACGCTGAAGACCGAGTACGAGATCGACGCGTCGACGTTCGCGGTTCTGAAAAACGAGGTCGAGTCGACGACGTCCGCCGAGCAGGCGGAGTTTTTGGCGATCGCCGCGCTTTTGGGTGGTGCGGGCGTGACACCGGCGCAGGCGATCACCGCGGCGACGCCCCGGACGCCGCTGGGGGCGCAGTTTGAGGAAATCGAGCGGGAGATTCAGGGTGGCTCGCTCGTGTACAAGTTTGAGTTCACGAACAGGGCCCGTGTGCTGATCAGCGCATCGACGGGCACACCGACGAATCCCGGAAATCCGAACCCCACGCCGAGCCCGAGCGATCCGTCGGTGACGGCGATCATTCAGGCCGCGCTGGCACGCTATCCCGGCGCGAGCATTCTGGAAGTGGAGTTTGAGCCGAGCGACAACCGCTGGGAGGTCAAGCTGCTGACGAGCACCGGCACTCAGCGGAAGCTCCGCATCTCGACCACGGGCGTGATCATCTCCGACGATCTGCGGAACTTGTCAAAGGAAGACAAGGCCGATGATCGGCTGAAGCTCAACGGAGCCAACGGTGCGACGATCACGCTGGCGCAGGCGGCGACGATTGCGCTGAACGCCGCCCCGGGTGCGACGGTGGTGAAGACCGAGTGGGAGTTTGAGCGCGGCGTGCCGGTGATCAAGGTGGATCTGGTCGATTCGGGCGGTCCGCGAACGATCCTCGTCAACGCTCGCACGGGTGCAATCGTCTCCCCGACCCCCAAGCCGCCCAAGCCGGTGGATCCGACGGCCCAGATCGGGCTTGGCGCGGCCATCAACTCGGCGTTGACGGCGAACCCCGGCACCATCGCGTTCAGCGTGGAGATGGAGCCCGAGGGCGGACGCCAGTTCTTCAAGGTGCGGACACTGTCCATCACGCTGCCGCTGCGGCTGCGTGAGAGTCTGGTCGACGGCAAGACGGCCCAGGTGCGGAGCACCGCGCTCTTGCCCATGTCAACTGAGTTTCTGAACACCGCGCGGCTGATCCGAAGCCGGATCGGTCCGAGCACAATCACCTTCCAGACCGCCGCCCAGAACGCTCTGAACACGCTGGGCGATGGCGTGGTGGAGAAGATCGAGCTTGAGCCGGAGAATGGCGGGCTGGTGTATCGGGTGGATGTTCGGGTGGGCGAGAAGATGTTTGAACTGGAGATCAATGGGCAGAGCGGGGCCGTGACGCCCCGCTGAATCCGAGCATCTCAAGATTGCAGGGTTCGTGCCGACCGCCACGCCCGCCGCGTGGCGGTCGCGTTTTTGGGGTTTGTTCGTATTTCTGGGTTGCGAACTCTCACCAAACACGGTGTACGATCGATGATGGACGTATTGCGGATCACGACTGGCATGCTCGCGGAACTCGTCGGCGCCAAGCTGGATGGACCGGGCGACATCGTCATCACAGATGTCGCCGGTGTGGAAAAGGCGAGTGCTGGCGCGCTGACGTTCATCCGTTCGATGCGATACGCCAAGATGTGGGCACAGAGCAAGGCCTCGGCGGCGGTGGTCACGCAGGGCATCGAAGTGCCCGAGCATGAAGCCGCCACGCGAGCTCTGCTGTTTGTGAAGGACGCCGATCTGGCGATGATCAAGCTGCTGGAACTCGCCGCCCAGGCATTTCCGGTGCACACGCCGGGTGCCGGAGTGCATCCGTCGGCGGTGGTTGATCCGACGGCGAAGATCGAGCCGGGGGCGCAGGTCGGTGCCAAATGCGTGATCGGGCCGCGAAGCGTGATCGGGGCCGGTGCGGTGCTGATGCCGTCGGTCACGATCGGGGCCGATGTGCGCATCGGCGCGGGCACGATGCTCAACCCCGGAGTGGTGGTGTACGACCGTTGCACGATCGGGGCGCGGTGCATTTTGCATGCGCACGTGTCGGTCGGGGCCGACGGATTCGGATTCAGACCCGATCCGAGCGGACGCGGGCTGCTCAAGGTGCCGCACGTGGGCACGGTGGAGATCGGGAATGATGTCGAGATCGGCGCGAACTCGTGCGTGGATCGCGGCAAGTTCGGCCCGACGACCATCGGCGACGGGACCAAGATCGACAATCTGGTGCAGATCGCGCACAACTGCCGCGTGGGACGCAGCGTGATCATCTGCGGCGTGACGGGCATAGGCGGATCGGTGGTGATCGGCGATGGCGTGGTGATCGCCGGTTGCTGCGGGGTTGCGGACAATCTCACCATCGGTGCCGGCTCTCGTCTTGGAGCAAAGACGGGGCTGCTTGAGAACGTCCCGCCGGGCCAGACATGGACCGGCCTTCCCGCGGCACCGCATAACCAGCAGATGCGGACGTGGGCGGCGGCGCGAAAACTGCCCGAGGTTCTGCGGGCGCTCAAGCGCGGCGGCGGTGCGATCGGGAAAGCGGTGGAGATGCGCCGGCGAGATCTGGAGAGATGAACCGCGTCAGCGGCACCCCGCAAGCCAGGTGTTCAGAAAGTCAAAGAGGTCCTTCACGGTCAGCACTCCGTCTCGATCGATGTCGGCGGCCAGGTCGCCGCGCATCCAGATCGAGACCATCGCGTCGATATCAATCTGGTCGGCAACGCCCGAGAGATTCCAGTCGGCTATGCAGACGCGTTCGCACGAGTCTGGGATGCGGTTGGCGTTGTAGTCGGTCTCGGCGCGGGTATCGATCTCGCAGGTGTCTGAGATGAGATTGCCATTGCAATCGACGGCGGGGGGCGGAGCGTCGATCAGCTTACGCAATCCAGTCAGCCCGACGGTGTACAACTCTCCGCTGGCATCCTCGCCAAAGCCATAGATCCCGGAACCGATCACGAGTGAACGGCGTGTGGCGTAGGGATCGCTGGGATCAAACTGGAAGAACGCGCCGCCCTGACATGAGCCGTAGATGTACCTCCCGCGCAGCCAGGGAATGGCCAATCCGCGATAGACCGGACCGCCGATGATGCATCGGTTGAGCGTGGTGGAGATCTGAACGAGTGGGAACGAGATCGTGCCCGGGTTTGGCCGAGGAACGGAGCAGCCGAAACTCTGCTCGGTGAAGCCCTCGAAGCATGGCCACCCGAAGTTCTGTCCACCCGGAGAGGATGCCGGAATGAGATTGACCTCTTCGAACGTGCCCGCGCCCACGTCTCCGAGAAACAGATCGCCGGTGCTGCGATCAAAGCCGCATCGGAACGGGTTGCGGAAACCGGTGGCGAAGACTTCTGGCAGGAAAGGACCGTTCAGAAACGGATTGCCCGGCGGGATGCTGTAGTTGCGCTCGGGATCGCTCGGGAACGCATCGGTGCGGACATCAATGCGGAGGAGCTTGCCAAGGAAGTTTGTCGGCAGGCGGGAGGTGGCCTCCTGAAAGTGGTCACCCAGCGCGAGGTAGAGCAGGCCATCTGGACTGAAGCCAAGCCAGCCGCCGGAGTGCTGCACGGGTTGCGACGGGACACGCAGTACAACGGTGCGCGAACCGGGATCAAAGAGATCGGGATTGTCCGCCGAGCGCGTGAACCGCATCACCGCGCTGATGGGCAGTGATCCAACCACATTCACCGGCCCGAAGACGTAGATGTGCCCGTTGCGTTCAAAGTCGGGATCGCAGGCGAATCCATATCCGGCGTTGGAACTCCCGAAGTTGGCCACGGTGAGCGCTGGCTCAGGACTGGCGACGCCGTTGCGGACGATCGTGACTCGCCCGGTGAGCGAGAGCGTGAAGATCACGCTGGGATTTGTGGGATGGCCCGCAACGGCGACCTGCGCCCCGAAGGGCACCGGGATGTTCACGCTCTGGATCGCCCGCCCGCACGGCTGGGCGTGGGCCAGAGTGCAGGCCAAACCCGCTCCGAGTGCTCCGATGAGGGCGTTGCGCATGCGAGGCCTCCGATTTTTCATCTGTACGAACAGATGAAGGGGATCCTGCGCAGGGTTGCGGGAAATAGTCGTGCCGATGCTCGGCCTGCACAGGGCTTCTCGCAAATCCCCGGCGGACTGGTTAGATGCACAGCTTGGAGAAACTGGCGACCGGTTCAGAACGGCAGGTCAAAGCTGAATGAGAAGACGCGTTCGCGGTCGCCTTCTTCTTTCAGGACCGGAAAGCCGAAATCGAAGGCCAGCGGGACGGGGCCGATTGCCGGCACATAAATCCGGAAACCCATGCCCACCGAGACGCGATACTCGTCAAAGCCGATGTCGTTGCTGACGGTGCCGGTGTCGACGAATCCGACGACGGCGAGGACATCCTGCCAGACGGGCTGGTTGATCTCGACGCCGGTGAAGAAGCTCCACGTGCCGCCGACGGGGTCTTGGCCGATCTCGCCATTGTCGTTGCGAATGCCCTTGGGGCTGACCTGGCGGAAGTTGAAGCCGCGGAAGCTGGTGCCGCCGAGGTAGAGGCGTTCGAAGACTGGGGCTTCATCCTGCCCTTCTGGGATGTAGTTGGCTTCGGTCTTGAAGGAGAGGATGGTTTTGTAACCGAGGAAGGACTCGTAGACGGGAAAGAAGACGTTGTGTGATGCGCCGAGGCGGGTGAACTGAAAGTCGCCGCCGAGGGCCCCGACGCGCTCGACCTCGAACTGCAGCCGCGAGCCCTTGGAGGGGCGGAAGCGCGCGTCGACGGTGCTGCGGGTGAGCTGAAAGCCGATACCGGTGAGGCCGTTGTCGCCTTCAACCTGGAAGAGGTCGACGGGTGCATCAGAATCGATGTTGTCGATCTTGATGTTCTCAGCGCGGAAGAGGACGTTGCCGGCCCAGCGTTCGCCGAACTTTCGGCCGAAGCCGAATCTCAGGCGGAGCCGGTCCTCGTCATATTCGTTAAATCGCCGCTGGCGGTAGCTTGCGCCGATCGAGCCGGAGTAATCGGAATCCAGAAGATTGGGATCGGTGAGGCCGATGCCGTACTCCTGAACCTCGTTGCCGGGGGCGAGGGTGATGTTGAAGTCCTGACCAGCACCGCGGAAAGCGCGGCCTGCGATGAACTCGCCGAAGGAGTCCGGCGTGTCGGCGATATCGAAGTTGCGCTGGCGGAGACTGATGAGCCCGGTGACGCCCGCGTCGGAGTTCACCGCCGCGCCGAAGCTGAGCGAGCCCGTGTTGGTCTCCTGCACCTCAATAAGCAGATCGCGATACCCCGGCTCGGTGGGGTCTTCGGGCTGGATCGTGAGCTTGACCGACCCAGGGGCGAACAATCGCGTGTCGGCGACGCGCTGCTCGGCGCGTGTCACAGGAGGCCGACCCGGCGTGACCCGTTCGGCGCTCGCATCCAGCGGCCGCTCGGGCTTGACATCCAGCTCACGCACGACGATTTTGTCCTGCGTCGTGTCATTGCCCTTGATCCGGATCATGCCGGTCTTGAACGGGCGCCCCTCGTTCAAAAGCAGCAGCAGGTCCACCTGCGGCTTTTCCGTGTCCCGCAGCTCAAAGTTGGCGATCTGCACATCGACATAGCCCATCTGCAGATACGCGTTGCGCACCGCGTCGAGCGACCGCCGTACCTTGTCCACGGCAAAGACGTCGCCGGCCTTGATCTCCATCAGCCCGGCGATCTGCTCAACACTGAGCACCGTCGGACCCTTGCCAGAGCGCAGCTTGTCATCGCCCGGAAGCTCGGCCATCACCGAGCGCAACGTGTACAGCGGCCCTTCATTGACGATGAACTTGACGATCGCCTCGCGCCCGTTGGGGCTGAAAACCACCTGGCGATCGGCCCGGATGTCCAGATATCCGCGGTTGCGATAAAACTCGACCAGAGAGGCGACATCTCGATCGAGCTGCTCATTGTCGACCGGACCAGTCTCAAAGATCCCGGCAGTGGTCGTCTTGATCGACGGCGAAAGCTGCCGCGGCTCGAAGTTCGCGTTGCCCTCAAAGCGGATGTCGGTGACACGCACCCGCTCGCCCTCGGCGACGCGAAACAGCACCACGCCGTTCTGCAGTTCCTTCTCGTCGACCGTGACGGTCGCCTGAAAATAGCCCTTGTCGCGATAGACCTTCTCGATCGCGCTGCGAGCGGCGCCGAGCTGAAACTCATCGATCGGCGTGTCGCGCAGCAGATCGATGTACGGCTGGATCTCGCTGTTGGGAATCTGGCGATTGCCCACGATGTCGACCGCCTGGATAATCGGCGTCTCGACAAACTGGTAGATCACTTCGACCGAACCATCATCCAGCGGCTGGATGCGGGCGTTCAACTCCTTGAACCGACCGAGTCTATTCAGACGGATCACGTCGGCTCGCACGGTCTCAGGGTTCAGCGGCTGGCCGGCACGTGTGCGAACCTGATTCTGCGCAAGCTGCGCATCGGTCCGTACCAGTCCGAGCAATCGCACGTTGCGCACAGGGCGATCCGTGAAGACATCCATCGCCGCGGCGGTCGCCGGAGCGGGCGCTGGGGCCGCGGGCTGAACATTCGGAGCTCGCGCCGGCTCGTCGGCCTTCAGTGGCTGGGCGTTCGCAACGCCGCTGGTCGCCGCGAGGCCCGCGATCATCGCCAGCATGCCGGCGCGCAGGGGCCCGCACCGACACTTCATGGTGCAGCGGTGCGCCGCACGGGCAGGTGGCGGCGGGAGAATCGCTCGGCAGGTGGTCTGAGCCACGGTCACAGGGAGGTGACGATACCGCCTCGCGGACCGAAACACAAATCCGCAGCGAGACGAAATGGAGATGAAAAACCCTTGGTCGATCCGCTGTGCTTGAACGCGTCGAAAAGCCGATCTAGTGTCCCCAATCATTCCGGCACTCCATGTCGAGCCCTCCGGATCGCCACCAACAGGTCTTCTTGCCTACACGAACTTGGAAAGGGCTTGACCCGATATGTCCGGTTCCCATGGCTTTCTCAGGCGTGCTCTTGCGGCGTTTGTTTGTCTGGTCTCCGTCGCCGCGGGATTTGCGCTGGTATTCCGCAGCTCTGCGAGCGATGTGCTTCCGAGCGTGTCGACACCCCAGCTTCTGGGGCTTTTGGCCCTGATGATTCTGCCCGGGGTGGTGCTGATGGCCTCTCGCGCCGATCGCTCGGCTCAGCAGAGTGCGGCTTCAAGGGCCGGGGTGGCGACCGACGTTTCGGACGCGTCCATTCCGATGGACACCGATGGCGCAGAACTTGCCGCTCCGGAGAACATGGCCCGGGCCCTGACGCTCGACGCCCGCGCACACGCTCCTGCGCGACCGGGGGAAGATGCCGCCGACCGGCATCGCCGACGCTCACGCTCGGGAAGTCCCGCCACGCGTTCGGTGGCCTGAACGTCTGAAGCGAGAAGAGTCGTCAGGACGATCGCGCTCGCGCGTTCAACAGCATCTTGGCGTCGCCCACGAGATAGAGCGAGCCGGTGACGCAGATCAGATCATCGCGGCGTACGCCGCGCTTGGCCAGATCGATCGCGCCCGCAAGGTCCGGCGCGATCTGGCACATCTTGCCCGAAGCGTCTGTAAAGATCCGGGCGAGGTCCTTGGGATCGGCGGCACGGGTGTTTCCCGACCGCGTGAAGATCACCTTGTCGGCGCCGAGGGCCAGTTCCTTGAGCATCCCATTGATGTCCTTGTCCGCGGCGCACCCGAAGATCACGACCATCGAGTCCGGATGCAACTGCGTACTCACCGCCCGCATCAGGCAGCGGATGCTGTCGGCGTTGTGAGCGCCATCGAGCAGCAATCTCGGCGAGGTCCGCAGCAGTTCCATCCGCCCCGGCATGCTCACCGTCGCCAGGCCCCGCGTCACTCCCGCCTCGGGCGTCTTGAACCCGCGCTCGCTGAGCTTGTCCAGAATCGCAAGCGCAAGTCCGCAGTTTTGTGCCTGGTGCTCACCCAGCAACGGCACCGTCAAGTGCTCATAGCTGTTGCGGCTGGTAAACACGCTCACGCGCGATCTTGGCCCGCCCGGAGCGGCGGGATCGGTCCGCACCGAGAAATCGATCTCACGCCCCACCACCTCCAGCGTCGCCCCCACGCTCGCCGCCACGTCGCGGAAAACCTGGATCACGCTGTCGGTCTGGTTCACAACCACCGCAGGCACGCCGGGCTTGAAGATCCCCGCCTTCTCCCGCGCGATCAGCTCCACCGTGCTCCCCAGAATCTGCGTGTGATCCAGCGAGATGCTCGTCACCGCGGCGACCTCGGGCACGATCACGTTGGTCGAGTCCAGCCGACCCCCGAGGCCGACCTCGATCACGCCGATATCCACCGCCTGCTCGGCAAAGTGCACGAACGCCATCGCGGTGAGCAGCTCAAAGTACGTCGCATCGCCCTCCAACGGCTCAAGCCTGGCGTCCGCTTCTGCGACAGTCCGGCAGAGGCGGACAAAGTCGCTCTGCGAGACGAGTTGGCGATTGATGCGGATCCGCTCGCGGACATCGACCAAGTGCGGCGAGGTGTAGATGCCCACGGTGTAGCCGCACGCCTCGAGGCACGCGGCGGTCATCTCGCAGGTGGACCCTTTGCCCTTGGTGCCGGCGACGTGAACACTCTTGAACGCGCGGTGCGGATCACCAAGCAGCGTCATGAGCCGGTGCATGCGATCAAGCTTGATCTCATCCTGAGCCGCACGCGTCGGGCCAAGCCGCTCGACGTCGACGCGCTGCATGAGCCACTCCATCGCCTGCGCCATGTCGGCGAGGTCTGGGGCTTTCCTTCTGGGCTTGGAGGCCGCGGCCTTTGGTTTGCCGGGCGCGGGCAGATTCCTGCTCATGGCACTAGAGAATAGCGCGATGCACACGAGAAACGGATGCGAATCAGGAAATCACACAATCCCGAACGCATGGCGGACGGGGCGTCGGCCCTCAGGTCACCATGCGATCGTGATTGCCACGCGGCGCAATCAACGCCGACGCGCGTCGCGGGAGAGCAGCGCGGCACCGATGATCCCGGCCTGATCCTTCAGCTTGGTGCCCACGACCTCCACCTTCTTGCACTCGGCGGGAAACGCCCGCTCGCGCACGGCCGTTCGAACCGCACGCACCCACGGTTCGCCAAGGGCCTCGGTCAATCCACCGCCAAGCACCACATACGGGAGCGAGAGCAGCGTCACCACGCCCGCGATCGTCGAGCCCAAGTACCCCGCGGCCTCGTGGATCACGTGCGTCGTCAGGGGGTCTCTCTTGTGAAACGCCATCGCGATCGACTTGGAGCGGAGAATCTTGTTGTTCTCAAACTGCCAGGTGATCTTGCCCTTGTCCTTGGCATCCTTGCGGGACTTTTCGAGAAGCACGGCCTTCTCCTGCTCGACCATCGCTCGCAGCGAAGACGGATGCCCGCTGGAGATCAGCGCAAGCAACCGATCGCTGATCGCCGTGCGCGAGCAGACTTCTTCCACGGTGCGACGGCCGGTGGGGCCGCCGGGGAACATGGTCATGTGCCCGATCTCGCCGGCGGTATAGAACCCGCCCGAGTACAGCTTGCCGTTGATCACCAGCCCGCCCCCGACACCGGTTCCGATCCAGACACCGAGGGCCTCGGCACAACCGGTGATCGCACCGCCGGGGTGCTTCCACTCGCCATAGACCGCGGCGTTGACATCATTCTCGACGGATGTCCGCAGGCCGGTGCGCTTCTGCAGCGTCTCGCCCAGCGGAAAGTTTGTGAAGCCCAGATTGCCGCCCTTGAGCACCACGCCGCGCGCCGCGTCCACGGCACCCGCCGCGGCGATGCCGAGCCCCGACACATCACGATGCGTAAGCCCCGCGCCATCGAGCGCTTCTTCCACCGCGAGGGTGATGCGATCGACGACCACCTTGTTGCCCTGCACCGCCTGGGTCTTCTTGTTGACGCGTGAACCAGGGACCAGCCGAAGCTGCGCTGCGTCGACGATCCCGACGTTGATGTTGGTTCCGCCGAGATCGACGCCGACGATGGGCTTGATGGGCTTGGGCATGTCTTGGTTTTCCAGAGGGGACCGACTGTAGTGTCGGCTGACCGGGCGGCTATCCACCGCGGATCATCGAGAGAATCTGCGTGGGATTCACCTTCCGTGCCTGTTCCTCGATTCTCGGACGATACTGCTCGTACATCTGCTGGGCACTGGCGGTCTGCTTGGTGAAGAGCGACTTGATATCGATCGCCGACATCTTCCGCCCGCCCGCATAGTACTGCTTGGCAACCTGTCCGAGGGCATAGGTGGAAGCAAACGTGAACGCGGCACCGGTCGCCGTCTGGCCCCAGCCGGAGATGGAGCGGGCCATGCTCTTGCCGATGAGCTTGCCGCCAACGTTCTCGATCAGCCCGCCGACGAGTTTGCGGGCAAAACCTTCGACGACCTGAGATGCCACGCCGACGCCGGCGGTGGCGAAGAAGTCCTTGATGTGCCCGCGATCGAGCGTGTACCCGTGCTTTTTGCCGATGGCATAGACCATCTTCATCTGCAACGGGATGATCGCCGCCGAGGCGAGACCCTGGGGCAGCAGTTCGAGCGCACCGTTCAGGATCGAGTAGTTGAGGATCGAGCCATCCAGCTCCTTGTCGAGCGCACTGGCTGGTGCCGCTCCGGCAGCGGCGACCGCAGCCGCTCCTGCCGCAGCCGTGCCCGCCACCACCGCGGCTGGCGCGGCCTCAAGCGGATCGCTCGCCAGCAGGTCCACCTGCTCGATCATCCGTTTGGCCTCGTCGGCGGGAATGCCCAGACTCGACGCGAGCGCGGTCAGAAACTGCCGTTCAGCCGGGCTCGATGACCCGTCGGCATCGCACACCCCAAGGGCCATGTCAAACGCCTGACGCTTGAACTCAGGAGTCGTCAGCACCGCCGCCTCTTTCGCGGCATCGGTCTGCTTGAAGATCACACGCTGATACACGGCGGGCGAGATCTGGCCGTCGGTCCCGAGCTGGTCGGCGATGGTCTTCAGCCGAGCCCGCTCCTGCTCGTCGGGCTCGCCGTCGGCAAACGCGGCGAGCAGACAGATGGCGGCAAGGGCGTCTCGTTCGTGGATCGTCATTGACAAGTTGCTCCGTTTCTTCCTCGTTGCGGCGTTCAGAGGGCCGATTCGCACCATCATTCGGCGATTCGGCCCCGGAGTTTCCGTGTCTCTGCCTGAACGCGCCAATCATGCTAGGTCTTGCGTTCTCACCCATGATGTGCGAGAATGCTCGATTCCCAACCATCAGGAGGCATCCCTTGGCCAAGACTCAGACCGTCCGCAAGCTCATCAAGTGGCCCACCAAGCGACGCAAGTGCGGCGCCCGCGTCTGGAAGAAGAAGTGGGTCACCGTGCCCGTCAAGCCCAAGGGCGCCAGCGATAAGCCCGCCGACAAGAAGAGCTGAGCTCTAGCGTGCGGTTGAACGAAACCGTGCGCCGCGACCCCATGTGGGCGCGCCTGGATGACCAGTGGAAACCGATCCCCAAGCGGCCCGGCTACGTGATCGCCGCGCTCGCGTGCAGCGGGATTGTGATCTTGCTGCCAGTGCTGTACTTCACGCTCATCGCCGCGCTGGGCTATGGCATCTACTGGCATCTGACCACCAACGTTCCGAGCTTTGATCGTGTCAGCGGACGCGCCGTGGTCGGACTGGGCATGGTCTACGTCACCCCCGCGCTCATCGGCCTCGGACTCATCATCTTCATGCTCAAGCCCCTGCTTGCGCCCGAGGGGCCAGAGGGTCGGCCGACAAAGCTCGAGCAGTATGAAGAACTTGACCTGCACTCGTTCGTCGAAAACGTCTGCGCCGTCATCGGCGCGCCAGCGCCCAAAGAAATCCACATCGATTGCGACATCAACGCCTCGGCTGGTTTCCGCAACGGCATCTGGAGCATCTTCAGCCGGGGCGACGTCGTGCTCACCATCGGCCTGCCCCTGGTCGCCGCGATGACCAAGCGGCAGTTCGCCGGCATTCTCGCCCACGAGTTCGGGCACTTTGCTCAGGGCACGGGCATGCGGCTGACCTATCTCACACGCGTCATCGTGTTCTGGCTCGTGCGCGTCGCGTATCAGCGCGACGGGTGGGACGCAGCGCTCGACACCATCGCCCGCAATCCCGACAGCGGCGCGTGGGCCATTGGCGCGTGGGTACTCAAGCTCTGCGTCTGGGTGTCGCGCATCGTGCTTATCGCGATCGCATGGATCGCGCAGTTGCTCTGCTCGTTCATGCTCCGCCAAATGGAACGCGACGCGGATCGCTATGAGACTCAGCTCTGCGGAGCCGACGCCTTCGTCGGCGTCTGTCACGGTGTAAACGAACTGGCCGACGCCATGCCCCGCGCGATGGAAGAGTCCTCTCGGCTCTTTCGCAAGAAGGACATACTCCCCGACAACTTTCCGGTCTATGTCGCGGACTTCCGCAAGCGGCTCACGCCAGAAGCCAAAGATGCGATCCGCACCCGCATCGAGAAATCCAGGACCGGGTTCTTCAGCACCCACCCCAGCGACCGCGAACGCATCGCCGCCGCTCGCCAGCGCAACGAGCCAGGGCTGTATCTCGATGAATCTCCGGCGAGCAATCTCTTTGGCGACTTTGAAGCCGCCAGCAAGAAAGCCACGCTCTCGCACTGGCAGGGCGTGGTCGGCGGCCCCGGAATGGCCGGGGCCGAGCTCGTTCCCACCGCCCCACTGCTGCGAGCGGGCGCCGGCTTTGAGTCCCGCGCCAGCGGGCTGGCCCGCTACTTCGGGTTTGAGCCGCCCTCCTGGCGGCCGGTCTTTGCCGCTCTCCGCGGCGTGCCAGAGACGCCCGACATCAAGATCGCCGTCCAGCGTCACCGCGCTGCACGCACAAAGCAGAAGCCCCTCGCCGAAGCCGCCGCCACACACTCAGCGGCATATCGCGCGGCCTCCGAAAAAATCATCGTGTGGGAACAGGTCCGCACCGCCTTCGACGCGGGATTCAAACCCGACTTCAAAGCCCTCGACCTGCGCCCCACCACCCGCGCCGGAGTCAGCACGGCGATCGATCGCCTGGTCGATGACTCGCACCGAGCCGCCGACGTGATCGACGAGGCGATCGACGCCGCGATGGATCGCCTCTCCGCCGCACTCTGCCTGCTGGGCGCACGCGGCGCAGACAAGCTGGTGCCCGGCGCCGAGGCCAAACGCACGCGGGCCAACGAGCTGCTCGCCGCCATGGCGACCATGCGCGAGATGTTCCCCCTAGCCAAGCAGGTGCGCTCGCTGAACTCTCAAGCCGTGTTCGTCATCGCCTGCGTCAAGAGCGAGAGCATGATCGACCGCGCCAAGAAAGCCCTGCGCCCGCTGTCGGATCAGATCCGCGATCTGCTCGACGACGCCCGACGCATCGGCGGCGGCACCAGAGACCCGCTGAGCCAGAACACCATGG
>JAIEOW010000189.1 GCA_019750095.1 Phycisphaerales bacterium
GGCCATGCCGGGCATGTCTGGGATGCCCGTGCCTGGCATGGGGCCGAGCATGGGGGCAGCCGAGGAACCGATTCTGCGCGTCTCGCCCGGTCCGACGGTGATCATGATGTGCGGGCTTCAGGGCAGCGGCAAAACCACGACCTGCGGCAAGCTCGCCGGCTATCTGAAGAAGCGCGGGCGGAGCGTGATGCTGGTGGCCGCCGACTTGCAGCGACCGGCGGCGGTGGAGCAGTTGCATACGGTGGCCGAGACGGTGAATCGCGATCTGGCGGGCGGGGCACAGGTGAGCTTCTATTCCGAGCCAGACAAGGTCGCTGCGTACGGAAAGGCCGTGGGCGTCGCGGTGCAGGTCTGCCAGCGGGCCGTTGCGGCGGCGCGGGCCAAGGGGATCGACACGGTCATTCTTGATACCGCAGGCCGCTTGCACATCAATGACGCTTTGATGGATGAACTGCACCAGATCAACCGGAGCGTGCAGCCGCACCAGATCATGCTGGTGGTTGATGCGATGACGGGGCAGGACGCGATCAACTCGGCGAAGGCGTTTCATCAGAAGCTGGAAGTGGACGGGATCATCCTCACCAAGTTCGACTCCGACACCCGCGGCGGGGCGGCGATCAGTGTCAAGCATGTCACGGGCGCGCCAATCAAGTTCATCGGCGTGGGCGAAAAGCTCGAAAACATTGAGCCATTTCACGCCGAGCGGATCGCGACGCGGATCCTGGGCATGGGCGACGTGGTCTCGCTGGTTGAAAAGGCCCGCGAGCAGGTGAGCGATGAGGAAGCCGAGAAACTGCAGGACAAGTTCTCCAAGGGCGAGATGACGATGGAGGACTTCCTGAAGCAGCTCCGCACGCTTCGGCGGATGGGGCCGCTGAAGCAGCTTCTTGGCTTGCTGCCGGGCGTGGGTTCCGCGCTGAAGGATGTGCATATCGACGACAAGCAGCTCGACCGCGTTGAGGCGATCGTGCACAGCATGACGCCCGGCGAGCGGCGCAAGCCGGACTCGATCGACATGCAGCGCCGCCGACGCGTCGCCAAGGGCAGCGGCACAAACACCGACGAAGTGGGGCAGTTGTGCAAGCAGTTCACCACGGTGAACAAGCTGGCGAAACAGATGGGTGATCTGGGCGCGATCGATCGCGTGAAAGCCGTGAAGGAACTGGGCAGCGCGGGCATGGGCGGGATGTTGCCATCGGTGAAGGGCCTGCCCGGCTTTGGCAAGCCCAAGGGCAGCACGGCGACGCCGAGCATCAAGGATCGATTCAAGAAGCGCAAGTGAACCTCGGCTTTCGAGAGATTGCCAGATGAACACCACCAAGTTGCCAAGCAATGCCGCGTCAGCCGTTCATCGATCGGTGGCGTTTGTGCACGTGGCGGATGTGGAAGCGACGCTCGCCTTTTACGCACACCTCGGTTTCGCGACCCAGGATGCAATGAAGGACCCTCAGGGGCGCGCATTCTGGGCGCTCGCTCAAAGCGGAAAGGCCGAGATGATGTTCGCTCGCGCCAGCGGCCCGATCGATGCGGCTCAGCAGGCGGTGCTGTTCTATATGTACACGAGCGATGTCGCCGCACTGCGCACGCACCTGCTTGCCAGCGGGTTGCACGATGGTGGTGTATACAACGGCCGGAACAGCCCGTTCGACGGCCGACGCGTGGTCTTCAGCATCACCCGGCCAGACTACATGCCCGCAGGCGAGATCCGCTTGGGTGATCCCGACGGCTACGTGATTCTGATCGGTCAGTTGGGCGAGCCCTGAGCGCAGGCCCGTGTGCTCTACTTCTTGCTCTTATCAAAGAACGCCTGAATCGCCGCCCGCCCCGCAGGGGTGTTGCGCAGGCGTACCAGTTCTCGGCGTTCGATCGCCAGCGCGGCCTGCCACCCGCTATTGAGCCCGGCGTTGACCGCCGCCAGCACGGCCTGGGCCGGGTCGGTTTTCAGCGCCTCGTCCGTCGCCGGTGCCAACTTGGCGATCGCGGCAAGCGTCTGGGGCTTGGTCTCCGGACGACCGATCCAGCGTGATGGCGCGCCGTCGCGGCGTCCCAGCTTTGTGCGATGGTCCACAATCCACTGCTTTGCTGTGCTCAGAAGCGCATCGGCACTTGGAGCGACGGCGTCAAAGAGCTTCGCGCTGATGGCTTCGTCAAACGTCATCGGTTTTCCCGACGCCGTTCGGCGGATCGCTTCGCTCGGGTCAATTCGCGCTGGCAACAAATTCGTGCCCCCCCAACCCGGGCAGATCGAGAGCCCGGCCTCGGGGAGACCCACGGGATACGGCTTGCCGCTGGCGTTTGGCGCACCAATCAGGGCGTCGCAATGCATGGCGATTTCGAGACCGCCGCCCAGCGCCGCGCCGCCGATCGCGGCCGCCGTCGGATAGGGCAGCTCGCAGATCATCCCAAACACCCGCTGGCCATACGCCAGATACGCATCGAGCACCCGATCCGCATCCGGATTCGCCGGATCCGCCTGAATCGTCTTCAGATCCGCCCCGGCGATGAACACGCGCGGGCTCGCGCTCGCGAGAACAAGGCCGGTCAGTGCATTGGGTAATCCCCTGAGGGCGGCCTCGATGCGCTGAATCAACACCCGGTCGAGCACCACCATGGGTGATCCTGGCTGCTCCAGTGTCAGCGTGGCGATGCCCGCAAACGGGCCGGAGGACTCTACCACAAGCGCCAAGGGCTGATCGGGTGTGCTCTGCATGCGCCGAGTCTATGGGCGATGATCGCCTCCGGGGTGTCGGTTGCGCCGAGTTGTGCAAACCGGCCCGATCCCGTAGCATCCGCCCCTGCATGGATCGCACTTTCAACAGTCGCCCACGGATTCGAGCCGCCGCGTTCATCTTGGCATGCTCGGGGCTTGCGCTTGGCATGGCATGCTTCGCCCAGCCCGCCTCCACGGGCACGCCCCTGCCAAGCTGGTTCGGTCAATCTCAGCCCGCACCAAGTGACATCACCGGCAAGGACTTTGGCGGCGTGCGCTTGCCCAGCGCGGTCGAGCGCGCCGACCTGACCATCTCGGCCTCACGAGCATGGGTGTGGTCAGAGGGAGGCAGTGCGCGCGTGATCGGGGCCGACGGCTTGCCGGTCAGCACTCAGCGCATGTTCTTGCAGGGCGATGTCACGATCGAGTCTGGGCGGTTCAAGTTCACCGCGGCTCAGGCCGTCGTCTGGGTGCAGACCCTCGCCACCACCGGGGCGATCGGTGAAGACCGTGCCACACGGCAGATTGCCATCTCCTTCGATCGCGTGAGCGATCCCGGTGCCGAGGCCGGGTACGCCCAAGCCGCCGATCGGCTGGTCGTCACGGCGACGCTCGACGGCTCTTTGGCGCTCCGTGCAGACGCGCTGACGCCGGGGCAGATCGACGGCGCAAGTGGGGGAGGCAAGGGGGCGTTCCTTGTCGAAAGCGAGCAGCGGCTGGCCCGATTGCTCCGCGGGCTGCTGGGCGGCACCGATGTGGAATTCGAGCCGGAGCCGACGCCCGTCCAGGCACCCGGCGTGGTGCGAGGTCAGATCACTCCGGGTCTGAGCCGACCGTACGAACCCAACTCTCCAATCGCCCGTCAGCGGGTGGGGACGCCCGGGCCGGTGCTTCCGCCGCAGGAACGCGTCGAGCCGCTGTTTGCCCGCGATGGCATCGTCACCTTCGCCGCGGGCACGCGGGCACCGAACGCCCCGACCGCGCCGGAGTTTGGCGAAGCCGCGCCGGACAGCGCGTTCATTCGTGTGCTGCGCGGCGAAGAAAACAACACCTTGCTGCTGACGGGCGGCGTGGCCCTGCAATACACCGACCTTCGCAAATCGCGGAATCTGCTCATCACCTCTGAACGGGCGATCGTGTTTCTCGCTCCGGGGCCGCTCAAGGACCTCGGACGATTCGGTGTAGACGCCGTGCAGGGTGTGTATCTCGAAGGCGATGTCGTGGCGACCGACGGGCAGTACACACTGCGCGGGCCGCGGGTGTATTACGACTTTAAGCTCAACAAGGCCGTCATGGCCGACGCTGTGTTCTCGACGATCGATCAGCGCTCTGGGCTGCCGGTGTACGTGCGTGCCAGCACGCTTCGGCAGGAGGCGGCGAACAAAGTCTCCGCCGAGAATGCCCGGCTGAGCACCACGTCCTTTTTCGATCCCGTGTTCTCTCTCGGTGCATCCAAGATCACCGTCACCCAGGCACCCCGCGCATCGAGTGCGGCCGCCCCCGGCAGCACGATCACCTTTGTTGAGGCCAAGAACATCACGCTGCGCGGGCTGGGTGTGCCGTTCTTCTGGCTGCCCGGGTTCCGCGGCGAAGTGGATGAGATCCCGCTCGAAGATGTGCGAGTGGAGAACTCTTCGGGCTCGGGTGCCGCGCTGAAGACCACCTGGAACGCCCTGAGCATCCTGGGGCTCGATCGGCCCGAAGGGCTGCGGGTGCGTGCGCTCGTGGACTATTACTTTGACCGCGGCCCCGCTCTCGGCACGCGTACAAGTTGGAACACCCTCAGCATGAACGGGCAGATCTTCGGCTACATCGTGCCCGAAGATCAGGGCCGCGATGTGCTGGTGACCGGTGAAAAGAAAGATGGCGAGGACGAGTTCCGCGGCATGGTGCTCGCCGAGAATCGGTGGGACATCACCCCGAACTGGTCGCTCTTTGCCGAGGGTGCGTACGTCAGCGATGAGACCTTCATCGACGGGTTCTTTGACAAGATCGCCGAGGAAGGCCGCGAGGTCGCAAGCTCGATCCGGTTGCGCTACATCGAGGGCAACAGCGTCTTCAGTCTGCAGGCCAAGGGCACCTTCAACGACTTCTCGCCCAATCAGTACATCCAACAGAGCCAGGGCTTCACGGTGAACAAGCTGCCCGAGGGCAAGTATGCACGGCTCGCCGACGACATTCTCGGCGGAGTGCAGCCGGGCTTGCTCACCTGGACACACGAATACTCGGTCGCCCGCGTCGGCTTCAGCTTCAATGAGCCCCGGGCGGAAGAGTTTGGGTTCACCAGCGATGCCCTTTCCCAGCGGGCCTTCGGCGTCAACGCCAATCAGTCCATCGCCGACCGGCTCAGGGCGGCAGGACTGAATGAAAAAGAGTACCTGCGATACGACACGCGCCAGGAACTCTCGGCGGTGCTGGATCTCTCGGCCTTCCGCATCAACCCGTTCATCGTCGGTCGATTCACCGGCTATGAGGAAAAACTCGGCGAGATCGCCACCTACGCCGGCAGCGACGCCGACGATCAGTACCGTGCCTGGTGGGCCGCTGGCTCGCGCTTCAGCACGCAGCTTGTTCGGATCGATGATGCCGTGCAGAGCGAACTGTTCGACCTCAATCGCATCCGCCACATCATCGAGCCGAGCGCAACCGTCTGGACCGCCGGCTCAACCGTCCGCCAGGAATCGCTCGCCCCCTATGACCCCGATGTCGAGGGCATCAACACCGGCTCGGCCGTACGCGCCGGAGTGACCAACACCTTCCAGACCCAGCGCGGCGGCCCGGGCCGAACACGCTCCGTGGACGTGCTGAAGGTCTCAACTGATTTCACCTTCTCCACGGCGGATCGCAACCAGTCCTCACCCTTCGGCCGGTTTTTTGACTATCGCCCCGAATACTCGGTTCTTGGCAACTACTTCACCGGCGATGTCGCGTGGCAGGTGACCGACGCTGTCGGGCTCACCTTCAACCAGATCTATGACTTCACCAGCAACCAGCCCGAGCGCACTGTTGCCGGCGGGCTGATCCAGCACTCCCCCGAGTTCTCAACGTACGCCCAGGTTCGCTTCCTGAACCCGCTCGATGCAACCTATGTCGACTTCGGTGCGAGCTATCAGCTCACCCGCGTGTACTCAGTCGGTGCTCAACTGACCTACGACACTGACGAGAGCGAGATTCAGAACGTCAGCGGATTCGTCCGTCGCCGAATGCGCGAAGCCACCCTCGGCGTCCGCATCGCATACAACAGCATCACCGAGGAATCGAGCATCGGCGTGCTCTTCGAACCTCAGGCCGCCGATCAGCGACAGGCTGCCCAGCAGCGCGGCGAGCGACTGCGCGAGATTGGGCGCTAGCCCACGGCGATCGTACCAAGAGCATGGCTAAACTCCGTGAAGCTTGGCGCACAGTGCGCCATCGCGGAGTACTTGAGTCGTTGTACGTGGTGGAGAGGGCGCGATGGTTCAGCAAGTACCGCAGGTGCGCACGCAGGAGCTTGACCTCGGGTCCGACGCTCGCTGCGACCTGGCAGTCGTGGGCGCTGGGATCGTCGGCATCGCGTGCGCTTGGGCCGCGAGCAAACGTGGTCTGAACGTCGTGCTGATCGACCGGCATGCCCGCCAGATCGGCGCATCGATCAGAAACTTCGGCATGGTGTGGCCCATCGGGCAGCCCTCGGGCGAACTGCTGCGCCGCGCGATGCGGACGCGGGAGCTGTGGCTCGAGGCCGCGGCCCACGCGGGCGTGTGGCACGAGGCGTGCGGTTCCCTGTGTGTCGCACGCCACACTGACGAGCTCGCCGTGCTCGAGGAGTTCGTATCCCGGGGGAACGACGCAGGGTACCGCGTACGCATGTTGACGCCCGATCAGGCGATCGAGCGATCGCCATGGCTCGTTCGCGATGGTCTGCGCGGTGCCATGCTCAGCGAAACCGAAGTATGCGTTGATCCGCGACAAGCAATTGAGCGCATGACCGTTTTTCTAAGGGAAAAATGTGGTGTCCGCGTGCTGCTGGGGGCACCTGTTGCGGCGGTTGAGCCCCCAGTGGTGCGATTCTCCACCGGCCAGTGCTTGCGTGCCGATCGTATCTGCGTCTGCACGGGCGAAGATCTGCGCCAACTCTACCCGGAGATTTACGCGCAGAGTGGGCTCGCGGTGTGCAAGCTCCAGATGATGCGCACCTCACCGCAACCGTCCGGGCGACGGCTCGGGCCAATGCTCTCGGCGGGCGCGACGATGCGACACTATCGCGCTTTCGAGATGTGCCCGAGCTTGCAGAGTGTGCGGGAGCGATTCTCGGCCGAGCGACCAGAGTTTGATCGCTGGGGCATCCACGTCATGGCGAGCCAGACCCCCGCGGGCGAGGTGACGATCGGTGACTCGCATGAATATGGCGAGCCCGTGCTGCCGTTCATACGCGATGACATTGATCGGCTCATTCTCGACTACCTCGGGACGTTTCTGAGTCTGCCAGAACAGCGGATCGCCGAACGTTGGTACGGCAACTATCTCAAGCTCATGACCGGCGGGACCGAGTTTGTCGCATCTCCCCATCCAGCGGTGAAAGTGGTCAACGGGGTCGGCGGCGCGGGCATGACGCTGAGCTTCGGGCTGGGGGAGAGCGTCATGGCGTCGTGGTTGGGCTAACCGCACGAGACGATCGACAAGATTGCGCAAAGCCATTGGTTGGAGCCATATCCGCGGGATGCACGTCCGACGCGCTCGGTTAGCATTCCCGTATGGAACTGGTCAAGGCGATGCAAAGTCCGGATCCAACCGGCGAGTCGCATCCCGTTCTCAGGGTTGACGGCCTGGTAAAGGCGTACGCGCCCGGACGGGTCGCGATTCGGGACGTATCCCTTTCCTTCGGACGCCGGGACTTTGTGGCCGTCATCGGACCCAGCGGTGCCGGCAAGAGCACGCTGCTTCGTTGCATGAACTTGCTGATTCGACCCACGGCCGGTCGCGTGGAACTCCTTGGAACGGACATCACCCACGCCAGCGGCGGTCGCTTGCGCGAAGTACGCGGACGCGTCGGTATGGTGTTTCAGGGGTTCAACCTCGTCCGGCGCCTCAGCGTGCTTGACAATGTGCTTGCTGGCCGCCTGCGCTTCGCGCGTGGAATGATGGCACGGTGGGCGGGGATAGCACGGTGTTTTCCCAAGCGTGAGCAGCAGATGGCCCTCTCATGTCTTGAGCGCGTGGGGATTGCCGAGCACGCGTTTCGAAGGGCCGATCAGCTTTCGGGAGGGCAACAGCAGCGCGTGGCGATTGCGCGGGTGCTCGCGCAAGAGCCGGACGTGATTCTGGCCGACGAGCCCATCGCGAGCCTCGATCCACAGAGTGCCGAAGGGGTGATGCAGACGCTCCGAGACATTCATGATGCGCGTGGGATTCCGGTCATCGTGAATCTTCACCAGGTGGACGTCGCCAGAGCCTTTGCAACGCGGGTTGTGGGCATGTCTCGGGGGCAGGTTTGCGTCGACACTTCAGCGAGAGCACTGAGTTCGGCGGACATCGGACTGGTCTATCGCGGCCAGCCCCAGAGCGAGCAGTCGAGAGAAGACCTGGTGACCACTGTGCAAATCAGTCCACGGCCTGAGATGGCGGTAGCAGCGGGAGCGCGATCATGATGAGTGTAAAACCGTTGGCGTGGTGGACCGTCCTGATCTGTGCTGGGCTACTCATGGTGTTCGGCGCGGCAGGGACGCGTGCGGTCGAGTCCGCCGCCGCAGAGGCACCTCGGACCAGCCCCGCGCAGGCCGAGTGGCCCGACAAACTCGTCCTCGGGCTCGTTCCGAGCGAAGGCAGCTCCGATGTCGTCGAGCGATTCAAACCCATGAGCATCCACCTCGAGCGCGTGCTCGGGGTGAAGATCGAGACGATGAGTTCCAGCGACTATGCCGGGATGATCACGGCGATGAGTCAAAAACACGTCGACGTTGCCTATCTCGGGCCAAAGTCTTATGTCGAGGCGGCGACACGCGCGGGTGCCGTCGCGGTGGCCATGGAACTGGACAAGGACGGCGTGCCCGGGTATCACGGGCTCATCGTCGCCAAGAAATCATCGGGCTGGAAGACCGTCGATGACATCCGCGGCAAGACCTTCGCGTTCACAGACCCCAACTCGACGTCCGGCTGCCTCGTTCCGATGATGCACTTTCATCGCGACTTGAAGGTCGATCCCAAGACCTACTTCCGTGAGGTGCGATTCGCCGGTTCACACCAGGCGTCGACACTCGCGGTCAGCAACGGCTCGGTCGACGCCGCGGCCACCAACGACCTCGACCTGGCGCGGGTGGTGAAGAGCGGGCAGGTGCGAGAGGACGATCTCGTGATCCTCTGGACGTCAGAGCTGATACCGGGTTCGCCGATGGTGGTCCGAAAGGACCTGCCGATCAGCCTCAGAGCGGCGATTACGGGGGCGCTCATGATGCTGAACGATGACAAGGCGGCGCAGGAGCGGCTCGGCAACGGCGGCTTCGTCTACGCCAGCGACACGTCGTATGACGTGATGCGATATCTGATGAGCATGCAGGCGAAACAGGCGGAGAAGAAGTGAGCACGCCGAGCGACAAGCATCTCGAAGTCTCAAGGCCGGACCGTTTCGACGGGCCGGCACGCGCCCTCGATGCGATTCGGCCGGTCACGCCGATCTGGCGTCGGCTGGTCGGGTTCGTGCTGCTCATGTTCTGCGTCGCGATTCTGGTGGCGAGTTATCGCGAAACAAAGATCGATCCGAGCCAGCTGTGGAGCAATCGCGGCCGGGCGGCGGAGTTTCTCTTCGGGAGGAGCATCTCTTCGCAGGAGCGAGAGAGTGCTCGGGCGCAGGCGGAGCGTTTTCCAGCCCTTCTCGCCACGGAGAGGGCACGCGATGCGATCCGCGATGAGAAGCGAACCGCCGGTGAACCGATGCCCAGCGAGCCCGCGCTCGGGCGCGAGGTGCGGGCCCGGGCCGAGCGCATGCTTGCGTCGCAGGACGCCGCCGAGAAAGAGGCGATCATCGAGCGTGAGTATGCGAGCCAGATCGGCAAGCTGCGAGGCGGGTTCTTTCCGCCAGAAACCGATCGCGCAAAGCTCGCCTTGTACACATCCGCTTTGGTCGAAACTCTGGCGATTGCTCTCTGGGGCACCCTTCTGGCGGTGGTGGCGGCTGTCCCGTTGTCGCTGCTGGCGGCACGCACGACACTGGGAATCCTTGCTCCGGGCGAGTCGTCATCGCACCGAGCGATGCGTTGGTTCTCCCGCTTTGCAGTGCGCAGATTTCTCGATGGCTGCAGAGGATTCAACGAGTTCGTGCTGGCGTTGATCATCGTGGCCGTGATCGGGCTTGGTCCGTTCACGGGGGTGCTTGCGCTGTTCGTGCACAGCGTCGGGATTCTGGGCAAAGTGTTCAGCGACGCAATCGACGCGATGGAGCAGGGGCCGGTGGAAGGCGTGTCGAGCACCGGAGCAAGGCCTCTGCAGGTGATCTCTTTCGCGGTTCTGCCGCAGATCATGCCGCATCTGGTGAGCAACAGTCTGCTGCGGTTCGAGACCAACGTGCGGAGCGCGACGATCCTCGGCGTGGTTGGGGCGGGGGGGATCGGGTTCTTGATGTCCGACAAGATCAATGGGTATCAGTATCAGGAGGTCTGCACGATGATGCTCATCGTCATCATCGCCGTGACGCTGATCGATCTTGCGTGCTCCCGATTGATGCGCGCGGTGGTGTGACTGTCTCTCTTTCGAAGCCGATCAAGGAGCGAGCATGACGTCTGGCGCACGATTCGAAGCGAACTCTCGCTGGTACGGACGCGAAGACCGAAGATCTGCTGGTGGACGCACCGAGGTCGTGATCTGCCTGGACGGTTCGGCAGACGAGTACATCGATGCGGCGATCGCACGCGGACGCGCGCCAAACCTGATGCGGTTCGCCTCGCTGGGCGGCCGCTTCCGCGCTCGCGCGGTCATGCCGACATTCACGAACCCGAATAACGCGAGCATCATCACCGGGGCGCCCCCCTCGGTGCATGGGATCGGTGGGAACTACTTCCTCGATCGTTCGAGCGGGCGCGAGACGATGATGAACTCGGCCGAGTTTCTCCGGGCTCCGACCATTCCGGCGAAGGCCCGCGACGCGGGTCGACGGGTCGCGGTCGTCACTGCGAAGGACAAGCTGCGAGCCATCCTGTCCAAGGGGCTCGACGTCGGCCCAGGGGCGATCAGCGTGTCGAGCGAACGCGCGCACGAATGCACCGAGGCCAACTCGGGCATCGATGACGCGCTCAAGCTCTCGGGATACCCGGCCAAGCCGGAGATCTACTCGGGCGATGCCAGCGTGTTCGTGCTCACGCTTGGGGCTGCGATTGTGCGCGAGCAGTTGGCCGATCTGATCTATCTCTCTACCACCGATTACATCCAGCACAAGCACGCGCCGGATGAGACAGCCGCTATCGAGTTCTACGCCCGGCTCGACGACCAGATTGGCGAACTCGACCGCCTCGGGGCGATCATCGGGATCACGGCCGACCACGGAATGAACGCCAAGATGACACCCGAGGGCGAGCCCTACATCGTGTACCTGGAGCCGATCATCCGCGAGGTGGACCCGGGTGCACGGGTGATTCTGCCGATCACCGATCCCTATGTTGTGCACCATGCCTCGCTCGGCTCGTTCGCCGTGGTGCACGTCTCGTCACCCGACAAGGTGTCGCCGGTGCGAGAACGGTTGCTTCGTACACCAGGAATCACCGAGGTGCTCGAGCACCCCCAGGCATGCGCCGCGCTCCAGGCGCCGCCTGATCGGACGGGCGACATGGTGGTCTGTTCCGGCCGCAGCGTCGCAGTCGGCACCAGTCCAAAGGGTCACGATCTCTCCAAACTCGACGGGCTGTTGAGGTCCCACGGCGGCCGCTATGAGGAGATGGTCCCGCTGATCTTCAATCGCCCCCTTTCAGATCAGTACACCCGACTCGCGCAGTGCGACCCGAGAAACTACGACGTCTTTGACTTCACCATCAACGGCGTGGTCGCCTGATCCCTTGGAGCTGCCATGAGCGATCCGACGTTGTTCATTGCCGGTGAGCGATTCACCTCAAGCACCATGCTCGACGTGCGCAGCCCGTACACCGGGCAGGTCGTCGGACGTGTGCCCCAGTGCGGGCAAGCCGAAGTTGAACGTGCAATCGCAGCGGCGATCGCGTATCGAGCCACGCTCTCGCGGCATGATCGATCAGAGATTCTGCTCCGCACGGCGGACCTCATCAAGCTCCGCGCCGAGACCTTCGCCCAACTGATCACCAGCGAAACCGGCCTGTGCATCCGCGAGACTCGATACGAGGTCGGCCGGGCGCTGGACGTGCTGAAGTTCTCGGCCATCGAGGCGCTGACGGACGATGGCGAGGCCTTCGCCTGCGACGTCTCGCCGTCGGGAAAGCCCCGTCGCATCTTCACGATGCGGCAGCCCGTAGCGTGCGTCGCGGCGATCACACCGTTCAACCATCCGCTGAACACCGTGGCACACAAGCTCGCGCCAGCGGTGGCGGCGGGAGCTCCGGTGTTGCTGAAACCATCTGAGAAGACCCCTCTGTCAGCGCTCGCCCTCGCCGAGACGCTCTTCGAAGCAGGGCTGCCCGGGCCCATGCTCAGCGTGGTGCTCGGGCCGACGGATCAGGTCTCCAGTGTGCTGGTCCGCGATCAACGGATCGAGTGTCTGACGTTCACTGGCAGCACGCACGTGGGGATGCTGATCGCGCAGTCCGCGGGGTACAAACGGCTTGCGCTGGAACTCGGGGGCAACAGCGAGCTCATCGTCCTGCCCGACGCGGATCTTGACCTTGCAGCCAGACTCGCGTGCGAGGGGGCGTTCCGCAACTCCGGACAGCGATGCACGGCGGCCAAACGCCTGCTCGTCGATCGCTCCGTGGTCGTTGAGTTCACACGCAGGGTCATGGCGATGAGTGGCGAGTATGTCTGCGGCGATCCGATGGACCCCGCAACACGCGTTGGCACGGTCATCGACGATGGGTCGGCAATGTCGCTTGAGAGATTGATCCACGACGCCGTCCGCCGCGGGGCAAGTCTGCTCCGCGGCGGAGTGCGACGTGGAGCGCAGCTCGAACCCACGGTACTCGGCGACGTGCCTCGCGATGCGCCGATCGTCTGCCAGGAGGCCTTTGGGCCGATCGCCAAGATTCTCCCGGTCGACGGCGTCGATGACGCAATCAATCTGGCCAACGCGACTGACTACGGTCTCTCGACGAGCGTGGTTACAAACAACCTGGCTTGGGCCACGCGTGTGATCCACGAAGTAAAGACAGGAACCGTCAACGTCAATGAAGTTCCCGGATATCGCACCGAGCGCTCGCCCTTTGGCGGTGTCAAGATGTCAGGGCTCGGCGTCAAAGAGGGCGTTGCGGAGGCCTGTAAGTGGATGACCAACGTCAAGACATTCTCGCTGCCCTGGTGAATGCCAATAGCGAACATGTCCGCCAGGACAACGGCCAGTGGATCGGGAGATCGCTCGCCCAAGTGCCTGTCATACTTGATGCGATGAACGCTCGACGCGTGCTGCTGGTCATCGACCGCAGGGCCGCGAGGTCGGCCGGGGTGGACGACATGATTGTCGATCTTGCGGACGGGCGCGTTGCAGGCGTGTTCGACGCATTCACGCCGAATCCCACGTCGGATCAACCACTCGCCGCAGCAAGGGCCGTGTGTGCGTGCGCGGCGGACGCGATCATCGCGCTCGGAGGCGGTTCGTGCATGGACGTGGCCAAGGTCGGCGGGCTGGCCGCCGGCGCGATCGAGCGTGCCGAGACCTTGGTGCAAGGCGGGGATAGTCAGGGCGTCGTGCCGATCCCCGTTCTTGCGATTCCAACGACGAGCGGCACGGGGAGCGAGGCAACGCACTTCTCGGCGGTCTATGTGCAGGGCAAGAAGATGTCTGTTGCACACTCGGGAATGAGGCCGTGCGGCGTCGTGCTGGATTGGACCCTCCACGCGGCGATGCCTCAGCAGGTCGCGGCGGTCACTGGGCTCGACGCACTGTGCCAAGCCGTGGAGTCGCTCTGGGCCGCCAGCGCGACCCAGCAGTCTCGGTTGCACGCTACCGATGCGCTCCGTCTGATCATGCCGAGCTTGGAGTCGAGCATGCTCTCCGCAGCAGCAGCTCAACGCGAGCGCATGATGCTGGGCGCTCATCTCGCGGGGCGGGCGATCAACATCAGCAAGACGACTGCTGCACACGCGCTGTCCTACGAGCTCACAACGCGATACGGGGTTGCGCACGGGCACGCGGTGGCGCTCACGCTTGGTCACGTGGCCGCCTTCAACGCCCTTGACCCGGCGGCGACGGACAAAGTCACGGAGGCGACAGCATTGCTGGGGGTCGAGCCGGCGTTGATGCCCGAGTTCATGCGAGACCTGCTGATGCGGCTCGGGCTCGCACCAACCCTCTCTGCCGTCGGCGTCGGCCGCGACCAGTTGACGTCAATGGCGCAAGCCGCTGACGCGGTGCGTCTCTCGAACAACCCAAGACCGTTGAGTGACACCGACGCGCTCTCGATACT
>JAIEOW010000081.1 GCA_019750095.1 Phycisphaerales bacterium
GCCCTCGAACGTCGACATCATGTAGAAGGTGATCCCCGCCACCAGGAACTTCAGAATCGGATCATCCGTCAGCTTGTGCCACGCCCCGCGGAGGGTGAGCAGCCCGTTGATCCCGCCGCCCCATGAGGGCATCCAGAGCATGACGCTGAAGACCATCCCCAGCGTGCTCGCCCACGCTGGCAGCGCGGTGTAATGCAAATGGTGCGGCCCGGCCCAGATGTACACGAACACCAGCGACCAGAAGTGCACGATCGACAGGCGATAGCTGTACACCGGGCGATCCGCCGCCTTGGGCATGAAGTAGTACATCAGCCCCAGGAACGGCGTCGTGAGAAAGAACGCCACCGCGTTGTGCCCATACCACCACTGCATCAGCGCGTCCTGCACGCCCGCATACACGCTATAGCTCTTGGTCAAGCTCTTGGGCATCGCCAGCGAGTTGAAGACATGCAGCATCGTCACCGTGACGATCGTCGCGATGTAGAACCACAGCGCGACATACATGTGCCGCTCGCGCCGCACCTTCAGCGTCATGAAGAAGTTGGTCCCGAAGAACCCGAGCCACACCACCGCGATCAGCAGATCGATGGGCCACTCCAGCTCGGCGTATTCCTTGCCGCTGGTGATCCCCAGCGGCAGCGTGACGGCGGCCAGCACGATGATGAGCTGCCACCCCCAGAAGTGCAGGTTGCTGAAGAGGTCGGACCACATCCGGGCCTTGCACAGCCGCTGGGTGGAGTAATAGACCGCCGTGAAGATCGCGTTCCCGCCAAAGGCAAAGATCGCCGCGTTGGTGTGCAAAGGACGCAGACGTCCGAAGCTCAACCACTCCGTCGCGTTCAGGAATGAAAGCGGTGCCAGAAAGGCAAACGGCTTGAATCCCGCGATCTGGTACGTGGTGGCCACCGGGATGATCATCTCCAAGGCGATGATCAGCCCAACCAGAAACGCCACGATCCCCCAGAGCACCGTGGCTCCGAGGAACTTCCGGACAATCACATCGTCATAGACGAAGGATTCCAAACGCGTGGACGACCCCGGCCGAGGCTTCAAAAGGGCCTCGGTGGACATCGGATTCTCGATGGTCGCGGGCGTGCTTCCGGCGACGCGCGTGCTGGCCATGTGTTGTTCTCCCGGCAAAGCGAAGACGTTCGGCAAAGGAGTATCGGATAAAGATGTCCGATGACTGAACGTATTGTCACCCTGGATGTCCACTTTGTCAAGCCCATGGACTTCCCCAGAATCCAACTTGTGCGGATTCTGATCAAGCCAGGGCCCTTTGGGCGAGCTTTTGGACCGAGTTGTTGAATAATGGAGGGGCATATCATATATTGAGGGCGACGCTCTAGGAGATTCCCTATGCTCAGCCAGGCCACCGGATACGCAGCAACCGCTCTCGGATATCTCGCCACTGCGGGCGGGGTTCCGATGCTTGTGAAGGAAATCGCCGAGGCCTGTGCGATTCCGGGGCCCTATCTCGCCAAGATCGTCAACTCGCTGCGGCGTGTCGGACTCGTGCAGACGCAGCGCGGCGTGGGCGGCGGCGTCACGCTGGCCAAACGCCCGCAGGACATCTCGCTCTTTGACATCGCCGAGCTGCTGGGCGATCCCATCTGCCAGCGACGCTGCATGCTCGGTGTCAGCGAGTGCAGCGACGAGCGGGCATGCCCCGCACACCGATTCTGGTCCCAGCACCGCGATGAAACCTTGCTGTTTCTCCAGCGCACCACCATCGCCGACATCGCGGCCTTCGAAACCCGTCGACGCACCAAGGCCCTGAAGTCCGACGGCGGGCGTCTGATCGATCTGCGCGTCCTCGGCATGCCCCAAGCCGCAACGCCCCCCAAAGATCCCGGCGAACGTCACAACTGATGCGGGTTCTCGCACGCCTGGAGCGATCCATCGCTATGGTCCCTGCCGCCCGGAACTCTTCCAGATCGGGCGGGGCGGCGTGGGGATCGGAGCGAGGTCCGCGTGCGCCCTGTGTCGAGTGACTCCAACTCCGCGGATCCGAACCGATCGGTCACGCTCGCAGAGCTGACGCGCAGGGCCTGTCAGGGCGAGCACGCCGCGTTCGAACAGATCCACCATCGTGTCGGCACGGGCTTGCGACGCATGCTGCTGGCCCGCAGCGGCGGGCGCGATGAACAAGTCGAGGAGATCTGCCAGCAGGTCTGGACCGCCGTCTGGAAGGCCATCGCCGAAGGAAAGTACGACCCCTCGCGCTCGGCCATCACCACGTTTACCTATGCCGTGGCGAACAACGCCTGGGTCACGCACCTGCGCCGCTTCGCCCGCGATCGCGGATTCGTCGATGGCCTGCCTGGAACGGTGAGCGCCGACGCCCTGGCTGGTGAATCCACCGGCGAGGCGAGCGTGGATGAACTCATGGCCGAGGCCGAACTGGTAGATCGCGTGCGTGTCTGTCTTCAGGACCACGCCGCGGCAGGACTCACGGATCTGGAGCGAGCGATCGTGAGCGCGATCGCTGCCGGCGAAGGCGACCGAGCCCTGGCGCGTCGTCTGGGCGTGTCGTCGAGCACGGTGAACGTCCGGAAACATGCCGCGTACGCGAAGATCCGGGCATTTCTCGGGGTTTCTGGCGACACCCCGAACGAAGGACCGACTGGCGCGAAGAGCTTGGATGAACGGAGCGACGCGTGAACGATCGGCGACTGAACGAACTGATCCGGATGGCTGGAGAGGTGAGCGCGCTGGAGCGATCCGCCGAGGCCCTCCCCGCACTGCGGCTCTCGGGCACCCCCGCTCAGACACGTGTGGTCCGTCGGCGCTGGATTGGTCTGCTGAGTGCGGCCGCGGCTCTGTCAATCGCGGGTATCGGGGCGTGGTATGGGCTTGCACCATCCACCTCGACAGTTGCGCCCGGTCCGGTCGTCGTCGATGGGTCCAATCCATCGGGGCATACTTCGGGGCAGACTTCGGGGCAGACCTCGGGACAGGCGGGCGATTTGCCAAAGTCATACGTCAGGCATCAGCCGCTCAGCCCCGCACTGCCCGTTCCGGGGGTTGATGGTGCCGTGGTTCGCACCGTTCAGAACACCCCGATTCCCGGCACGCCCGACGAATCGGTCGTGATGGCGATTTACCGCGACAACGCAGGCGGCCTGCGATGCGTGCAGCTCGCGGCCCACACCTGGGCGAACCGGTGCCTGCCCGATGTCCAGCCCAGCGAACTTCGGGACGTCCGCTTCGGTGTTCCTTGCGTCAAGGAACCGAAGGAAACGCTGCTGATCGCGCTCGCTGGTCCACGCCGATCGCTGCCCACCAGCGAGGCCGGTGCGGTGGCACTTGCCAAATGCATCCTCTCGATGCCCCGCGGATGCGATGGCGAGGCGTCGTGCTTCTCTGGCCCGGCGAGCCAGTGCGTTCCGGCTGGTGTGTCCGTCAAGATCGAGGCCGTCGCGGATCGAGGCTGGTCTTCGGACCGAACTGTTCCATAACTGGCCCGTGAAGCGGGGTCTTCAATGGGGGGCTGCTTCCTGCAGGGTCAGTTTCTGCCCGCAATGGCATGGGCTGATGGTCTGGACCACGATTGATTCTTGTGCGTTCTCCAGGCAGGTTTCGAAACTCTGGGAACCGAAACCGGTTGAATGAACGAACATTCGGATGAGTACGACGGAAATATGTCGTAGCCGCGTCCCAATGACGTGTGTGGTCGGGTTGGCTCCGTGTGGGCTTGCTTGGGATCGATGGTGGGCATCGGTCACGGGCAGGAAGAGCAGACCCGAGCGAATCTCGGCCAGGACGCCGAGAAAAGCAAGAGCAATGTGATCGTGTGCGGCGCTCGGTGTATGGGTTTTCCCTACGCCCAGTGGTTGTACTTCGGGATTGCTTTGACGCGGAGCGAGTTCGGCAGGACGCAAGATGGCGCACCAGGGGCACACACGTGACACACCGAAAGTTCGATTCTTTCTTTGGAGAAGCCGGCGGCTGTGAATGCCAGCCGCCAGCCAAGTCGCCTCGCGCCGTCGTCGGCGGGTGGCCGGCGCGGGGGGTGGTCTATGACGACGGACAGGTCGCCGTTGGCTTTACTCGATGCCGACCGTTGACCGACGCGCCAGGCGTCGAGATTCGCTCCGGAGCGCACACGATCGCGTTCACCACGCGCGGCGTGTTTCGGATGCACGTCGGAAGCGAGACGCTGGTCTGCGACGCGAACCACGTGGTGCTGCAGAACGCCGGAGACGTCTTCCGCACCAGTCACCCGGGAGCAGTGGGGGACGAGACGATCTGGATCACCTATCGCCAGGACGTGATGATCGACGCCGTGCGTCGCCACGAACCCTCGGCCGACGCGAAGTCCGAGTCGCCCATGCCCGTGACGGTGGCGCCCTGCCCGACGGGCGCGTTCCTGCTCGCGCGGGCGATGTTCAATGAAGCGGTCCACGGGCGCGATGGCGACACCGGGCTTGTCAACGCCTCGGCAAGGAGCGTGCTGCGTGCCGTGCTCGAAAGCGGCTATGCGGCTCGCGGCGAGAAGCGCGGCGTGGTGCGAGCGACCACGGCGATCGCGCATGTCGAGGCCGCCGAGAGCGCCAAGGCGTACATCGGCGAGCACATCTCTGAGCGGATCACCATCGATCAGATCGCACGCCACGTGCACGCATCACCCTTCCACCTCTGCCGCCTGTTCCGTCGTCAGACGGGCCAGCCGATCCACAAGTATCTCAATCGACTCCGCCTCCGCGTGGCGATCGATCGGCTGGAGCAGCATCGCAGCGATCTGGCAACACTGGCGACCTCGCTCGGCTTCGCAAGCCACAGCCACTTCTGCGACGCTTTCCGCCGCGAGTTCGGCGTCCCGCCCTCGGTGATGCGCGAGCGCCTGCTGGACCTGCGGGCGATGCAGGGTTCCCCGGAGCCCACAAAGACGGCGGCGGCGTGACCTGACGCGTCGGAATCGATGAATTGGTCGTGAACTTAAGTGGTCTGTGAGTCGAGGGCGAGCCGGAGCACACAGGCGGGACGCCTGTCCCACCAAGAGCCGACAAGGCCGGGGCGCCTCTGCCACCAGAATCCGGCCCGGTTACACTCGGCGACGTTGACCGGCCCCGCACCATCATCCACCGCGCCAAGCGGCTCACCCAATCGCAACTGGCGGGCGCGGCTTGCGCCTTGGATCATGGCCGCCGGCGTTGGTGCGTGCATGTTGCCCATGGTCACGCCGCCCATCGCACTGGCGGCGGGAATGGTGCTGGCGCTCCTCGGGCTCACGAGCCACGCGAAGTTCCTGGGCAAAGTCGCTCGTTACCTGATCCAAACCGCCATCGTCCTCCTGGGCCTTGGGATGGATCTGCGGCAGGTGGCCAAGGCCGGGCTGGTCGGGGCGGTGTTTGCCGCGGGGACGATCGTCGGCACGTTCGTCCTTGGGGCCGTGCTCGGGCGTTGGCTGCGGACCGAGCGGAACGTGACCACACTCTTGTGTTCGGGCACCGCGATCTGCGGCGGTTCGGCGATCGCCGCGACCGCGAGCGTGATCGCGGCGACCGAGGCGCAGATCGCCGTCGCCATGGGTGCGGTGTTCCTGCTCAATGCCATCGCGATCTATGTGTTTCCGCACATCGGCACGCTGCTGCAGATGACGCAAGAGCAGTTTGGCACGTGGGCCGCTGTGGCGATTCATGATGTCGCGAATGTCGTCGGTGCCGCGGCCCAGTTTGATCGCATGGCGGCGAACGCCGAGCATCCGCGTCTGGCGACCGAGACGGCGACGGCGGTCAAACTCACCCGCACGCTGTGGATCGCGCCAGTGGTGCTCGCCTGTGCGTGGTGGTTTGCGCGATTGAAGCAGGATGAAGACACGCTCGGGACGAGCGTGCCACCCAAGACGCAGATACCGATTCCTTGGTTCGTGCTGTGGTTCGTGGTGGCGGCGACCGTGGGCACGCTTGTGCCGCAGATCCATGAGTTCGCCGAGATCGCAGGGAAGATCGCCAAGGAAAAGATGATGACCGTCGCGCTGCTGCTCATCGGCAGCGGATTGTCGCTGCACGCGATCAGGAGCGTGGGGTGGCGAGCGATGGTGCTCGCGGTGGTGCTGTGGGTGGCGATCAGTGCGGCGGCGCTCGTGGTGATACGCGGAGTGTGAGCACTCGAAAGAGCGTGAAAGATCACTGCCGGGATCATTGAACAATGGTCTTTGGTGGCACAGGCGTCCCGCCTGTGTCTTTGAGTTCTGGCATTCCACACAGGCGGGACGCCTGTGCCACCGATACGAAAAGTGCAACAGCTTCCGGGTGCTGATGCACCCGGCAAAGAGCTTTCGGCCCTTCGGATCTGAAGAACGCGATCAGGTCAGCGCCGAGCTGGTGTTCACTGTCTCGGGCAGGTTCGCCGGCGACTGCTTGTTCTTGATCGCCTGACGGATTTCGGAAAGGCGCCAGAGGGCTTTCTTCGGGGCGAGCTGCGCGTCCATGAGGCCGTCGCCGCGATCGTCGGCGGTCTTCGGGCCGTCGTAGAACTGGTGCCACGCGATCGAGTGGACATACGGCTTGGCGGCGGCGATGGCGAGCATTTTGGTCATCCACGTCGCCTGAGCGTCGGGGTTCCAGGGTGAGCGCCAATAGCCGGGGTCTTGTTCGCCGTGGATGCCCAGGTCGGCCGCGTTTGGCGGGATGCTCGGCGCGCTCAGTGCGGCGATCGACAGGGGCTTTTCAAGCGCGGCGAACCGATCGAGCAATGCGCTGAAGGCCATCAGGTCGCGCGTCGACCGACCGGGTTCGGGTTGGCCCATCTCCACGCGGAGAGCGATGAGGTCAGGATTGATCCCGGCCTGACCCATCATCTCGGCGTACATGATCGGGGGCATGGCGCGGGTGCTGGTGAGCGCAAAGTACTCACCCCATGGCTGATCGATCTGCACCTGGACTTTGGCCGAGGGTTGCAGCTTGCGGACCACCATCACCGCGAGCCGCGTCAGGTCCATGACCTGCTCAAGTGAGAGCGTGAAGTTGCTGGAGACGTGCAGCCCGCTGACGACGGTCCACGTGCCGACGGTGCGGCGATAACGCGTGACCAGATTCTTCACGTGCTCGTAGACCAGCTCGCGCAGAGTCTCGTAATCGTGTTCCCAGATGTACAGCCATTCGGGAACGCACCCGCGGCGGAAATCGACGATCGGGCCGCCGACGATCGGGAGCTTGGCGGTGCGCACCGCCCACTCGATCCATCGATCGGTCTTGCTGAAGACATAGCGGCCCTCGGTCGGTTCCATCTCGACCCAGCTCATGGGCATGGTGATGAAATCGCAGCAGGCGGTGACCGCTTTCTGAAGTGCGGGCGTGAACTGTTCGGGGCTGACCACCGCGCCGATCTGCGGGGGGCTGGGCAGAATCACGCCCACGTTGCCCAATAGGGCGTTGCGGCTCTCGGCGGCTTCGTGATCGGTCAGCGCGTTGGCCGGGGCCGCGATGCGGGCCGCGGCGTTGGCCAGCTCGCCCGACATTCGCTTGGAAAACTGCACCCGCGAGTTGGTGATCGTCAGCGTCTCGCCGGCTTCCATGGCGTAGGAGAGCGAGAGGCGGGCAAATCGATCCGCCTCGGCGGAATATCCCCCAGGGCCGGAGCCGGGGCTGCCCGCTTCGACCACGGCCGAGGTGAAGGCCTGACGGGCCTTCTCAAACAACGTGATGCCCGGGTCGCTGGGCGGCAGATCGAACATCGCCCAGTCTTCCATCTTGTTCAGGATCATCATGATCCGATGGCGGGCGAGTTCCAAGGAGAGCAGATAGGGCTTCTGACGCTCGGGAAGCAAACAGGTCTGGAGCGTCACCGGACCCACGCCGGGCGTCGTCGCCTCGGGCGGGGCATCGACGACAAACTGCAGCGCGATGGCGGCGGACTCTTGCCCGCGCTTTTCGCAGCGCACCACGCCGTCTTCAAAGCGGATGTTCGCGGGGATCGGGATGTCGTCGGCACCCAGAAGGTGAGCATGGCGCAGCGTGCCCTGGCCCACGCCGGCGGCGGGGGAAGAAGAAGGGGGTTCGAAGACGACGAAGCTGAGCATGTTGGCAGACGTGCAGCGAAATCGGTTCGAGGAACGGGCACCCCAAAGGGTGGGGGATGAGGATAGCCCCCGTTGGTTCAGCCCAGCATCAACTGGTAGAACGCGACATCGTGCCAGCGGCCGAACTTCCACCCGACCTGGCGAAACGTCCCGACTTGGATAAACCCGCAGGAACGGTGCAACCGTTCCGATGCGTCGTTGGGTAACGCGACACCAGCGGTCAAGGTGTGCAATCCGCGATCACGGCAATCGGATATCAATCGCTGATACAGGAGTGTCCCCAGCCCGCGTCCGCCAAGGCCATGGCGGACATACAGCCCGGTCTCGGCGGTGGCGGCATAGGCGGCGCGTTCGCGCCAGGTGCCGGCTTTGGCATAGCCCACCACGCCCATGCCCGGGAGCTCGACAACGACCCAGGGATGACGATCGGATCGTGCCGACCAGGTCTGGGCCATGGCTTCGGCGCTCACCGGATCAACGCCGAAGTGGATGGGGGTGTGGAGGATGTAGTAGTTGGTGATCTCGGCGATCGCGGCAGCGTCTTCACGGGTCGCGGCCCGGACGTGCGCGAGGACGGGCAGGTCTTCAGAAGTGGGCATTGCGGAGGGTACGATCGATCATGGCCGCCCCGCATGCACACGCTTTGGATGCCGACGCTCCGCCTGCACCCGACCTGCCCCTGGTTCGCAGGGGAAAGGTGCGAGAGGTCTATCAGTTGCCAGATGACGCGGCAGGCCCGCGCGTGCTGATGGTCGCGTCGGATCGCGTCTCGGCGTTTGACGTGGTCATGCCCACGCCGATCGTGGGCAAGGGGCGGCTGCTCACCGAGATCAGCTCGTGGTGGTTCGGATTCATCGAACGTCACCGGCTCGCCGAGACGCACCTGATCTCCACGCGCGTCGAGGATGTGCCGTCGGAGGCGATCAGAGATGAGCGGACCCGCGAGCATCTCCGCGGGCGGGTGACGATCGGGCGCGCCTGCCGCGTGATTCCGATCGAGTGCGTAGTGCGCGGGTATCTTGAAGGCTCGGGGTGGAAGGAGTATCAGCAGACGGGCTCGGTCTGCGGCGTCGAACTGCCCCGGGGATTGAAGCAGTGCGACAAACTGCCCACGCCCATCTTCACCCCGGCGACCAAGGCCGCCGAGGGCCACGACGAGAACATCACATTCGAACAGGCCGCTGACGCGGTGGGGTTGGAGACCGCGGCGGTCCTGCGCGACCTGTCGCTGGCCATCTATGAAAAAGCGGCGGCGCACGCGCTGGATCGCGGGATCATCATCGCCGACACCAAGTTTGAGTTTGGCGTGCCGCTGGGGGAGGCCGATAAGCAGGGGCGGGTCTGGACGCCGCCGATCCTGATCGACGAGGCGCTCACGCCGGATTCGAGCCGATTCTGGCCCGCCGACGGCTATCAGCCCGGACGCCCTCAACGCAGCTACGACAAGCAGTTCCTGCGCGAGTATCTCGAAGAGCTGGTGCGCGAAGGGGCCTGGAACAAGCAACCCCCGGGCCCGGTGATTCCCGATCGCGTGATCAAGGGCACGCTGGAGAAGTACGCCGCGGCTCGCGATGCACTGTGCACGTGAACACGCGGATGAGCCCGCGACGCTCCATGATGGAGCCTGAGGACATCGATCAGAGCGCCCTTCGACGTGCCCAGCGTGCCAAGGCCCGCATCGGTTCGCCCACCGGCCTGGGCATGGCATCGAGCACTTTGAACATCGCCCGGCTCAGACGCACCGCAGGTTTCTGTTCATATTCGCGAACCAGTTGTTCCAGTTCGGCGATTCGTCTGGTCGCCGCCTCGTGCTGGTCAAACAGCTCGCAGTTGCGGGCCCGAAGGTCGCGAACATAGATCGCCTCGCCGTTCTCATCGATCCAGTTCGCGTCGGCGCGGCGGAGGAGAATGTTGGAGAGCGCGATCACCGCCTTGGCATGCCGCAGATAGAGCTCGGCGTGTCGCTCCATCATCGCCCCGTGCAGCGTGGCGTGCCGCTTGGCCGCGGCCATCGCCATCGTGTTGTCGCTGTGACGTCGCCAGACAAACAGCGGCTCACGCACGCGCACCCCGCGGCATCCCAGCGCGCTCAGGCGAATCCAGAAATCCCAGTCTTCGTAGCCCTCCGTCAGAGACTCATCAAAGCCGCTCGCGCGTTCAAACGCCTCGCGTTTGATGAGCGCGGTCACCGGATGCAGATTCGTGACCAGAAGCAGAATCGGGTCCCACTCCGGCACACGCCACACGCCCGTGCCCAGTTCCACCAGTTGCTCCTGGCAGAAGGCGTGGCTCACGTCCGGCGCCGGGTCCGCCAGCAACGCCTGATGCAGGCGCGAAACAAACTTTGGCTCGATCCAGTCGTCGGCATCCAGAAACACCAGATACTCGCCAAAGCCCTCGGCGCGGGCGATCGCCGCCCCGGCATTGCGGGCGGCGGGCAGTCCCCGGTTGTCCTGTCGCACGGCCCGGACGTTCGGCCCCAGCGACACCGTCGCCGCACAGGCCGCCGCCGTCTCCGGATCCGTCGAACCATCATCGATGACCGCGACGCGCACCTCCGCATCGTGCTGGGCAAGCGCAGAGCGCACGGCATCGGCCACGAACCGGCCGTGGTTGAAACAGGGAATCACCACCGTGGCGCGGGGCCGCTCGCCCATGCCAAGAGTATTCGCTCGTTGTGTGCCTGTGTCGCTCGTGGAGATACGGATTCTCGCCAAGCGCCCACCGAACCCGGCCCTATCCTTGCCCGTGCCGATCGTTCCCAGTTCTCACTTGTCTTCACGCGGGGCGCTCCGAGCATGAGCGGCCCCTTCTGGCCATATGCCCGGCGCATGCTCCGCTATCGGTGGCAGGTCGCGCTCGCCCTGCTCTTTGCCACCCTCAGCGCGGGTGGGCTCGGCGCTGGGTTGCTCGGCATCAAGCCCGTCGTCGACAATCTGCTCTCAGATAAACCCCGCGGCCTGTCGGTCATGGCGACCGAGCTGAACGCCAGCATGCCCGCGTGGCTGCCAAAGATCCCTCAGATCTGGATCGACGGCCTGCCCACCGATCCGTTCACGGCGATGCTCTGGATCGTCCTCGCCCTCGGCGCACTCACGATCGTCGGCGCCACGTTCAACTTCCTGCACGCCTATATCGCGCTCACCATCATCAGCCGAACCGTGGCGAACCTGCGACGAGAGGCCTTCAGCCGTGTCGTGCACCTGCCGCTCAAGACGGTCCTCAAAGCCGGCCCGAGCGACCTGATCAGCCGCATCGTTTACGACACCTCGCAGCTCGGCAGCGGGTTCAATGCCCTGCTCAGCCGAGCCGTGGCGCAGATCACCAAGGGGCTCGCCGCCGGGGCCGCAGGGCTCTTCTTTGACTGGCGCGTCGCGATCGGTGCGCTCGTCGCGGCCCCGGTGCTCGCGGTGATCCTGCGCAAACTCGGCAAGCGGATCCGCCGCGCATCCCGCAAGGCACTGGAAGCCCAGGCGGGGCTCTATCGGGCCGCAAGCGAGGTGCTCGGCGGGCTGCGCGTCGTCAAGGTGCACACCACCGAGACCGCCGAGTGCGGGCGATTCCACCGCATCAACAAGGATGTCGTCTCGCAGGAGTTCAAGGTGCGCACCGCACGGGCGCTGGCAAGCCCCCTGATCGAGACGATCGCGATCGTCGTCCTCGGCGCGCTCGCCCTCATTGCCGTGAAGGCGATCCTTGATGGCGCACTCGACAAAACCAACGCCCTGCTCGCGCTCGGATCCCTCAGCATGGCCGCCGCTCAGCTCAAGCCCCTGACCGGGCTCCTGAACGACATTCAGCAGGCCTCCGCCGCAGGAAAGCGCCTGAGCGAGCTCATGGACATGGACCCGGAACCGGGCCATTCCACCGGCGGCCAGCCGAAGCTCCCGAAGCTCGCTCGGCCAGCGCAATCAATCGAGTTCCGCGATGTCGCCCTCACCTATGCCGGGGCCGAAAAGCCCGCGCTCGGGGGCATCACGCTCCTTGTCCCGCATGGTCGGACATACGCCTTTGTCGGGCCCAATGGGTGCGGCAAAACCACGCTGCTCTCGCTGATTCCCCGCTTGTTTGATCCGGACTATGGCCAGGTGCTCATTGATGGCCGCGATATCCGCGAGGTCTCGGTCCGTTCGCTCCGCGAGCACATCAGCGTGGTGACGCAGGAGACCGTGCTGTTCTCCGCGAGCATCCGTGACAACATCGCCTATGGAGCCACGTCGGTGACCGAGGCCGACATCCGCGCCGCCGCCAAGCGTGCGCGGGCCGAGGAGTTCATTCTTGCCAAGCCCGGCGGATATGACTTTGTGGTGGGCGAACAAGGCAGCGGCCTCTCCGGTGGCCAACGTCAACGGATCGCGATCGCCCGCGCAATCCTGCGTGATCCGGCGATTCTCATTCTGGATGAAGCCACCAGCATGATCGACGCCGAGAGCGAGGCCAAGATCGCCGAGGCCGTCGCCGACTTTGTCTCCGGCTCAACCGCTTCCTCTGCCTCATCCGAGGCCCGGGCGCAAGCCCGGGCACCAACTTCGTCCGTCACTCCCAACGGCACGCACCCACCAGCCCTCCAACCCCCAACTTCTCGCACCTGCCTCATCGTCGCCCACCGCCTCTCCACCGTCATCGCCGCCGACGCGATCGTCGTCATGGCCCCCAGCGATGCCGGCGGCATCATCGCCGACATCGGTACCCACGATGAACTGCTGACGCGGTGCGAGATCTACAAGTCGCTGGTGACCAATCAACTCGTACGCATGCCTTCGACCTGAAGTCGTTCGCGCCTCATCACTCATTCCACCCGCCCCGTCTTCTTCCCATGCACGAAACCCGACCCGACGGCACCCTCCTCCGCTCCACCTGCGACTTCTGCGGCAAAGAGTGGGACCCCCACGGCACCGACCTCATGATCGAGGGCCACCAGGGCTCGCTCATCTGCACGCGCTGCCTCAGCATCGCCTACCTCGATGTCTCGGTCCACCGCGGCGGGTTCGAGCATCAGGGCTCCAAGTGCACCATGTGCATCGAAGAACGCGACCAGCCGCAGTGGCAGAGCCCGGTCAACGAGGCCAACCGCGTCTGCCTGCGGTGCATCAAGCAGGGGGCAACGGCTCTTGAAAAGGACGAAGAATCGGGATGGAAAAGGCCCAGCGCGTGACGCTCTCGCATCGCTCGCGCACGGGAGTCCGTCCGCGTCTCTGATTCAGCTCACGGCACGATCTTCACGATGCTCACCTTGGGCATCAGCAGCTCATAGACCATCTCAACGTCCTCGGCTCCGAGCCGCACGCAGCCCATCGACATTTCCTTGCCTATCGAGTCGGGGTCGATGGTCCCGTGGATCCCGTAGCCGTCGAACTTCTTGCTGGCATCGTCGAAGCCGACCAGGCCGATCCAGTGTTCGCCGATCGGGTTCTTCGGGTCATCCTTGTCAAACTTCTGCCCGGTCCGCGGATTGACCCAGTGCGGGTTGATGAGCTTCGAGTTTTCTTTCACCACGAACGTGCCCAGCGGCGTTCCGTTCTTCTCGCCCAGACCGACCTGGAACGAGCGGATATACGTCCACCCCGGCTCGGCCCCGCCACCAAGGCCCGATGAGCCCAGCGTGCCCGAGGTCGGCAGCGTGCCGGCGTACAGATCAAGTCGGAAGCCGGACTTGCTCACCACCGCGTGGAACGGCCCACGCACGATCTTCAGCTTCTGCCCGATCTTCAGCGAGTTGGCATTCGGCAGCCCGTTCACACGCTCGATGAAGTGCGCCTCCGTCACCGTGTTCAGCTTGCGGCTGATGCGGATCAGGTTGTCGCCCTTCGCAACCGAGTACGTCTCCTGCATCACATCCCCGGGATAGACCGTCGGGGAAAAGATCACTTCGGCGTTGATCCCCGCGATCGTCTGGCGAAGCGAAGCCCGCGCCTCTTCGCCCAGCCGCCCGTCGACCAGCACACGGTTGAACGCCGTGCGAGCTTCCAGCAGCTTCTTCTCGGCCTTGTTCCGCTCGCCAACCTGATACAGCGCGGCCAGTTCGCCGGGCAAGTTCCCCAGTGACGCACTCATGCCAGCAGTTGGTGCCGCTGAAGTCGGCTGCGTGGACGGATTCTGCGCCGGCGTGCTCAGAGGGTCGCGGACCACAGGCGTTGTGGGCGCGGCCGACGTCGGGTTTGCCCCCGCCGGGGTGCTCGGCACCGAAGTCGGCGGGGCGACCGACAAACTGGGCCGTGTCGTCTCGGGTGTGGGTGC
>JAIEOW010000197.1 GCA_019750095.1 Phycisphaerales bacterium
TAGTTCACACTCCCCCGCCCCACGGCCCGGTCTCCCGGCGTGGGCGGAGTTGTGCCGGGCCAGGGCGCGTTGCCGAGGGCGGTGATTCGGACGAAGTCGATGCCGGAGTGCGGATCGATATCTGCGCGTGCAACCTGAGCGGCAAGCACCGCACACCCGACCAATCCGCCCCATAACGTCCGCATTGTCATTGAAAATCCCCGATCCAAAGACCTGTCCGGGCATCCGCCGACGGTCTCTCCCCAGTACGCAGAGTACCACGCGGCATGGCTGCCGCAAGGGTTGGAATGTGAAGTTCGCAAGGGTCTGCGGGTTGAAACGGGTGTTCCGCCCGTTTACTCCCGCTTGTATCCCTGCCCCAGCATGAGCTCGCCCAGCAGGTCGACGATGTGCCTGCCTTGCGAATCTTCGCCGTGGTGTTGCACGCCCATCGCGCTGAGGACGCCGTAGCCGAGGCCGAGGTGGATGAGGGCCCAGCCGGTGAGTTCGGGGCTGAAGCGTTTGCTGACGTTGCCGGAGTCCTGGGCGCGCTGGACTTCTCTCATGAGAAATGCATGTAATGTGCGCACATGCTCATTGAGGGCTTCGAGGATCTTGGGGTCTTCGACCTCGGTCATGGCCTGGACGATCACGCGATAGACCCCGCGGCCGCGGTTGGCGACCATGGGGTTGGTGTTGATGAGCCGCTTCAATCGCTCGGCGGGCTCGATGGCGGCGGCCAACTCGTGCTCCCACAGGCGAATCGTGACCTCGCTGGTGCGATGGATGAGCGCGATGAAGAGGTCGCGCTTGGACTCGAAATGGCGATAGATAATGGGCTCGGTGACGCCGGCGGCCTTGGCGATCTGGCTGGTGGTCGCGCCCGCGTAGCCGTGCACCGCAAAGAGCTTGGCGGCGGTGTCCAGGAGTTGTTCCCGGCGCTGGGCTGCAGGCAGGCGTCCCACGACATAAACCCCTGTGCTACAGAGACTTACAAAACACGCGAACGAACGACAATGATGACACGAATATCGGCTGAATCGGCTTGCGGCTTTGTGAGTCTACGCTTACTTCTGCGAAAAGTTAGTGAACAGGGTTAGTGTTCGCACACTTTTCGTCTTTGGCCGGTGTCGGCCGCGTCTGCACCCCCGGAACCGGGTCGTAGCCACCCTTGCAGAGCGGGTGGCAGCGAGCGAGGCGGCGGAGGGTGAGCCAGGTGCCGACGAACGGGCCGCGCTGGCGGAGGGCGTCGAGGGCGTATTGGCTGCAGGTGGGTTGGAAGCGGCACTGCCCGCCTATGAGCGGGGCGAGGGTGAAGCGATAGGCGTAGATGCCGGCGATGAGGGGCCAGGTGAGGAGGCGGGAGAGGGTGTGCCGAGGGGATGGGCGCGGGATCGACACGGTTTAGCCATCCGGAGTGTCGAGCAGCGATTGCAATCGAGCGGCGAGCGCGGCGGGGAGGGTGGCGACGGTCGAGCCGGTGATGAGCCCGACGCCGATGAGATCGCGGAGGTGCGTGCGGTCTTTGTCGCGGAAGGCCGTGAGCTTGATGCGGATGAGCGCGTCGAGGTTGATGACGCGAAACGGGCCGAGGTCGGTGGACTCGCTCACGTCAGGATTCGGCAGCGGCTCGGCGGGGCGGACGAGTTCCTGGGCGAAGACGACGTGCACGGCGTCGCGCGGGCGGGCCGCGGGACCGTCGAGGAACATGTCGATCGCGGCGACCTTGCGATAGATGAAGCCGACCGCTTCGAGAGCGCGTCTGGTGGAATCAAAGTCGGCGCGGCGGATGAGGATGTCGACGTCCTGCGTGTTGCGCACGGCCGACTGATCGATGGTCGCGACCCATGCGGCGACGGCGTGATCGCCGATGATCGCATGGCTGATTTGTGCGGCGTTCATGCACGTCGAGAGCCGCAGAAGACGATCACGCATCTTGTCCTCGGCGAAGGCCATCCTTTCGAGGATCGATGTGGGAGGGGGAGGCGTGGATGTGCCGAGCGCGGGCATTTGGTGAATCGTAGAGCGCGCGAGTTGGGGCTGCGCGTGTGCCTTCTCATGGCAGATTCTGCGTGTTCTGCAACGCTGTCTGCGGAGCTTGAACTTTGAGGGCGAAGCCCTCGGGGTGCATAGGCGGGGGCCGCCGCGAAGCGGCACCCCCGTGCATGGCGGACGCTTTGTTCTCTGCACCGCGACCGCGGTGCTGCTGTATGTAGGGATGCGAAGAGTCGCACGCAAAGATCGCCCTATGCATGTGCGGATCTTTCTGCCTGCACCACTGCGTGGTGCCACCGCATCTCTCAGCAGAGTCCGGGGGTGCCGCTGTCGCGGCGACCCCCGGCTATGAAGCATGACGGCTCCGCCGTCGGAGCCAGAGCACTTTACGGAACAATCTGCCTGTGAGCAGTTGCCTACTCGGTTTCGCGGTGATCTTGCGCTTCGCGCCGAGCGCGCCTGCGGAACTCGCGGTCGGCGTCCATGGCGAGGTCGACGAGTGTCTTTTCCATCGTGGCCAGCGGGATGGGCTTGCGGGCCTGAGCGATGGAGCCGGGGCGGACGCTGATGATGAGGTCGTAGCTGGTGTGCTCGCCGGAGGCGGGCAGGTCGTATTGGCGCAGGCGGAAGGCCTCGCGGACGAGGCGCTTCCAGCGGTTGCGGATCACGGCGGAGCCGACGCGGGTGCTGACGGCGAGGCCGAGGCGCGGGTGAGGGAGCGTGTTGGGCAGGGCGAAGAGGGTGATCGGGCCGCGGGTTTTCTTGATCTTGGCGGCGTAGACCGCGTCAAACTCCAGCGCGTGGGTGAGGCGATGGCGCACGCGGAAGTGCAGTGGCCTGGGTGTGGTTGGTGAGGCGTCGCCGTTCACGCGATCTCCACGCGCAGAGCGTCGCGGCTGAGCGAAGCGTCGTCGATGATCTCGCGCAGGATCTCGCGGCAACAGGCCTTCTGGCCCGGCCACATGAACATGGCGTCGATCTCGCGCTCGCTGACCCAGCGGAACCTGGAGTGTTCGCTGTTGAGCGCGGGGGTGAAGGTGGGGATCACCTGGCAGCAGAAGCGCGGGCTCATGACGATGGTGTTGATCGGCGCGATGAAGAAGGGGTGGACCTGTTCCAGCGCCCAGAGCCCCAGGACGCGCGGATCGCGCGGCAGAAGTTCCAGCTCTTCACGCAACTCGCGCAGGGCGCACTGCAGCGCGGATTCGCCGTCGTGGACGTGGCCCATGACGGGGTGCCAGGTGTCTTTGAGCGGCTCGTCGGCACGGAGCAGTTGCAGAAACTCGGTCTGCATCAGCGCGCTCTTGGGCTTGGGCCATCCGGGGTCTTCCTGATAGGGAAGGTTGGGCTTCTTCTCGGGCGCGGGCGTGCGGCGGAAGATGTAGACGTCGACCACATCGGTGCGGACGCGCGGGCCGTGGGGGGTGTGGGGTTGATAGCCGGACGGAGGGTCGCGGGATGTGGTCACGGGGGGATCGTATGAGACGGGGTGGGGTGGTGGCGCTTGCCCATTGGCGGCACGATTTGATGATTGCGGGCGGGCGGCACCACGCGGCGAGCGTTGGTGCCGTGACGGCAACGGTCTCGCGCGCCATCGCAGGCTCGCAGCGACTCGCTTAGGGCCACGTGCCGGATCTCTGATACACAATTAACGCACGACTCGGAGAGACGAGTTCTTCAACAACTCCAGCCGGGTCATTACGGTCTCCCACTTTGACTGACTCGATTCGCCGACGAGAACGTACTTGTGCGTGCTCGCGTCAAGTATGAACCATCCTGGCTGCTGTACCGAGACTTCGGACTGAGGAGACGGTCGCACATATCCATAAATGAACGCTTTACTCGTTCCAACACGCTCAACGCGGGAGCAGAGTGCTGTTGCCGCGCGCGCCATTCGCGGACATCCATCCAACAGGCGCCATGAGTACGACCGTGGAACCGTTCGTCTTGAACAAGTAGTATGGATACACAAGAGCGTGTTCGCCGAGCACATATATGTTTTTCGACAGATGCCATCGGACGCAAAACGCAGCAACGACTACTACTAAGAAGAATCCAGCCAGAATGTACCAGTGTCGTCTCGCCAAGAGAGTTCCTTTGGGTAGCGGGTGGCCCGACTTCGCCCTACGGAACGAAACGTGCCATCACCTCGCTGCCCTGAGCGAGGTGATGCGGGCGCGAGGAAATCGTAGAGCGTTCACTTTCCCGCGGGCGGTGTGTGTGGTGCTCTGCCCGCGGCGGAGTCCGGGGCCAGTTCCATCCGCGGCCGCGCAATCAGCAAATGACGCCGTGTCTTCACGTTCGGTTGATCGGCACCACCTCGCCCAGAGCCGCGAGGTGGCGGCACAGTCAGTTGCTCGATGCTGGCAAAGTCTGGCCATCTGCCGCGTGGGGTGGGGCGAGGTGCTATTCGTTTCTGAGGCGGCGTCGCGAGAAGACAAAGCCGATTGTCCCCAGGAAGACGGCCGCGGCTCCCGGTGCCGGAATCACACCGATTTGGAACCCATGCCAGGCCTCGCGTGAAGAAGTCCAGGAGATGGACGAGAATGTGCCCAGGAACTGGATGACGCCGTGGCCGCCTCGGCCTGTGAGCACCCCCATCGAGTCGCGGCGGAGAAAGTCGTTGGTGCTCAAGCTGCTGGTCCAGTAGCCGCGTCCGGAGGAGAGGACCGTGAAGTCGGCGTTGGAGAATCGGTATGTCGCGTCTGATCCGCCGCCTTCGCTGCCGAGGGAGAGGATCGCCATGACGGGGTTGGTGACCGGCGCAGAGAACGTCAAGGTGTTGGTGACGGGGGCAGAGTTGTCGCCGATGAGGCAGATGATGTCGGTGTTGCCCAGATCGCCCGGGCCGTTGGTCACCGTGGGCGAGAGATACGCGCCGTTGGATGGAGCGGGCACGAGCTGTCCGGCGTCTCGCCAATAGTTGGTCCCACCGCCTGCGGTCTGGGTCGTGGGGATCCCGCCGAACTGGCCGAGTACCTCGCCTGCGTAACTGACATTGATCGTTCCCGACAGTGAAGCGACGGTTCCGAGCGCCGAGCCGGCGGTGCTTGGGGGCGCGGTGGTTGCGGATGTCCAATCCACCCAGTTGACGCTTTGCGCCGTCGCGTCGCTCACGCCGACGCTGATGACAGCGAAGACCCCTGCGGCCGCACCCGCGCAGAGCGACGAGCGACAGAGCCAAGTTTGGGTAAACCGGGTTGCCAGAGACGAGGTGGTGGGCGCTGGCGAGGGAGGGGGGCTGATCACAGGAAGTCTCCATACGGCACTCGCGCGGAATTACGCCAGTGCTCTGACTCCCAACTCCTCCGAAGTTCTCCTCAAAATACTCGCTGTTGCCGAGATATCAATGGCCGGACTGGCGGTTCTTCTGTAAAGATTTTGCGGCGTGAACTTGGGGGAGTTGCGTTCTCTGTTCGGACGGGTCTTCGTGCGTCCAGAGTGCTCTTTGGAGTGTCGCCCCGGAGCGGACGCACTCTGAGTTGCAGCACGCGCTCTTTCGCGTGCTCCGCACGCTTGGTGGTCATCGACATGCGTGGCACTGGATTGGTTCGCTCTGACCCGGGACTGTCGCTGCAGGGCTACGGCTCTTGTCGCCTGCTCCGCAGGCTGGGTGTGCATGAGAGTGCCGGTGGTGTTCGGCCGCGGTGTGGCGTGCTTGCGGGTTCCGCACGGCCTTGGCCGGAACTTGCTGAAGGGTGCGACGTGGGAGCACGTCGTGGCGAGTTAGTCTCGGTGAAGTTGGGCGACCGGCCCGATCATCGATTCTGACGCCGTGAATGTCGACGACATTCTCACTGATGTGCAATGTGTGTGCTCCTGGCCCGTTCGGCGGATGGACAACCTTGCACGGAGTCTGCACCATGGCGCATCGCTCTTGCTCGAAACTGCTTGCCGCTGGCTCGCTTGCGGCGTTCACCCACATCGCAAGTGGCCAGGTGACGCCGACCTTTGCCAACGTGCAGTACGGCGACGGTTTGTCAGCTCAAACTTTGGATGTCTATCGGCCGGCCGGGGCGTCTGGAGCGCTTCCCTGTGTGGTTTGGATTCATGGCGGGGGCTGGCAGAACGGCGACAAGTTTCCAGCACCGAAGGCCACAAGTCTGCTCGGCCTCGGGATCGCCGCGGTCAGTATCAACTATCGCTTGAGCGGTCAGGCCTCGCACCCCGCTCAGATGCATGACTGCAAGGCCGCCATCCGATATGTTCGCGCCCATGCGGCGACGTTTGGAATCGATCCCGCGCGAATCGCGGTATGGGGCTCTTCGGCGGGCGGGCACCTGGTGTCGCTCATCGGGACATCTGGCGATGTGCCCTCTACTGAGGGGGCGGTCGGGGGCAACCTTGCCTTTGCGGGCCCCGTCGTCGCGGTGGCGGACTACTTCGGTCCGAGCGAGTTTCTCTCGATCACGACTCCGGGCCATACTTCCTGCGCATCGCCGGAATCGGCGATGCTCGGCGTATGTCTTGGCGAGGTCATCAACAATCAGTCCGATCCTGCGTTTGCATCATCACTCGCCAAGGTGCGCGAGGCGAGCCCGACCACGCATGTGTCTCCGAATGATCCGCCGTTCTTTATCGCGCACGGCTCGGCGGATCCTGTTGTGGAGCTGCAGCAGAGCATGATCCTGCACGAGGACCTGGTTGCTGCGGGTGTGGAGGCACGCATCCGGGTCGTTGCCGGGGCCGGACACGGCTTGCCGGTTCAGGAAGATTTTGCGACGCGAAAGTTCCTCGCGGCAAAGCTCGGTGTGCCGGTGTGCCCGGGAGACTTTAACGCAAGCGGCTCGCTCAGCTCGCAGGACATCTTTGACTTCCTGAATCTCTGGTTCGCAAGCAATCCCGCCGCGGACTTTGACGAGAGCGGCGGAGCCGGATTCGACGATGTCTTCGGCTTCCTGAATGCTTGGTTTGCTGGGTGCTGACATGCGACCAGACCGGCAGACTGACCGAGCAGCAAAGGCCGACGCGGTGCAGCGATGTGGGGTGCTGAAGTCGGGCCACCAGCACCTCAAGTAGCCACACGGTTCATGGCGGGTGGGTGTGGGTAGTCGCCGATTGTTCATCGGCAAGATCCGTAAACACACGGGCCTTGTCGAGCGTCTCCTGCCACTCGGCCCTTGGGTCAGAATCAGCGACGATGCCCGCGCCGACGGGGACGAGGACGGCGGCCTGATCGCATTCGTCGATGGGGCTGGAGCGTCGGCGTTTGCGGTCGCGCTGGTCGAGGATCATGGCGGTGCGGATGGCGACGTTGAAGGCGAAGTGGCCGGAATCGGAGACGTAGCCGATGGCGCCGGTGTAGAGCCCGCGGAGTCGGCCGTGGAGTTCGTTGATGACCTGCATGGCCCGGACCTTTGGCGCGCCAGTGATGGAGCCGGCGGGGAAGGTGGCGCGGAGGATGTCGGTGATGGTGATGCCGGGGCGGACTTGGCAGCTCACGGTGCCGACGCCGTGGTGCAGGGCGCCGTGGTGCAGGGCGGGTGAGTGTGTGGGGCGATGCTCACCGGCGGCGACGGCGTGGGTCTCGATGGTGCGGGCGTCGTCGACGCGCACCGAGCCGATCTCGGCGACGCGGCCGAGGTCGTTGCGCATGAGATCAATGATCATGTTCAGCTCGGCTTGGTTCTTGACGCTCTCGCGGAGCGCGTCGGCGGCGTGGCCCGAGTGCAACGTGCCCTTGATCGGGCGCGTGATCAGCGTGCGCGTGGCAGGATCAAATTGCAAGAACAGTTCGGGGCTGAGCGAGAGGGCGAAGTGGGCGTTGTGTTGCTCGGCGTGATCTTCTATCTCGAGATATGCGCCGTAGCGCGGGCTGGAGCGTTGGAGCGCGCGAACGAAGAGTGAGCGTGCCGAGCCGGAGAACTCGGCGGCGATGCGATGGGCGAGATTCACCTGAAAGATGTCGCCGGCGTGGATGTACTCGACGGCTCTGGCGACGGCGTTCTGGAAGAAAAGTGGGCCTTCGACGGAGCGTGGGGGAGTGAGGGCGTGGTCCATGGCCCGTGCAAACGCTTGGGTGCCTTGGGCGGTGGGAGTTCCGGTGTCGTCGGTGCCCGGGCTTGCGCCCGGGCCTCTGATGAGGCATGGTTCTGGCGGATGTCCAACTTGATACCAGTGATTGGTCCGTCGGTCGTGGGCATAGGCCCAAGGACACTTCAGCAGGGTGATGGCCCAGGGCCAGAGCGGATGGGCTCGGGTGCCGCCGCTTCGTGCGGCGGGCTCGATGGTCTCGCCGACGTCGTAGTTGATGGTGATGAACCAGCCGCCCTGAAAGGGTGGATGATCGGGGTCGCGGAGAACGGGTGAGGGGGTGGGTGAGGGGGTGGGGGGGGGGGGGGGGGTGTGAGGTGCTTGGCCATGGCCGCGAGCGGATCGGGATCGGCGGGGTCGATGGTGATGATCTGGGTCGGGGAGGCCAGAAAAGACCAGCGTGCCCATTTGCCCGATGAGTCTCCTGGCCCAGAGCAGAGGGCGGCCAGGGGGGCGGTGGGGGGCCATCCCTGGATGACCTGTTCGGGGGTCAGCGGGGAATCCAAGGGAATGTGCCGAGGCCCGGCGGTCATGGGTAAGGAGAGGGTACGAGCGGGGGCTGGGGTGGTGGGGGTGGAGGGGATGTGAAAGAGCGGTCAAGTTCGCTGGATTTGCTGTGGAAGTCGATCGCCCGGAGAAAACCCAGTTCGAGGTCGCTACCCTTTTCCCCCTGCATTTTGCAGGGCAAACGCACGCACTGTGTGGCCGCTGGACGCTCTTCGGATGTGACCAAGAGTGTCGGGCCGCTTGATGAAGGATCATCCGATCATGCCCAAGTCCGCCGTCCGCAAGCATTCTGGCAGCAGCAAGTCCAAGCCCACGAGCAACGGCTCGATGAACGGGCATTCGAATGGCACCAAAGGTGGGGCCAAGGGCAAGAGCACGAAGATGGTCTACTTCTTCGGCAAGGGCAAGACCGAAGGCAACGTGACGATGAAGGAGACGCTGGGCGGCAAGGGCGCGAACCTTGCGGACATGACCAGCATCGGGCTGCCGGTGCCTCCGGGGTTCACGATCACGACCGACACGTGCGCGAAGTACAACGAGGCGGGCGGGAAGCTGCCCCCGGCGCTGATGCCGGAGGTGATGCAGCATCTGAAGACGCTGGAGCAGCACACGGGCAAGAAGTTTGGCGATGGTGCCAACCCGCTGCTGGTGTCGGTGCGCTCGGGCGCGAAGGTGTCGATGCCCGGGATGATGAACACGATCCTGAACCTCGGGCTGAATGATGTTTCGACCGAGGGGCTGGCGCGTTCGACGGGCTCGCGCCGGTTTGCGTTTGACGCGTATCGCCGCCTGATCAACATGTTCGGCGACGTGGTGATGGGCGTCGATCACGAGCACTTTGAAGAGGCGTTCGACGAGATCAAGCGGAAGTACAACGCCAAGCTGGATACCGATGTGCCCACCGAGGGCATCATCGAGCTGTGCGAGAAGTACAAGGACGTGTACCGCCACTCGGTGGGCGAGGACTTTCCGCAGGACCCGGTGAAGCAGCTCGCGCTGTCGATCGAGGCGGTGTTCAAGAGCTGGATGGCCGACAAGGCGATCGCGTATCGCCGCATCAACGTGATCCAGGGGCTCAACGGAACCGCCGTGAACGTGCAGAGCATGGTGTTCGGCAATATGGGTGACGACTCGGGCACGGGCGTGGCGTTCACGCGCGATCCGTCGACGGGCGAGAACTTCTTCTACGGCGAGTTCCTGATCAACGCGCAGGGCGAGGACGTGGTCGCGGGCATCCGCACCCCCAAGCCAGTTGAGGAAATGCCCAAGTGGAACAAGAAGGTGTATGACCAGCTCCTGAAGATCAAGAGCACGCTGGAGAAGCACTACAAGGAAATGCAGGACATCGAGTTCACCATCGAGCGCGGCACGCTGTACATGCTGCAGACGCGCACGGGCAAGCGGACCGGCCCGGCCGCCGTGCGCATCGCGTGCGACATGGTGAAGGAGAAGCTGATCGACGAGAAGACGGCTCTGCTCCGCATCCCCGCGGGCGATCTGACGCAGCTTCTGCTGCCGAGCTTTGACCCGAGCAAGAAGAAGGGTGCGACGCTGCTGGCCAAGGGTCTGCCGGCGTCGCCGGGCGCTTCGACGGGCAAGCCGGCGTTCACGGCGGAAGAAGCCGTGGAGCGGACGCTGAGCGGCGAGACGGTGATCCTTGTGCGCAAGGAGACGAGCCCCGAGGACGTGGAAGGCATGCACAAGGCCGAGGGCATCCTGACCTCGACCGGCGGCATGACGAGCCACGCGGCGGTGGTGGCACGCGGGTGGGGCAAGTGCTGCGTCGCGGGCGCGGGCGCGATCCATATCAATGCCGACAAGGGCACGTTTGAGGTGGGCGGCAAGACGTACGGCCGCAACGACGTTATCTCGTTGGATGGCTCGACGGGCGAGGTGTTTGCCGGTGCGATGCCGAAGATCCAGCCGAAGCTGGGCGGCGACTTTGCGACGATCATGAAGTGGTCGGACAAGTACCGCACGCTGGGTGTTCGGACCAATGCCGACACGCCGGCGGACGCGCAGCGGGCGCGGGACTTTGGCGCGCAGGGCATCGGCCTGACGCGGACCGAGCACATGTTCTTTGAGGGCGAGCGCATCAAGAGCATGCGGAAGATGATCCTTGCTGAGACGCAGACGGACCGCATCAGCGCGCTCAACGAGCTGCTGCCGTATCAGCGCGATGACTTTGTGGGGATCTTCACGGCGATGAAGGGCTTGCCGGTGACGATCCGCCTGATCGATCCGCCGCTGCACGAGTTCCTGCCGCACGATGATGAGAATCAGGCGGAGCTGGCCAAGGCGATGGGCGTGTCGCTGGAGAAGGTGAAGCAGCGCGTGAGCATGCTGCACGAGATGAACCCGATGCTTGGGCATCGCGGGTGCCGCCTGTGCGTGACGTATCCAGAGATCCTGGATATGCAGGTGACGGCGATCGTCGAGGCGGCGATCATCTGCGCCGGCAAGAAGATCAAGGCGATGCCCGAGATCATGATCCCGCTGGTGGGCACGAAGAAGGAGTTGGCGGTGCTCCGCAAGGAGACCGAGCAGACGATCCAGAAGGTGACCAAGGCCCAGGGCTTCAAGGGCAAGCTGGACATCAAGATCGGCACGATGATCGAGGTGCCGCGTGCCGCGCTGGTGGCGGATGAGATCGCCGAGTGTGCCGACTTCTTCAGCTTTGGCACCAACGACCTGACGCAGATGACCTTTGGCTTCAGCCGCGATGACATCAACAGCTTCCTGCCGGACTATCTGAAGCGGGAGCTCTTGCCGCAGGACCCGTTCCAGTCGCTGGATCAGGTGGGCGTGGGCGCGCTGGTGAAGCACGCGATCGAGCACGGCCGCAAGACCAAGCCGGACCTGAAGATCGGCATCTGCGGCGAGCACGGCGGCGACCCGTCGAGCGTGCACTTTTTCGCCAAGGTGGGGATGGATTACGTGAGCTGCTCGCCGTTCCGGGTGCCGATTGCTCGGCTGGCGGCGGCTCAGGCGGCGTTGATGGCGATGAAGAAGTAAGTGCTTGCCGAGTCGCGGGTGTCTGCGATTCGGCAGATATCACGGTACGAGTCCAACGAGACCCAGACCACGCGTTCCAGTGTGGTCTGGGGGTGTAGGGGCTGACATGGGTTGTGCCTTTCAATCGGTAGAGAGGTCACGGAGAGATACCAAGCCGATTTCGGAGTGACCTCTTAGTCTGTGCACCCACCGCGATCAGGAATGATGCGAGCGGTAGTCGGCCGATACCCTCGTTTTCGTCGGATGGGTTTTCGAAAAGAGGAGACTCAGACGATACGACGAAGCACCGGTTTCTGAACGCCGGGTATTGCTCCAGGAGTGTTCTGAGTCCTCGCCGGTGGTGGTCTTTACCCGAGATCTCGAACGCAATCGGACCTCCCACGTCTTCGTACACCAGATCCACCTCATGCTTACCATCACGCCAGTGATACAGCCGTTGACCGGCCTGAATACTGAGCGTGTACAGGTGCGAGGCCGCGGCGTTCTCTCGCAAGTGTCCCTGCTCGGTGGAATCGGTCATCGGCGACAGTCCGCGTTGGAGCGCGGCGTTTCGAACCGCGCCATCGACAAAGAACACTTTGCGGCCCTTGCGTTGAACAGACTCTTCGCTCGTGGAGTAGTTGGGGAGCGTGAAAATGAGATAGGCCTGTTCGAGGTAGTGGATGTACTGATGGGCGGTTGAGCGTGAAACGGAGATGGTGCCCGCAAGATTCGAGACGTTCATAAGGCCGCACATCTGCCCGGCGAGGACGTAGAGAAGGCGCTCAAGCTCAAAGGGATTCTTGATGTCGAAGGCCTGTGGAATGTCCATCCCGGCAACGCGCTGCACGGCTTCGGATCGAAGCACTTGCTGCGATCGAAAGAGCGCGTTCTCGAAGCTCTCTTTTTCATCAAAGGCAGCGAGTAGTTCGGGAAATCCGCCAAGAAGCAGGAACAAGTCCAACCGACGTCCACCATTTCCCATGTGGTTGGGTTTGGCATCGATCAGCTTGTGAATGGTGTGAAAGAGAGATTCTTCGGCTTGGAACTGCTGGAAATCGGCATGCCGCAGACCCAGATACTCCGAGTACAGATAGGGCATGAGGAACTGCTCAGACCATCGGCCGACGCCACTCTCGACTGTTCGATTGCGGCGGGCGGCGGTTGAGCTGGACGTCGCGACGATGCGAAGCGGCCACTTCTCGTCATAGAACGTCTTCAGCCATTTGTCCCAGTTGGTGGAGTAGTTCACTTCATCCAAAAACAGATACAGCGGAGACTCCAAGGTGCCGTTGAAGTTCTTGATCAGGGATCGCGCCCACGCCCCAAGCTCGAAGTGCATCAGCAGAGGGTGATCCAGACGGAGAAACCAAAGTCGGCTGGGCGACACACCCTTCTGAATCAACTGATCGATCGTTTGATACAGCGCGACCGTCTTCCCCACGCGACGCGGCCCCAACACCACTTGATAGCGATAGGGGTCCTGGAGCATTGTCTGCCATAGCTCGTCAGCGAGGAGCCGGCGTTTGGGGAGGGCCAACGCCGACGGAACCTTGTCCAGTTTTGCCCAAGGATTCTGGTCGTGCAATGCCTCTAGGTAGTCCCCGCGACTGGGTTTCCAGGTAGCTTCTCGCATGCGAACAGAATACGCCTATTCGATAAAGTGTCAACGGTCAGACTACACTAATATGGAATAGTGTGCGATGCCGCGGGTTTGGGACTACAAGTGGAGCGAGCGGCAGTTTGGGTGATTATGGAACAGAGGCAGGCGTTAGGTAGGAACTCAAGGCAGAAATCCCGACAAGTCTGCGACGATTCAGCCGATATCCCGAGCGAACCCGTGATGTGCGCGTAGAAGCGTGCTTGGAGCATGTCGAACGTGCATCGTTTTGGGACCTGACGGGTACCATCGCCTCCTGATATTGGGTCGCCGGAGTGGCCTGATGCGGGGAGGCGTGACAGCCGCGTTTTGTGAAACACCCGGGCGCCCGCGGCGCCCCTTGATGGAGCATTTGATCATGCGCATGAACTGGATGACCGCCGCCGCCCTTGTGACCACCGTGTGTACGGCTCAGGCATTTGGCCAGGTGGCCGATGATGCCAAGGCCGTGCTGACCGACTCGGCGAAGGCGATCCGTGCGACCACGGGCGTGACGTTCAAGGTCAAGAAGTCCGGCACGGGGATGCTCAAGGACATCATCGATTCCGACGGCACGGTGAAGTTCTGGAAGCCCGAGGGCGCCCAGGCCGCCACGTGGATGGTCGAGGGTCGCGTGAAGCAGCCCGGCAAGGCCGACAAGAAGCTCATGGTGATGAGCGACGGCAGCAAGGCGATGTGGCTGGACTATGACCAGAACATGCTGGTGGAGCGTGCGGTGACGGACACTTCGGCGATGCAGGAGCTGGCGCTCTGCCGCGAGATCCTGCTGAATGAGTGGACGAGCCCGACGCCGTTCAACCGCGAGCTGACGCAGCTTGCGAAGCTGAACAAGACCGGCGTGGACAACGTGGGCGGCGTGGTCTGCGACATCGTTGAGGCGATGCCCGCGACCGGCGACCGCAACTTTACGTGGGCGATCGGTGTGGCCGACAAGCTCCCGCGTCGCGTCGAACTGGGCACCGGCAACGCGGCCCAGAAGATCGCGATGATCACCGAGATCATGGATCTGAAGCCGGCGACCTTCACGGCGAAGGACTTTGAGATCGCCATGCCCGCAGGCTTTACCAAGAGCCCGATGCCGGCTCCGGCGCAGCCGATCCAGCCCACCCCGACCTCGGCCCCGGTGGCTCCCG
>JAIEOW010000105.1 GCA_019750095.1 Phycisphaerales bacterium
GGGTGGAGGTGGTGGGGGCGAGGCGCGGATCGACATGACCGAGCCGGGGCTGCACTACAGCACGGGGCTTGGGCGTCGGCACATCATCACGCGGGTTCGGAATGAACTGGTTGAGGTGTTCGCCCGCATGGGCTTCAGCGTGGCGCAAGGGCCGGAGCTTGAGGATGACGATCACAACTTTGTCAAGCTGAATATCCCCAATGAGCATCCGGCGCGGGATCCGATCGACAACTACTACATCGATGATCCGGCTCGGTTTAGTGTGCCGCGGATGCTGCGGAGCCAGACGAGCACGGTGCAGATTCGCGTGATGGAGGCGGCCGCGAAAGCGGGCGGGCCGCCGATCAAGATCATCTCGCCGGGGCGTGTGTATCGCCCGGACACGGTGGATGCGACGCACAGCTTCATGTTCCACCAGATCGAAGGGTTGTACATCGATCGCGGCGTGAGCATGGCCGACCTGAAGACGTGCCTCTTGCAGTTTGCGCGGGCGTACTTCGGGCCGGAGGCGAATGTGCGGCTGCGGCCGAGCTATTTCCCGTTTACTGAGCCGAGCGCGGAGGTGGATTTCTACATGCGGCTTCGGCCGGACCAGCCGTGGCGCTGGGTGGAACTCGGCGGGTGCGGCATGGTCGATCCGGCGGTGCTGGAAATGTGCAAGATCGATCCCGAACAATGGAGCGGATTCGCGTTCGGCTTCGGGATCGAGCGGCTGGCGATGGGCAAGTACGGGATCCCGGATATCCGGATGTTGTTTGAGAATGATCTGCGGTTCTTGAAGCAGTTGTGATCAATCAGAGGCGTGGGCGCAAGCCCAGGCACCGGTTGGGTTGGGCTTCAAGAGTTCTGCGTTCTTTGGCGGGGCGTGCGTCAAGGATGCCCGGGCTTGCGCCCGGGCCTCGGATTGAGTGAAGATTTGGTATGCTCGGGTGGGCGCGGCACAGACGCCGCGAGGAGAACGCCATGAGCCAGATGTCACCGCCGAATCAGTCCGAGTTCATGCCGACAACGGAGGCTCCGAAGTGGCCCACCGTCGTGGGCATCATCAGCATCGTGTGGGGCTCACTGGGCGTGATCTGCAACGGCTGCGGAGCGCTTTCGCCGATCGTTGGCAACGCGATGGTGAACATGGTGCCGCCAGAGCAGCAGGACCAACTCCGGCAGCAGATGGCCGCGGGCAGTTCGCCGGTCGCCGTGGCGATCTCGGTGCTCGCTGTGCTGATGTCGGTCTTTCTCATCGCCGCGGGGCTGATGACGCTGAAGCGACGCGGCGTCGGGCGCGTGATGCATCTGGGCTGGGCATCCATCTCGATCTTGCTGGGAATCGCGGGGGGATTCCTCGGCTGGTCGGCGGTCCAGGCGCAGGTGCAGCAGATGCAGGGGAGCAATCCTCAGCAGGCGGCCGCACAGCAGGCCGGAGCCGTCGGTGGAATGGCGATCGGCGTGTGCTTCGGGTTGCTCTATCCGATCTTCTGTCTGGTGTGGTTTGGGGCGTTGGGCAAGCGACCGGAAGCCGGCGCATTGCCACAAGACGCGATCGTGTAGCCAGATGCTGGTGGGTTCTACGTCATGCCTGGAGCACTCCATGAGTCAGTTTCCACCTCAAGAATCGTCGGACTTCGCCCCCATCGTTGAGGCGCCGACGTGGCCGAAGGTTGTGGGGATCATCAGCATTGTGCTGGCGTCGCTGGCGCTCGTCTGCGGCGGGTGTGGGATCATTCAGAACGCTTCCGCGTTTGCTTCGGGCGGAGCGGTGACACAACTGCCCGACGGCAAGAGCATCCAGATGCCCGCGCCTTCCCTGGCCTCGGTGGTGCTCGGCGCGGTCGGCTGGGTGTGGGCCATTCCGCTGTTGGTCGCGGGGATCATGACTGTTCGCCGTGCGGCGATGGGGCGAGTGCTGCATCTGGTGTACGCGGCGCTAGCGATACTCATCACGATCGCCAGCATCGTGGTCACGATCGGCGACATGCAGCGCATGACCGCGGCGTTTGCGCAGGATCCGACGCTGAAACAGTTCTCGGGCATGGTGACCGGGATGATCTATGGCATCCTCTGCATTTCCACGGTGCTTGGTCTTGGGTATCCGGGCTTTCTGCTGGTCTGGTTCGGCATCATGGGCAAGCGCCCCGAAGTCGGTGCGATGAATCGCGATCCGATCATCTGACATGATCACCAGCGGCGTCTATCTCGGCCTCGATATCGGCGGCACCAAGATCGGCCTCTGCGTGGGCACGCCCGATGGGCGTGTGCTGGCGAGCGATCGGGTTGCCGTGGATCATGCGCTCGCGCCCGAGGCGATTCTGAGCGACTGCAAGCAGCGGCTGCTGACCCTTCTCAAGAGTGTCGGGCCGAGTGTGGGAAGCGTGCTCGCGCTTGGGGCGGCGTGTCCGGGGCCGCTTGATTATGCGGGGGGCCGGTTCATCAATCCGCCGAACAATCCGCGATGGCATGGCTTCGCCTTGCGCGATTGGCTGAAGGCCAACTTTGAGTGTCCGAGCGCGATGATGAACGACGCCAACGCCGCGGCGTATGCCGAGTGGCTGTGGGGTGCCGCTCGCGGCGCGCAGACGGCGGTGTTTCTGACGTTTTCCACCGGCATGGGCGCGGGGTTGATCATCGATGGTCGGCTGCATGAAGGGCCGCTGGGGCTTGCGGGGGAGATCGGGCGGATCAAGAGCTCGCCGCAGGACGATGGACCGGTGGGGTTTGGGCGGCGCGGGAGCATCGAGGGATATTGCTCGGGGCCGGGCTTAAGCCAGATGGCGCACGCCGAGGCGATCGTCTGCACGCACACCGGTGAATCGAGCGTGTTGCGCGAGGCGCTCAGGCGGGATGGAGCGATCTCGCCGCAGGTGTTGTGTGATGCGGCCCGGGCGGGAGACGCCGCGGCCTTGCGCGTGATCGAGCGATCGGCGAGCGAACTCGGGCGGCTGATGGGCGTGATGACCGACATCCTGAACCCGCAGGTGTTCGTGCTTGGAACGATCGGGTCGGCGTATCCGGATCTGTTCATTCCGCGCGCGACGAAGATGCTGCGTGAGGTCGCGATCCCCGCAGCGTCGGCGATTGTTGAGGTGCGACCGAGCACGCTCACGCATCGCGGCGATCAACAGGCGCTGGCGGTTGCGGCGTACACGCTCAGGCCCAACGCCGGCTGAGGCCCGAATAACCGTGTGAACATGGCGAGAACGCGCCCGTGCGTGCGCTTGGTGTCGCTACACGCGTCAGTCCGATGCGCGTGAAGCGTCGCGTCATCTGGCGGTGCAGCGGTTTGGATGCACTTCTTGTTCATCGAGCACGCCCGGCGATGTGTCGCTGGCGCTCGTACTGCCCCCTGCGGAGACCAGACATGAACATCAAGACACGAATCCTCTCAGCGATTGCTCTCTCTGCCGCGGCTTCTGGTGCGATGGCACAGTCCTATACCACCGTCAGCACGCCGCCATCGGGCGAGAAGAGCCACACGCAGATCCTTCGCGACATTTATGGTTCGACGTTCACCGCGATGAGCAACGGTCGTGACCTTGCGTCCTCAACCGTCACGGCGCAGCGACTGGCCGATGCGGGTGCGGGTGGGCCAACGTCGCTTTCGGTCGGGACGGCGGCGAGCGTCGACTCGATCTGGTCCGGCTCCAGCACGTTTCTGGTGACCGCCAAGGCCAAGTTCGCCGCGGACCGGTCGCAGTTTGGTTACTTTGATGACACCCTGGCGTCGCCGGCGTTCACGTCGCTGTTCGATACCAGCACGATGAACTCCGAGCGATCGGTGACGATGACCGGGCCGTTCCGCTGGGCGCTGAAGAATCTCAGCCGCGGGACGCTGTTTACCAGCGATCCGAACGACAACAGCGGACTTGGCGGTTTCGTGCATCAGAAGTTTGACCAGCTCACGACCTATGCGATCAATCGTCCGGGCCTGATCGGCGCCGAATGGGTGCTGTTCTGGGAGGATCGGATGAAGGGCGAGCCCGCGGACTATGACTACAACGACGCGGTGATCGTGATCACGGCCCAGCCGATTCCCGCTCCGGCATCCGCCGCGCTGGTGGGCATGGGCGGCATGATGATGCTGCGTCGGCGTCGCCGTTAAGCTCGGCGGACCAATCAGGATTGCTGCTCGACGCTCCAGGTCATGCCGGGTTTTCCATCCGGGCCGGGCTTCGAACAATCGATGTGCAGCGTGAAGAACCCGGGCTTTGACCCGGGTCTTTGCGCGCTGTACGACGCCTCGGCTTTGCGGACCATGGGCCAGATGATCCGGCGATCGGTCTCCGGCAGCGGGAGCGCGTCGATCTCGTGCGGGTGAAACCACTCGAGCGTGCCCTCGTTGATCTCGGTGCGCGACACGCTCACGGCCCCGAGCACGCGGTAATAGAACAGCAGCCAGTGCCCCTTGCCCTCATACGCCTGCTCGCTGATCAGGCCCATCAGGTGCAGGCGATCGATGGGCACATCGATCCCGGCTTCTTCCTGGATCTCGCGCTGGGCGCACTGTGCGGGCGATTCCCCGGTGTGCATGTCGAGCTTGCCGCCGATGGGCGAGCAGAGTCCGCGGTTGGGCTCGCGCGCGCGCCGGAGCAGGAGCACACGCCCCTGTGCATCACGCAGATCGCAGAGGCAGGCGAGTTTGTATGGCAGGGCTTTGGGCGTGGACATGTGCAGCGAGGATATCGGGGCGGAGCGCGGTGGGTGAATGCGTGCAAAAAGACACACCGACTGCTCAGGGCAGCAGTCGGTGGCACGAGTCGTTCACTGGGGTTGGGATTGCGATCAGGGCTTGGCGTCGGCGGGCTTTTCCGCCGGCTTCTCATCACCCGCGGCCTTTTTCAGCTCTTCAAGCTCGCCCACACGCTTCGTGTAATAGTTCTTCTGCATCTCATCCGGGGCGAGTTCGGCGGCGGCCTTGGCGGCGACGATCGCGTCATCCAAACGACCGGCGCGCTTGTACGCCTCAGAGAGCAGCATCTGGCTGCGCAGGTCCTTGCCCTTGGTCAGGTCCACGGCTTTCTTCGCGACATCCACCGCCACGCCGCGCGATGACTCGGGCATGTCGGGTGTGCCGATGAGCTTGTCGGCAAGCTCGGTCAATTCCATCGGCTTGTCCTTGAAGGGCCCGGCGGCGAGCGTCTGAGCAAACTCGACGGCCTTGGCAACATCCTTGCGACCCGTGGCGATGATCGTGTACTTGGCGATCTGCGCCATCCCCGCCTGATCCGGCGCGGCCTCGGCGATGTCCACCAGTGCTTTCTCGGCCGCATCCCAGTCGGCCTTCTGCGCGGCCTCGCCATACACACGCACCAGCTCGCGGAATCGCTGGCGACCGGCGGCAAACTTCGCCGCGTCGAACGTGCCCTCGGCGACCTGTTCGACGATCGATTCCATCCCGTCGGCGGGGTGGCCGTGCCAGGCGACCTTGCCAGCCTTGTCGATCACAAAGGCGTAGGGGATGCCGCCCTGTCCGACGGCGACGAGGTAGTTCTGCATGGTCTTGCCGTCGTCGAGGGCGACGGTGTATTCCATCTTCGCACCCATCTTGTCGACAAACGGCCGCACCTTGTCGTGCTCCTGATCGGTGGAGACGCCGATGAGCGTGACGCCCTTGTCCTTCATCTTGGCCTGCATGGCGGTGAGCTTGGGAATGCTGGCGATGCACGGGCCGCACCACGTCGCCCAGAACTCGACGACATAGACCTTGTCTTTCTCAAAGCTCTTGACGGGCGTGCCCTTGATCCATTCCTTGATCCCCAGCGCGGGGGCCATGTCGCCCACCTTCAGCGCGGGCTGGATCTGCTCTCGGGGCACGGGCTTTTCAGGTGCCGCGGGCGGGGTGGGGGGCTGTGCCGGGGCGGCGGTCTGGGCCATGCTTCCCGCAGTCAGGGCGAGGGTCAGAGCGATCGAGCACGCAAACGTCGGGCGCATGAGCTTCTCCAAAGCGGTTCCGGTCATGAGTGGGGGGTGGGGGGAATCTGAAATGGGACAGAGATTCATCATCCTACCGGCTTGATCGGCATTGGTTGGGCGATTGGGCACGTAAACTGTGCTCCTATGCCCGCACAAATGCCAAAGAACGCACCTCTGGTCCTGATCATCCGCGACGGCTGGGGCGAAAACCCGCACCCCGCCCACGACGCCTTCAACGCTGTGAAACTGGCGAAGACGCCCGTTTCTGACGCTCTCAGGCGTGATTATCCCTGGACGCTGATCAAGACCAGCGGCGAGGACGTCGGCCTGCCCGATGGCACCATGGGCAACAGCGAGGTCGGCCATCAGAACATCGGCGCTGGGCGCGTGGTGGATCAGGAGTCGGTCGCGATCACCAAGGCATGCCGAGCGGGGCTGAAGTCCAACGCGACGCTGGTCGAGGCCGTGCGCCGGGCCAAGGAGCGCGGGCGGTATGTGCACCTGATGGGTATCTGTTCCGACGCGGGTGTGCACGGGCTGCTGGAACATCTCTTTGCGCTGCTTGAACTGTGCAAGGAAATGGAGCAACCGGACGTGGCGATCCATCTGTTCATGGATGGGCGAGACACGGGGCCGTTCAGCGGGCTTGAATACGTGCGACAGGTCGAGGCCAAGGTGCGTGCGCTGCGCGCGTGGGGCGAGGGCTCGATCATCGCCAGCGTGATCGGGCGGTACTACGCGATGGATCGGGATTTTCGCTGGGAGCGTGTGGAGCGGGCCTACGCCGCGCTCACCGGGCACAATGCGCGGAAGCTGGAGATCCCGATCGTTGAGTCGGCCGAGCTTGCGGTGCAGCGGTACTACGACAAGCCCGACAGTTCCAACACCACGGGCGATGAGTTCATCCCGGCGACCATGGTCGCTCGCCACCCCGACGACGCGGCGCGCACGCGCATCAGCGACGGCGATTCGGTCATCTTCTACAACTATCGCGGCGATCGCCCGCGCGAAATCTCCGCGGCGTTTGTCTATCCCGACGCCAAGTGGGCGACCGTCAAGCCCTCGCCGGATTCCGGCAAGCACGGCTTTGATCGCGGCGGCTCAGGGGGCAAGCTCGATCTCTTCTACGTCACCATGACGGCGTATTCCGAAGAGCTTGGACCTTTCGTGCATGTGGCGTATCCCAAGCCGCCGAAGATGGTGAACATCGGGGGCGAGTACATCTCCAAACTCGGATTCACGCAATTTCGCTGTGCCGAGACGGAGAAGTACCCGCACGTGACGTTTTTCTTCAACGACTATCGGGATCCGCCGTTTGATGGCGAGACGCGTGAGAATCCGCAATCGCCGAAGGTGGCGACCTATGACCTGAAGCCCGAGATGGCGGCCGCCGAGATCTGCGACGCGGTGCTGCGTCGCCTGAACGCGCCAGACTGCGAATCACTGCTGGTGGTGAACTTTGCCAATGGCGACATGGTCGGGCACACTGGCAATCTGAAGGCCGCGATCACGGCGTGTGAGACGGTCGACGCGTGCGTCGGACGGATCGTCGAGGCGACACTCAAACGCGGCGGGTCGCTGATTGTCACCGCCGACCACGGCAACGCCGAGCAGATGTTCGATCCTGAGAGCAACGCGCCGCACACGGCTCACACGGTGTACGACGTTCCGCTGATCGTGGTGGGTGCGACGTTCAAGACTCGCACCCTCCGCGGCGACCGCAATGCGGCCGGGTGGTTTGATGCGGGCGTGCGAGCCCAGCGCGGACGACTTGCCGACATCCTGCCCACGGCACTGGACATGATGGGGCTGGCGATTCCTACCGAGATGGATGGGCGGTCGCTGCTGGTGTAGTCCCTAAGAATGTCCCAGTGACATTCTCAGACGCGAGCGAGTCGAGCCCGGTCGGCATAGATTCAGAAGGAGGCCGATATGAATCGCCTTCGCTTAAACTGGCTGATCGATCTCGTCGCGGGCGCCGCCTTTGCGGCGCTGGTGATGACCGGGTTCCTGCTCGAGTGGGTGCTGCCTCCTGGCACGAATAAATCGCTGGGGTTGGCCGGGCTCTCGCGGCATGAGTGGGGGGGTGTGCACTTGTGGATCGCGCTGACGTTTCTCGCGGTGCTCGTGGTCCATGTTGTGATGCACTGGAGCTGGATCTGTGCCACGACGTGCGGGCGGCTCGGTCTCCGCGTCCCGAGCCGAGCGATCATGCGCACCGCAGCGATCATCACGGGGGGTACCGCGGTCGGCATCGGCACCGGCGCACTGCTCGCCGCACGCTCAGCGATCGTGCGGACCGATGTGGCGGCGTGTGTCGAGGTGCGTGCCTCAGTCGTCGGTGAGCAACCGGCACCCGTCACTTCTCCGGCATCACCGATGAAACTGCCGACCTTTGTCAGGGACATCCAGCCGATCTTCAAGGCGCGTTGCGCCGAATGTCACGGCGGTGCCGAGCCCGATGGCGACTTCGATGTCGAGCGTTGTTCGGACTACTGGCGGCTATACGCAAAGTCGCCGTTGGTCGTCGCGAGCCATGCGGATGAAAGCATGCTCGTTCGGATCGTGCGAGGCGATGCTCCTGGAATCGCCAAGCCCAAGAAGCACAAACTGCCAGACGCGGAGCTGGAGGTCGTGCGTCGGTGGATCGACGCGGGAGCCGTGTGGGTCGAGCGGCCCGAAGCCGTGAAGAACGCACCAATGAAGTAAGTGCTCACTCCGGCTCGGTCGGCTCCAGCTTTTCAAGCGCCTTGCCCAATCGCTTCTCGATCGCATCGATGCGGCGAAGCGTCTCCTGCATCCGTTGACCGAGCGCCCGGATCTCTTCCGAGAGCTGATCCACGTTGTGCTCGGTGAACGCGAGGTTCTCTTCCACCCGATCCAGGCGATCCGGCGGCGGGGTGTCGTGGGGGTTGTTGGGCTGGTCTGTGGACATCGCTGGCTCACTGCCGCAGCAGGCAGCGGCTGGTGTACTCTACCCGCGATGAACATCGCTCGAAACATCGTCCTCGCCGGGTGCGTGCTCTCTGCTTCGTCTTTTGCCGCTTGCGCCGAGAGCGTGGACGGGGAACGCGCCCAGCTCTCGATGCCACTGGTGAACATGGAGCTGACCTTTCAGCCCCCGGCGGATGCACCGGTCGCCGAGCAGCCCAAGAGCGGTGTTGGGGCCGAGAGTGCGGCGGCAAGGTCGCTGGCGTATGGCCGCACCGGCTCGCGCTGGTGGACCATCGGCGGGCTGTTTGCCAACGACTTTGAAGATGCGAGCGACGTGAACATCCACGGGGCGTTCAGCGAGTTTCTGGCCGACGAGCTGGAGTTCGCCGTCGAGGTCGGTGCGTGGTACTTCAACCAGCCCGGCGACGACACCGGCGGCCTCTCGGGCTCGATGATCTTCCGCTGGCACTTTCTCCACGCCGAGGATTATCGCTGGACGATCTTCGGCGACGCCGGCATCGGCCTGCTCGGTGCGTTTGATAATGTGCCCGATGGCGGGACCGGCTTCAACTTCCTCCCGCGCGTGGGCGGCGGATTCACCTGGGCATTCAACGAATCCACCGACGGCGAAAGCCGCGGCCCCCGGCTGATGGTCGGCGTCCGCTGGCACCACATCTCCAACGCCCGCATCCAGGGCGATGACAACAACCCGGGGCGCGATGAGCTGGCAGGGTATCTGGCGGTGACGTTTCCGTTTTGAGTTCGGGCAGTGGCTCCTCCTCTTCAAGAACTCTTGGAATGGTCAGGAGCTCAAACGCTTGCCAAGTGGCTTGCGACTTCTGCCGAGGAAGAGTAAAAGGAACGTCATGAAACCGATGCTGGCGTGGCTTGGATGCGCATTACTGTGGCTATTCTTGTTTCTTTGCGCCAGCCATCTCACGCGTGCCGATGGATTCGGTGGTCGCAAGAATATTAAAACAGCGTTCTCGGTATGGTGCTGGTTCATGGGATGGATTGGCCTTATTGCTATAGCGATTCTTGGCGGGTTCGTATTACGAAATAAAATGTGATCAAGCAACAGAGAGCGTTATTGACATCAGCGATTCTATAGGCAGCGTAGGTCACAAAGGAAGCCCCGTACCGCCGAAGTGTTGCAAGCCGCCTCTTCAGCCCAGAGGGCTGACCGCCAGTAGCCGGGGCGTGGAGCGCAGCGACACCCCCGGCAAGGTGGCCTTGCTCCAACGCACGCCGAAGGCGTGCACGCAACAACCGGTCGCGCGTGCACACCTTCGGCGTGCGGCAACATCATGCAAGGGTCACGCATGCCCGACAAACCGGGGGTGGCTCGCAAGGCCTCGCTCACCCCCGGCTACTGACGACCAGCCCGCTGGGCTGGAGGCGGCCGATGGACGTGTTTTTGGACATCTGATGACGCTCGGACACCCGTGCGTGCGCCAGATTCGAGGCGTCCGCTGGCACCGCATCTCCAACGCCCGCATTCAAGGCGACGACAACAACCCGGGGCGCAAAGCGCTGGCTGGGTATGTGGCGATTACGTTTCCGTTCTGATCCATCAGAGGCGTGGGCGCAAGCCCATGCACGTCATGTGTGTGAACTCCAGAACGCTCCGGAGTTCCGATGTCGAGGGTGCATGGGCTTGCGCCCATGCCTCTGATTGAAAAAAGCCCGGGCTTGCGCCCGGGCTTCTGATTCGCTACATGAGATTGGATGACTCAGTAATCCATGTCATCCATACCCGCCCCAGCCCCCGCCGGAACCTTCGCCTTCTTCTCCTTCAGTTCCACGACGGCGGCGTCGGTGGTGAGGAGGAGTCCGGCGATGCTCGCGGCGTTCTGAAGAGCGACGCGCTCGACCTTGGTCGGGACGATGACGCCCATGGCCATGAGGTCGCCGTATTCCTGGGTGAGGGCGTTGAAGCCGTGGTTGGTTTCGGACTTCTCATCGATGCGCATCGCGACGACGCCGCCGTCGAGGCCGCAGTTGGCGGCGATCTGCTTCAGCGGGGCCGAGATGGCGCGGTCGATGATGTCGATCCCGATGCGCTCGTCGCCCGGGCCGGCCTTCTTGCGGATCTTCTCCAGGGCCTTGCGGGCGCGGAAGGTGCTGACGCCGCCGCCGGGGAGGATGCCCTCTTCGACAGCCGCACGGCAGGCGTGGAGCGCGTCCTCGACGCGGGCCTTCTTCTCCTTCATCTCGACTTCGGTCGCCGCGCCGACGTTGATCTGGGCGACGCCGCCGGAGAGCTTGGCGAGGCGCTCTTCGAGCTTCTCGCGGTCATAGTCGCTGGTGGTGGCGTCGATCTGGTGGCGGATCTGCTCGATGCGGCCCTTGATGTCCGCGCCAGAGCCCGCGCCCTCGACGATGGTGCAGTTGTCCTTGTCGATCGCGACCTTCTTGGCGCGGCCGAGGTCCTTGATGTCGACCTTCTCAAGGTCGATCCCGAGCTCTTCCATGATCGCCTTGCCGCCGGTGAGGGTGGCGATGTCTTCGAGCATCGCCTTGCGACGATCGCCAAAGCCCGGGGCCTTGACGGCGGCGATCTTCAGCACGCCGCGGAGCTTGTTGACGACGAGCGTGGCCAGGGCCTCGCCCTCGATCTCCTCGGCGATGATGAGCAGCGACGCGCCCTGCTCAGCGATCTTGCCCAGCAGCGGCAGGAGGTCCTTGGCGCTGTTGATCTTCTTTTCATACACCAGGATGTACGGCTTATCCAGCAGGCACTCCATCGTGGCCTGGTTGGTCACGAAGTGCGGCGAGAGGTAGCCCTTGTCGAACTGCATGCCCTCGACGAGCTCGACCTCGGTGTTGAGCGACTTGCCCTCTTCGACGGTGATGACGCCGTCCTTGCCGACCTTGTCCATCGCGTCGGCGATGATCTTGCCGATCTCGGTGTCCTGGTTGGCGGAGCAGGTGCCGACCTGAGCGATCTCCTTGCTGCTGGAGACCTTCTTGCTCATGTTCTTGAGCTCGTCGACGATCGCGCTCACGGCGAGATCGATGCCGCGCTTGACCTGGTTGGCGTTCGCGCCGGCAGTGATGTTCTTGAGACCTTCCTGGAAGATGGCCTCGGCATAGATGGTGGCGGTGGTGGTGCCGTCGCCCGCGTCCTTGGAGGCCTTGCTGGCGACTTCCTTGATCATCTGGGCGCCCATGTTTTCATACGGGTCTTCCAGCTCGATCTCCTTGGCGACGGTCACGCCGTCTTTGGTGACGGTCGGAGCGCCGAAGGACTTTTCAAGGACGACGACGCGGCCGGAGGGGCCGAGGGTGACCTTGACAGCGCGGGCGAGTTTCTGAACGCCGCGGAGAATCCGCTCGCGGGCGTCGGTGTCAAATGCGATCTGCTTGGCGGCCATTGGTGGACTCCGAAAAAAGGCACTAGGCACTGGGCACTAGGCACTAGGAAAGGCGAAAAACGTGGGCTGAAACCTGTCTTCTGCATTGACCACTAGTGCCCAGTGCCTAGTGCCCAATGCCTTCTTATCCGATCTTGATCCACGCGACCTGGGACGAGTCCAGGATGTAGACGTGCTTGCCGTCGGTGAGCTTGACGAGATGGTCTGGCTCATCGGGCAGGAGCATGGCGTTGGTGACGATGCACTTTTCAGCGTGCATCATGTAGAGAACGGCGTCGCGTTTGCCGTTGAGTTCTTTGAGGGCTTGGCGGAGTTCGGAGGTGGTCATAATCGCGAGTCGTAGATCAGGGCAGACACATCATCGGCGGAGAACAGAATCACTTGAGAGGTTGAGCCAGGGAGGCCTTTCACACTCGGGATGTAGCCCACGAGGCGGAATGTCGAATCAGTGCTTCGTCGCACCACTCGCTCGGCTTCCGGAAGTCCTTCGCCCCGTTGACCGGACGAAAGTGGGTCAAACAACACGGCGGGGATGTAGACCAAACGCGGGTAGATTCTGTAGACCTGACTGCCGATGACAACGTCGAATCTCGTCCGTGTCATGGCCAACTCCGCGATGGTGATGGCAAGACGAGACGGATCCATACGCGGCCTCGCTTAATCGATGACCGCGAGGACTTCCTCTTCGCTCATGATCAGCAGCTTCTCATCGCCGAGCTTGACCTCGGAGCCGGCATAGCTGGAGAAGATCACGCGGTCGCCCTTCTTGACCGACAGCGGGATGAGCTTGCCGGTTTCGGTGTTCAGGTTGCCGGTGCCGACGGCTTCAACGACGCCCGTCTTGGGGGTGTCCTTGGCCTTCTCGGGCAGATAGATGCCGGCCGCGGTGCGGTCTTCGGCTTCGTCGCGGCGGACGATGATCTTGTCGTGCAGTGGGCGGATCTTGATCTCGGTTGCGGTCGCGGTCTTGGCCATGGGTTCTTCCTTCTGAATCGAAGTGGAAAGTGACAGAGTGACAAGTTTCAGACAGAGTCAGCGATAGGGCGGGGGGGGTGAGAGTGGCGTAGGGCAGGGCGCGCCGGGGTGCGGCCAGCGGTTGTGATAGAACCGCTCCATTGCGCGCTGCAGGATCTTGAGCATCAGTTCAACATCCGCGCTGCGGCGATCGACCACGGCGAAGGCGTCGAAGCGGAGCGCCGCCGACATCTCGCGGGCCGCCTCGCGGCTGGACCGCGGCGAACGCACCACCACCACCGGCGGCGGCGCATCCAGCCGACTGAGCACATCCAGCAGCCGAGCCCCGGCCTCGTCCGATGGCGATCCGAAATCCAGCGGCAAGCCCAGATCGACCACGGCGACGTGGATGGGCGTGGATCGGATGACCCGTTCGGCATCGCGTGCCGTGCGGGCCTTGTGGCTGCTCACGCCCAGCGGTTCGAGCAGGGCCGCCATGCGGTCGGCCCAGGAATCCGGACGCCAGCCGCCCCAGGAGAGCAGGAGGTTCAGGCGGCAATCCGTGTTAGGGTTTTCTTGGGCAAATCGTCCACCCGGCGCGGCGTGGCGAGCGTGGGCGGTCGATGGCAAAGGATGGCCCTGTCCGAGGGTCATGAGACGAGACCAAAGGCAAGATGTGTGCCAGAGGCCCGACGCCGCCCACCGATTCTGCCGACCGCTGATTGAGGGTGGGCGAGTGCGATCGGGTGCAGCGTTGCGCGGTTGGGGCGGCCAAGGTGCCTATTTGGCAGGCCGAGCGGGGTTGGCTGGCCTGCTATTTCTTGGTCTTCTTGCCGCCCATTTTCGCGGTGGCGGCCGGGGCGGGCGGAGGTGGCGGGGGCAGGAGCGGGGAGGCGAAGGCGTCGCTCTTGGCGGCGAGATCAAAGTCCTTCTGGGTAATGCCCCCGGCGTCGTGGGTGCTCACGGTCAGGGTCACTTTGTTCCAGCGGATCAGGATGTCCGGGTGGTGCTGGTCGGTCTCGGCCTGGGTGGCGACCAAGCTGACGAACTTCATGGAGTCCACAAAGTCCTTGAAGCGGTAGGTGCGGTGGATCTGCCCGCCGGTCTCGGCCCATTCGGGAATGGTCTTCAGGGCCTCTTGTATTTGGTCTTCGGAGAGCTTGTCCATGGGGATGGGCACCGCGGCGCGAGGGTGGGGCGGGGGTGGAAG
>JAIEOW010000100.1 GCA_019750095.1 Phycisphaerales bacterium
CGGCCCCGGTGGGGGGGGGGGGGGGGGGGGGGGGGGGGGGGGGGGGGGGGGGGGGGGGGGAGGCGGGCTGCCTTGCATCTTGATCTCGGGTGAGACGGGCGCGGGCAAGGGGGTGCTGGCGCGGTACATTCACTCTCGGGCGTGCGCGGCGGATGGGAAGGGGCACGATGCGCCGTTTGTGCATGTGAACTGCTCGGCGCTGCCTGCCACGCTTGTGGAAAGTGAGTTGTTCGGGCACGAGAAAGGCGCGTTTACCGATGCGCGCGAGGCGAAGCCGGGTTTGTTCGAGATGGCTGACGGCGGGACGATTTTCCTGGACGAGGTTTCGGAGACGCCGCTGGAGTTCCAGGCGAAGCTGCTGACGGTCGTTGAGCACGGCATGTATCGACGCGTGGGCGGGAGCAAGGAACGCATCGTGCGTGTTCGCGTGATCGCGGCAAGCAACCAGAACCTTGAAGAGCGGGTGCGTGCGGGTGCGTTCCGGCGGGATCTGCTGTATCGGTTGAACGCGTTCATCGTTCGGCTGCCGGCACTGCGCGATCGCGGGAGCGATGCGGTGCTGATTGCCGAGGCGATGCTGGAGCGGCTCGGGCGGCGGTACGGTCGATCGGACAAGCGGTTGTCGGATGCGTCGCGCGTGGCGATCCAGGCGCATGACTGGCCTGGCAATGTGCGGGAACTGGTGAACGCGGTGCAGCGCGGCGTTATGCTCTCCGACGGGGCGCAGATCGAGCCGGATGACCTTGGGCTGACGGGCGGGCCGGTGCAGGGGCTGGGTGTGCCGAGCGCCGGGGCTGAGTTTTCGGCCCTGAACCGGTCTCCCGAGCGGGTGTTGGCGACGCCCGTGCGGGCGTTGGTGGAAAACGGAGGCGTTCATACCAACGGGCATGCAGCGGCGCATGACCACGGGCATGCCGCAACAGCCAGTGCTTCTGCCAACGGCGTTGGACTGGTGCCGGTGTTCGACTTTGTTCGGGGTGTGCACAAGGTGACCGATGTTGAGAAAGAGCTGATCATGCAGGCTCTGAAGTTCACCCGCGGAAATGTGTCGCGCGCGGCAAAGTTGATCGGAATGCAGCGGAGCAGCATCCGATACCGCATTGAGCGGTATGGTCTGGACCGGTACGTTCTTGAGGTCGCCAACAAGTGAACTTTCGAGTGTTCATCTCCTGGTTGGGAATCTCGGCGGCCTTGGCCGCGGGTGGCGGTTCGGCATGGGCGGATGATGTTCAGGTGTTTCACGATCCTGTGTGCGATGCGGTGATTCGCAGGACCGATGCGTGCAACTGCGACCCAGTGAATCCGAACTGGGTCAAGCCGGACGTTCGACGGGTGACGATCTCGGCGTGGCAATCGCCGACGGCGAGCACGGATCCGTATTCGGGATCGTCCACTCCCCACAACTCGGCGAATCTGGCGCGGATTGATGTTGTTCTTCGGGGGGTGGTGTGTCCACCCGGGCCAATCGGTCTTGGGGACGATCCCTATGAGCCGGATCGATTTGGCGATGGCCCGATCTACGGGTTCTTTGAGCTGGACCTGGACAACAACCGTGACACGGGTGGCGAGACGCCCAATGTGGCGGCGACGCGGTATCTGGCGAATGCGGCGCGATTTGGGTACAAGCCGTACGGCTCGATCGGGGATCGAGCGGCGGTGTCGGGCAAAGACTTGTTCCAGCCGTGGACGGTGTCTCCGCGTGTGTGCCTGACTGGGGCGGATTGGGTCATTGCGTTCTGCGGGTGTTTTCCGATCACAGTGGTCGAGCGGAGCAATCCGGCGCACCAGAAGTTTCAGGCGGGAGACACGTGGATTGTCGAGGGGCGGTTTTTTCAGCGCTCTGGTGCGCAGCAGTGGGCGAGCTTGATGACCGGCGGGAGTGCTCCGGGGTTGTATGACCCGATCACGAAGATGCGTTTCTCGCACAACACGACGACGGATGAGACGACGATTTCGCTGGTGGTCGCTTTGAATCAGACGGGTGCGGGGCTGTTGTGCGGTGCGCCGCCGGAACCGATGGACCTGAACGCGGGGAATCAGACGAGCATCGCCGAGGGTTTGAGTGATTTGATTACCGGGGCGATCAGTCGCCCGCTGACGGGCTTGACCCGAGCGGTCACCATCGAGTGGGCTGGGCAGCCGTCGTCAGATGCGACCAACCCTTCGGATTGGGAGTGCCGCTTCATCGTGGGGACGACCTACGCGTCGCCGAGTACTGGTTTGTATGTTTGGACGGATGTTGGATTCGGGGGAAGCGTTGGGGATGTGAATGGCGATGATGAGGTGACGTCGGCAGATGCCGGTCCAATTCAGTCGCGGATCGACGAGTTGGATGGTGGCCCGGAAGACGGCGATGGACTGATGAATGGTTCGGTGAAGATCATCAGCTTTGGGTCGAACTTTGACCGGCATGACTTGAACTCTGACGGGGTGATCGACGGGGCGGACTTGCAGTTGGTTCCGGCCGCTTGCCGAGCCGACTTTGATACGTCGGGTTCGTTGTCGGCGGCGGACATCTTCGGTTTTCTGAACGCTTGGTTTGCTGGTGAGAGCACGGCAGATTTCAACGCGAGCGGGAGCATCAACGCCGAAGACATCTTCGCGTTTCTGAACGCGTGGTTTTTGGGGTGCTGAGGCGGGTGGCTTGTGCATGAAGCGGACAAGGCCATCCGTTGAAATGGCGAATAATTTGTGTCTCGGTGCGAATCCTGAGCGTCCCTCCGTGCGGATCGGTGGTACTTTGGTATTCGCGCCCGCTCGGGCGCTGATGCTCCGGCCGCGTTCTGCGGCTGCAGGGTTCGCACACAGGAGGTAGGCAAAGATGCGCACGCAGACGCTTCGTCGTTCCTTGGCGGTCGGTACGCTGGCGGTGACTTCGGGCATGGTGCCGATGGCCGCGGGTCAGGCCGACATCACGCACCAGGAGATTCAGGACGCGATCCGATATCCGACGACCGCGGGCGCGGCGCCGATCAATGGAAGGTATGGATACGCCTGGGGCAGCTACACCTGCAACATCGGCGCGACTTCACTGGCATGGATTAACGGCGGCACGCCCGCGCTGGCGATGAACGCCTATCGCCTGTACGACGGGCGACTGATGCAGATCGGTCTGGGAAATGCCAAGCACAGTTGCTGCGTGGCCAACGGCTCAGGGTGCGGAACCTGCTCGACGACGGGAACAGGGCTGCGTCCGGGATGCCGCGACATCTACAACGCGTCGTTCAACGGCGGGCAGACTCGGCTTGGGCCGCGCTCGGGGATCAATCCCTACACGAGCACGTTCTCGGCGATTCCCGCGGGCTCGGGAGATGCGTTGTTCCGCCGTGTGCAGGTGAGCGTGAGCGACATGGACGCGACCGGCTTTGCCGGGGCGAGGTTCTTCGCTGAGGGCGTGTATGTGTGTGACGAAGAGCTGCCAGCGGCGCAGCTGAACAACGCCACCTATCGCCCGATGAATGTTGCGAACACGGGCGCGACCCCGACCTATGCGTGGTCGATCACTGGTGCAACGGCGGCCGGGTCGCCGGCGATCCTCGCGTGGCGTGATCATGGGCTTGGGCTCAACGTTGCTGATCCGTCGGTGCGGATCGTGACGGCGGACGTTCCGGCCGAGGGTCGGTTCTATGTTGGCAGCAAGGTGATCGACCTGGGTGGCGGGCTGTATCGCTATGAGTATGCGGTGTTCAACCTGAACTCGGATCGCTCGGGCGAGTCGTTCCGTGTGACGATCCCCGCGACGGCGACGGTGACGAACATCGGGTTCCACGCGCCGGACTATCACTCGGGCGAGGTGTATTCCAACACCGATTGGTCGAGCTCGCGCGTCGGTTCAACGCTGACCTGGAGCAGCACCGAGAAGTTCGAGGCCAACCCGAACGCCAACGCGCTGCGCTGGGGCACGATGTACAACTTCTGGTTCACGGCGAATGTCGCTCCCGCCGCGGCCCTGGGCGAGGTGTCGCTGGGCCTGTTCAAGACGGGCTCGCCGGCGAGCATCGTGGCGACGGGCCTTCAGGTCCCCAGCACGCCCGCGCCGTGCGCCGCGGACTTCAACAACAGCGGTGGGCTGGATTTCAACGACATCTTTGACTTCCTGAACGCGTGGTTTGCGAATCTGCCGACCGCGTACTTCAACGGCGGAGCGCTTGATGTTCAGGACATCTTCGACTTCCTGAACGCGTGGTTTGCCGGCTGCTGAGCCGAAGAACCGAGGCGACGAATCACACACCGGCCCGCAGCGCTTCGGCGTCTGCGGGTCGTTTCTTTTTTTGCGTGAGATGTTGGCGGAGCGTGCTGATGCGGCGGGTGATCGTCGCGTAGTGGAATGAGCTCGTCGGGCATCGGGTTTCCGGGGCACGCGCCCCGAACGCATAAAGCGGGGCCTGATGGATCGGCGGACTCAATGGAGCATTCCCATGTTTCGGGGCCGAGTCGTTGCGGGTACTGTCGTCCTTTGCACCGTCGGATCGATCGCGACGGCGCAGGCACCGCAGGGATTTGGAGGTGACGACGGCAAGCTGTCGTGGAGCGCGGCATTTGGCGGCGACCGGAGCAGCCGCGGGCTGGTGCGCAATCCGCCGCGGTGGCCATCACAGGAACCGTCGTGCGACACGCGGCAGGCCCGGACGAAGGAGTATGTGATCCCGGCGGGCCGGTGCTACACGAGCATCGTGATCACGCCGAGCGGCAAGAGCGGTTCGCGTCGAGTGACGCTGACTGAGGGGCAGCAACCGTTCTCGCTCGTCGTGGGGAATGAGTCGCTGGTGCTGAGTTTCGGCAAGGGATGGGATGTGAACTGCCGCGTGACGATCTGCGGCGAGCTGTGCGACGGAGACTTTGAAGTCTTCGGCATGACGGACCGAGGCCCGGGGCGTTCGCGGCCTGCTATCGATAAGCACACGCCGACGCAACGGCGTGGGTGCTGAAACCTGAGAACTGAACACCGACCACCGCACGCATTCGTTCACCAAGCGTGCGACCTCCTGAGCCCGACCGGCGTATTTGTTGCCGGTCGGGCTCTTTCTTGCAAAGCGATCTGATCGGCACTCGGATCGGCCATGACGAATGGTGTGTGCTAAAGATCGCGACGGTCGCCGTGCAGGCGAGGTCGGCGACGGGCGGGCAGGTTTTGGGGTCGCCTCTCGGGCATGGCCTGATCCGGCGCACGCGGAGGGAACTTGCCCGCGAGCCGGCCGAACAGCGAGAGAACCAGGGAATGGAGCGGAGGAGAGTCGAACTCCCGACCTCGTCATTGCGAACGACGCGCTCTACCAACTGAGCTACCGCCCCGACATTCTGTCAGGATCGTCAGTGTAGGCCGATACGCCGGATCGGCAAGCGCGGCTGGGGTGGTTTTGTGGGGGCCCGGGAGGGCTCTTTGGGTCGCCCGCCGGGGTCGGCGAGATCCGCTTTGGCAGCGATTGGTAGGGCTGGAGATGGCCACAATGCGCTCAGTCGGCCCAAAGCTGCGGGAACATCCGGCGCTCGATCCCCTCGATGATCAGGTGGAGCACGAGCATGTGCAGTTCCTGAATCCGGTCGGCGTGTGCGCCGGGCATGATCCACTCGTGGTCGCAGATGCCTTTGAGCGTGCCGCCGGTCTTGCCCAGCAAGGCGACGGTGGTCACGTCCGCCGACTTGGCCGCCTGAACCGCGGCGGCGATGTTGGTGCTGTTGCCGCTGGTGGTCAGCACGATGAGCACGTCGCCGGGCTTGGCGAGTGCCAGAACCCATCGGGAGAAGACGTGCTCATAGCCATAGTCATTGGCGACGCAGGTGATGTGTCCGGCATCGGTGCAGGCGATGGCGGGCAGGGGCGGCCGCTCTTTGCGGAAGCGACCGGTGAGCTCCTCGGCAAAGTGCATGGCATCGGCGGAGGAGCCGCCGTTGCCGCAGATGAGGACTTTGTGGCCGGCGAGGAACCGGTCGGCGATGAGGGTGCTGACGCGATCTATGCGCTGGGCGTTGGCCGGGTCGGCGATGAACGCGGCGAGCGCGGCGGCGGCGTCTTGGAGGCCTTGGAGTGAGAGGGACTGGTGCGAAGAGTCGGGCACGCGGACCGAGTCTACGCACGAGGAACTTCGTCTGCGATATGACCGGACTTGGATGGGCACCATGACCCGCCGCGGGCGATGTCGTTGGCGAGCTGATCGAACGACGCGATTGATGCGATGACGGCCTCATCGATGAGGTCGGCGAGAACTGGTCGTAGGTCGCGACCATGGAGATCGGTCGAGCGAGCATCGGCGGAGGAAGCCTCGCCGTTTGGTTCCTTCCGCGTGATGTTCATGGGCTCAGTTGGGAGGTCTGCACCTGGTGCAAGCGAGCGCAGAAAGTCGGAGAGTTGCTCGATCGGACGCACGACCGCCGGGCGAGTTGCAAGCAGAAATGTGGATTGCGGGCGCCAGTGCGCGTCCAGAGTCATCGGGTCGGCGGAAACGACATGGCGAACGAACTCCTTGAAACTCAGTCCTTCGTTCGGCGATCGACCAAGAGCAGCGAGTACGTCGATCGCCGCTTCGAAGAGTTGGTCCGGGGCGGGCCGGACGAACTTGTCGATGAATGCCGAGCGCAGCCGCTCTGCGGGTGACCGCACGAACGCGACGACTGGCCGCTGGGCAAGCACTTGATCGCGAGCATGTTGCTCGAATCGGTGCATGCCGAAATGGGTGTGCGCAAAGCGATGGATGTCGAACCCCGGTTCGCTCTCGGCGTTGGGTGCAAATCGAGCAATCATCCAGCGTTTTATTGTCGAGCATCCGACCTTTGGTGTGGCGAGAAGGATGACATCGAGTTCGGGATGATGGAGCAGAAACTCCCAAGGAAACCGGGAGTTATCCACCGCGAGCCGCGCGGAGGTGGACATGCTCACGGCGTCCTCGGCTTGATCGGCACAACCATCGCCGCAACGCCCACCACCGCCAGGGCCACCGCGATCGGCCAGAACCAGGGACTGGTTCCTGGAACCATGAAGAGGGCGAGTGTCAGGCCGAGAGCGATCAGGATGAGCACCGTCACGATGATGTGGGCTGGGGTGATCGGCGGTGGAGATTGCGGCTCGGGGTGCTGCATGTGTCACGAATCGGCGATTCGGGCGGCGGCATTCGGCAACGGGCATTCGGCATTCGGGAATTGGAGATGCGAAGCGCACCTCGTTGCTTTCCGAATGCCGGTTGCCGAATCCCGAATGCCGACTTCCAACGCACTCACACCAGCAGCGTCGCCGGCTTCTCCAGCAGTTCGCGCACCGTCGCGAGATACTGGGCGGCCATGGCACCATCGATGATGCGGTGATCGCTCGACATCGTCATCTGCATGATGTGGCCGATGCCGATCGACTTTTCGCCCGTCTTGGGGTCGGTCTTGACGACGGGCTGTTCGATCGCCGCGCCGACGGCGAGGATGGCGGCGTTGGGCGGGTTGATGATCGCCGTGAAGTGCTCGACGCCGAACATGCCGAGGTTGCTGATGGTGAACGTCGAATCGGACATCTCGTCGATGCTGAGCCCCTTGCCGCGGGCCTTGTCGGCGAGGCGCTTGGATTCGCTGGAGATCTGACGAAGCCCGATCCGGTCGGCGCTGCGGAGTGTGGCGACGACGAGCCCGCCGCCCTCGCCGCGCTCATTTAGCGGCAGAGCGATCGCGACCCCGATGTTGACATCGCCGACGAGATCAACACTCGGCCCGGCATCGTTCCATCGGCTGTTCACGTGCGGGTGGCTGTGCATGGCGAGGGCGCACGCACGAACGAGGAAGTCGTTGACGCTCAGCTTCACGCCCTGACCCGCGAGCTGCTCGTTGAGCTGCGAGCGGAGCTCCAGCAACGCATCCATCCGCACGGCGATGGTCACCTGATAGTGCGGGATTGTCTGCTTGCTCTGCACGAGCCGCTTGGCGATCGTGCCACGCATGTTGGAGAGAGCGATGGAGCGCGATGTGAGCTGAGCACCGGCCATCGGCATCGGGGCGGGAGTCATGCGCGGGGCGGCCTGCGGACCCTTGACGATGGTCTGCTGCGAACCCCGGTTCTGGAGAGCAGGACCGCTCAGGGCCGCCTCGACATCCTTGCGGATGATGCGGCCGGACGGGCCGGAGCCGGAGACGCTGCCCAGATCGACATTGTTCTCTGCCGCGATCTTGCGGGCCAGGGGTGAGGCGAAGACGCGATCACCGGCTGGGGCGTGGGAGCCGTTGCTCGTCGCTGGTGCTGGAATGGTGGCGATGACGCCATGGCGTTCGACCACAGCCGGAGCCGAGGAGCCGACCGCTTGCTTCGAAGCCGCTGGTGCGGACGCTTGAGCAGCCGCCGGCGCACTGGCCATGCCCTTCACCGCGTCCACGCTCTCGCCCTGCTCGGCCAGGCGCATGATGATCGTGCCGACCTTCACGGTTGTGCCCTCTGCGACGGCGAGTTCAGCAACCGTGCCGTCGTCAAAGGTCTGCAGTTCCATCGTCGCCTTGTCCGTCTCGATGTCGGCAACGACATCCCCGGACCGGACTTTCTGCCCCGGCTTGACGGCCCAGCGCACGACGGTGCCCTGTTCCATGGTGTCGGAGAGACGGGGCATTTTCATTTCGATGGGCATGAGTTACTTTCCTGATCGTCCAAGATATCCTGCGGTCTGAAGAGCAGCGCAGTAGTCCGATTCGTTCGCAAAGGGCCAGATCGCTTGCTGAGGCGTTCGTTCGATGGGTTTCGCTCCGAAGAGCCAGCGGACTGCGTCGAAGTACAGTCGAAGGATGGCACACGCCAGTACGTACAGCAGAGCCATCCCTGCAATGATTGCCAAAGCAAGGTTGAAGTTCACGATCGCGGTGGCCACAAGGGCGGCGACGATTACGAGGGCTGCACCGAGCAACACATTGAAACCCTTTCGCCGACTCGCGACTTGCTCTGCTGTTGGCTCGACTGGATGGCAGTCTGATCGCAGGAAGACAATGTAGCGTGCGAAATCGCGACGCGTTTCCTTCGAGAGCTGGTGCTTGCCCTTCAACTTGCGAGTGAAGACGTCGTCGTAGTAATACCAAGCCGCACACCAGACCTGCCAACATGCTTCGCACTGGAAAAAGCCCGGGATCGCGTGCGATTTGTCGTCGTACTGATCGTTTGTGAGCAGGCCAGATGAAAAATGGCGCAGCACTTCCGCATACGCACGGCGTGCCGAAATACACGTCTCGGGAGTTGGCTGAGGTGTGCGCCGCATGCTTACGCCGACTTTCGCCGCCCCTTGCCCTTCTTGTTTCCGTTCGACTTCAAGGGTTGAAGCTCCTTGACGAGCATCGAGTTGACCAGCCGGAGATGGCCGGCGTCTTCATCGAACAAGTAGAACGAAGTGGCGGGTCTTGGCGACTTGGTCGTTGCGCCGGAAAAGTCCGGTGTGAGCCAAAGCCAATCTCTGCCCGGAACTCGGTACACGGTGCCATCGATCATGAGCACGGCGATCCCGCCGGGATGCTCTTCAATGAATGTTCGAATCGCTTTGGCATCCATGCAGCGTCTCCTTAGCGACCCAGCGACTTCCGCACTGCCGCCATGATCTTCCCCTTGTGCGGCAAGTACTCCGCCTCCAGATTCTTCGCATACGGCGTCGGCACGTCTTCCGTATTCACTCGCAGCGGCTGATGATCCAGATAGTCGAAGCCCTTCTCGCACACCTGCGTGATGACCTCGGTGGCGATCGAAGCGAACGGCCAGCACTGGTCCACGACCACGATCCGGTTCGTGCGCTTCACGCTATCGATGATCGAGCCGATGTCCAGCGGGCGAACGGTGCGCATGTCCAGCACGTCGCAGACGATTCCGTCCTTGGCGAGTTCGTCCGCCGCCTCGATGCAGAAGTTCACCGGTCGGCCAAAGCTCACCAGCGTGCAATCGCTGTTGCGTTCGCCGCTCCACGTGCCGCGGCGGAGGGCGGCGACGCCGAAGGGAATCGCGTAATCGCCTTCGGGAACCGGGCCCTTGTCGCTGAGCATGCGTTCGGATTCGAGGTTGAACACCGGGTCCGAGTCGCGGATCGCCGTGGTGAGCAGGCCCTTGGCGTCCGCCGCACAGGAGGGAATGGCGATCTTGAGACCCGGCACGTTGGCGTACATGGCCTCGACGGTCCAGGAGTGGGTGGAGCCGAGCTGGCCGCCCGCGCCGTTGTTGCCGCGGAAGACGACCGGGCAACCCCACTGGCCGCCGGACATGTAGAGCATTTTCGGCACGTTGTTCAGGATCTGATCCGCGGCGACCAGCGAGAACGACCACGACATGAACTCGATGATGGGGCGCAGGCCGTACATCGCGGCACCCACGGCGAGCCCGGCAAAGCCGTTCTCGCTGATCGGGGCGTCGATGATGCGCTTGGGTCCGAACTCGTCGAGCATGCCCTGGCTGATCTTGTAAGCGCCGTTGTACTGGGCGACTTCCTCGCCCATGAGGAAGATGCGCGGGTCGCGGCGCATCTCCTGGCTCATGGCCTCGCGCAGGGCTTCGCGAAACTGGATCTCGCGGGTGCCGGGGGCGATCAGGTGGGACGTCGTGGGGTCGGTGGTGGCGATCATGGCGCTTTGCTTGTGGGTACGGGCTCTGCTTGGATGGCCAAAGCTTGGATGATAGGTGTCCGGGCTTGGGTTTTCCTGAGTTCCGGGGGGGGCGAAGACGTGCTTTCGCGTCGTTTGCGGTTGCGGATTTCCCCGGACAGGCACCTTGGCAGCGGGGCCAAAATGTCGTACGCTGTGAGCGTTGCGTTTGGGTTTGGGATCACTCTCTATCACATGGTGCTTCGCATGCCCGGGACCGAATCGTCCAACAAGCTGTGTGTCGTGTGCGGCAAGGACGTCGCGGGCAAGCCGCGCGTCAAGGACGCTTCCGGTCGCTACACCTGCATCGGCGAGTGCCAGGAGAAGCACGTCGAGAACCTGAAGAAAGCAACCTCAAGCCCGAAGAGTGCCGGCGCGACCAAATCTGCGTCGGTTTCCGCCAGCGCGGTGCCGCGGGGGGATGAGGGGTCGATGCTGAACGACCTGATCTCGCAATCGCCCATGCTCAAAGCGGGCAAGTGCGAGCAGTGTGGATCGATCATGCCTCAGGGCGGGGTGATCTGCACGCGGTGCGGCTTCAACACGCAGACGGGCAAGGCTCTCAAGACCGCCGTGGTCGTGGAGAAGGAAAAGAAGGAGCCGAAGTTCAAACCGGGCAAGTACAAGAACCCCTACGCGGGTTCGAGCGGGCCCGGGTTCTGGAAGATCTTCGGCGTGATGTCGATCGTGATGACGCTGGTGTCGCTGCTGGTGTTCGCCGGTCCGGGCGGCGTCCTGGGGGCGATCATCATTCTCTCGCTGGCCAGTCTCATCGCGTGGGTCGCCAATCTGGTGGTGGCCTTCAAGAACGACCAGATGATCTGGGGCATTCTGATGATCGTGCCATTCATCAATGGCATTTCACAGTTTGTGTTCAACATCTTTTTCAATGAAGACGAGAACTCAAAGGCGTTCTACTGGGCGGTGTTCATCGGCTGGCTCGCCTATGGCGCGATGATCGTGGTCGCGGCGCAGATGGGCTTCAACGTTGATCTTGCATCGCCAACGCTCAGCCCGACGGGCTGAGCGCCAGCGCGACTCAATCGCGGTTCTCGCCGCGCTGGACAAAGAAGCGAATCGCGAAATAGACAATGCCGAGCGCCGCGGCCATGCCCGCCGGGAGCAGGCAGCAGTACGTGATCGAGAACTGGGCGAACTGGCCTTGCTGGGCGAGGAGGGTCGTCATGAAGCAGAGTCCGCTCACAGCAGCGGGTTCTTCGCACCATGCACATACTCACGCGTCGGCGACAGGTTCGCCTCGATGTTCGAGTACACGTCGCTGTACAGCTCCGCATCCACATCCGGGATCGGGCTCTCCTCGGCGAAGGTCATCGCTTTGGCAACCAGATCCTTCACTTCGCGCTGCATCGCCAGGAACTGCGCCTCGGTCATGCACTTGCGCTCGTTCATCAGGTGCAGCACGAGCTGGTCGATCGAGTCCTTCTGCTTCACCGCTTCGACTTCTTCCTTGGTGCGGTACTTCTGCGGGTCGCTCATTGAGTGGCCCTGATACCGATAGGTGTGCAGATCAACGAAGCCCGGGCGCTGCTTGGCGCGGCACTCGTCGGCAAAGGGCTTGAACTTGTCGTACAAACGAAGGATGTCCAAGCCCTCTTCTTCGTTGATCTTCAGCGAGTCGATGCCGTACGCCGCACCCTTGGCGAGCAGGTTGTGGGCCATGGTCGTGCCGCGTTCGATGGCGGTGCCCATGGAATAGCGGTTGTTCTCGACGATGAAGATCACCGGCAGGCTGTACAGCCCGGCGAGGTTCATCGCTTCGTGGAGGCACCCCTGGTTGAGCGCGCCGTCGCCCAGATAACACAGCGAGACTTTCTTCTTCGCCGGAGCGTTCTCGTCCAGCGTGGCGGGGCGGCCGTCGGGATGGTTCACGCCCTTGCCCAGCACTTCCCACTCATAGCGAGCGGCAAAGGCCAGTCCCGTACCGAGCGCGGTCTGAGCGCCGACGATGCCGTGACCGCCAAAGAGCCAGTTCGGGCGATCGAACATGTGCATCGATCCGCCCTTGCCCTTGGCACAGCCGGTGCTTTTGCCGAACATCTCGGCCATGCAGGCGCCAGGATCCATGCCGCGAGCCAGAGCATGTCCGTGGTCGCGATAGGCCGTTACGATGGGATCGTCGTGGTTCACCGCACCGATGGTGCCGACGGCGCATGCTTCTTGCCCGATGTACAGGTGGCAGAATCCGCCGATCTTGGCCTGCTGATAGGCCTGGGCGCAACGCACCTCAAACTCGCGGATCAGGAACATGTCGCGGAGCCACTTGCTCAGCGTCGCGTCGGGAAGATCGGCGGAGACGCCGCGACGGGTGCTGGTTGATGACGGGGCGGCAGGAGCGGCAGTCTGGGCCATGGTGGTCCTTCGGGGGCGGGTTCATCGTCGACCGGGGGACGATCCGAACGAACTCCGCCCAGTGTCTTTTTCTGGAAGCGGGAGATTCTAGGAGCATCTCGGGGTTCGGGCGTGGGTCAGGGTCCTGCCGAACTTCCGAAAAGTGACTCTCGACCATACGAACGCCGCCCCGAAGCGGGTGCTTCGGGGCGGGTTTGGAATGCGGTCAGTTTGAGCGTTCGTGTCAGTTTGGGGTTCTTTGCGGCTCGCGCGGCTGGGTAGCCAAGGCCTGACCCTTGATGGCCTGGGACTGGAGCACGGCGAGGGCTGTCTGGAGCTGGATGTCCAACCCATCGGTCAGCAGCTTGTTCGGATCGGGCCGCGGGGTTTTGGAATCGACAACGACCTCACCCTTTTGGTCAATCGGGAGGACGTCGGCATCCTGGCGGAGGCGGAGGGCTTCGGAGTCAGTCTCCAGCAGCGTGTCGACTTTCAGGTGGGGATCGACGCCCCAGACGGTGGCACCCGGGGTGCGGTGGAGGCGTCGGCCGTCGGGCAGGTAGTAGTACTGCGTGGTGAGTTTCATCTGTGCCCGTTGAGCGATGGGCCAGACGTTCTGGACGCTGCCCTTGCCGAAGGATCGCTGGCCGATGACCACGGCTCTGAGTTCGCCGACGTCGGCGTAGTGACGGATGGCCCCGGAAACAATCTCGCTCGCGGACGCGGAGCCCTCGTTGATGAGGACGACCATGGGGACGTCCTTGAGGAGGACATTGCCGGGCGTGGCTTGTTTCTCTTCGCCTGCGACGCGCGGGCCGCGGGTGGAGACGATGAGACCCTTGTCGATGAAGGAGTTGGAGACGCTGACGGCTTCGGTGAGCAGGCCGCCCGGGTTGTAGCGGAGGTCGAGGATCAACCCGTTGATGGCGCCGCCACCCTGGGCTGCGCGCATCTGATTGACGGCGTTGCGGAGGTCCTTGGTGGTGTCCTCGGTGAACTGCAGAAGACGCACGTAACCGATGCGGTTGGCGGGATCGATGAAATAGTCCCAGTCATCTTCCTTGGCGCCGACGCGCTTCCAGCCCTTGACGCTGGCGAGGGGGATGATGGCTCGTGCGAGCTTGAAGTCGATGTCCTGGGTGATCTGCTTGCCGTCGGGGTCGTCGCCGCTCTTGCGCTCCATGGTGATGGTCACGCCGGAATCGACGGGGCCGGTGATGAGGTCAACGGCTTGGTTCAGCGAGATACCGACGGCGGACTGGCCGTCGATCTTCTTGATGAGGTCGCCGGCGCGGATGCCGGCGCGCTGGGCCGGGGTGCCTTCGAGGGGCGTGACGACCTTGATCATCTGCGACTCTTCGTCGAGCTGGATCTGGACGCCCACGCCACGGAAGTTGCCGCGAGTCATGCGTTCGAAGCGGGCGATCTCGTCGGGCCAGATAATCGCGCTGAACTCGTCGTACTTGGCCATGGCGCCGTTGCCGA